>NZ_BAABNJ010000009.1:0-163501 GCF_040362265.1 Candidatus Pelagadaptatus aseana
AAGTAATACTGAATCAGATAAACTCAATGAGTTTGAGCCAGTTAGTCCCGAAAATAAAAATAACAACGAGCCCACTATAAATATAGGCTTAAGGAATTTTCTTGGGCGACTTAGCTGTGAATAATACTTTTTCATTGTTCCATCAATTTATACAAAGAAAGTCCTTCTTTTATAACTTATGGGATGATGATTTGTGCCAGTAACGGCCACTCAAAGTTTGCACTAAATCAATTTAAAGAACCAAAAAACAATATAACAACTATCGTAAGCATCCCGTTGATAGTGGCGGAAAGCCGTCAGTTTTACCGCATCGATAGCTTCTGCAGCCGATATTCATATAAAACATGGAAACAAGGAATTAAAAACAGCCCACCTAGCGGGAAGATTTGAACAAAATAGTTATTTATTTCCCACCCTAGCAGGTTACAAATAAGAACAGTTGCCAATGAAGCAATTGTTAGTGACGCTCCTAATCCTGCTGAACACCACCATATCTTTGAAATTCTTCTGCCATTTGCAGGGCCATTAAGCATTACCCAAAAGAAAATACGCCATCCTGAGACGATTGAGCTAAGAATGACTATGCCGAATATAAAGATCGCTACATCTTCAATCGTTTTGTAATCTTTGAGTAGATATATCAGAGATCCAAAGCCGATCATCCCGCCAAGAAAAGATACATAGGCAATAAATATAGACTCGAAAAACAGTAAAACTTTACTTATTACTCTCATGGGAAGCTAACCATAGCTACTACCGCCAGTCACGGATATTCACTAGCTGTTATCTTTAGCTTTATATTATTCGCCAGAATATCCGCCACCAGGAAAGTTATCATAGTGTCTTTTCTTCAGTCCTTTGGCTTCTTTTTTACTACCTATACTCGCAATATAAGCAGCGACAATGCAAATCATCAGGCCGATAAAGGGTAGATTACTGAGACTGGCATCACCGACCAATAGGCCAACTACAATGAATAATACCCCAATACAAAAGACGATCCCGCTTATTACGTGTTTAGTCATAATATTTCATGCCTAAAAATAGTAGCCAGTGCCTCCTTCTGTATCAGGGGGTCTGGGCAAAGTCGTGCCAAAATTAGCCGTTTAATCTATACCATGATCCGACGAAGTTGAATCTAGGTCTCCCGGCATATCAGCTTCTTCCTTTGCTCCTTCGATTTCATTAAAGAAATGGGCTAGAAACAAATAACTTAGAAACCTACTGCCACTATACTTAATTACAGGCTTATTGCTTGCCAGCACGCTCATTATCAATGCTGGCCCAATTATGGGGACGATCCAAGCTAGGAAAATTATGATCTTTTTCTGTGGAGCATCAAAAAAATCCGACTTAACTGTGTGGTACGTCACAAGTGAAGACATGTAGATAATCAGCAATAGCAGGCTTATTGCCAAGATATATGCAAAATTTTCCATTTTTCACATCCCTGCTCAATAGTGCCAATTACAGACGAATAAAGTACGAGCACTTAATGGTGATGCGATACTTGATGCTCAAGTCGCTCAGCCAACCAAACTTTGATTATGGACTGCCGTGTAACTCCCAATCTGGAAGCCTCCCTATCCAGGGATTCAATCATCCAGATAGGAAAATCCACATTTACCCTTTTCTGTTGCTGATTCACCCGCTTAGCGGTAGAAAGATCTAATTCTGAAAGAATGTCTTCTTCGTTAGCATCAAACTTCTCATCGAATTCTTTAGCTTTCATATAGGGCTACCTCAGCTTTTCTAGATCGCCTTACAGAGATAATGCGAACTTTGGGTGTACGATATGTAATGACCGCAGACCAATACTTCCCTGCAATCTTCCCGATAACAAGAGATCTTGGTTCATCAGTTGTTTTTGCAGAGATTTCTATTAAATCGGGATCTTGCCAAAGCTCTTGAGCGGAATCGAAATCTATACCGTGCTTCTCAAGGTTTATTTGGCTCTTATTGGGATCATATTCAAATATATCCATAAGCCAAAAATATACCTTTTTTATACCTTTTACAACCTATAAGCACAGAGGCGGCACTCACTCCAAATGACCGTTATGGGTTAAATTGAGCCAGGTCATCCTGAACGCAGTGAAGGATCTTGAGATTCTTCCTCCCTATGGTCGTCAGAATGACAAACCCGATTGATGGCTAAATAGGGTTACCTTAAGACTTCTCATCCTAAGCGAAGCGAAGGATCTCTAGGATTCCTCCTCCCTATAATCGTTCTCACCAAGGATGTCGTGTATACAGGTTTTGCAGGAGCAAAAACCTGTCAAAATGACAAACCTACAGGCTAGAGCCGGCGATGCTGCAAAGCGGGCATAGTACGACGCCTGCGCTGCAAATCAGTTAAAGACAAATCGGCGACAACAACTCCCTCACCCTGCTCCTGTAAAGCCAGCACATCGCCCCATGGTGAAATAATGCAACTGTGGCCCCAGGTCTTGCGGGATGTCGAATGCTGTCCGCCCTGATTGGCCGCAATAATAAAACATTGATTCTCAATGGCTCTGGCGCGCAACAAAACTTCCCAGTGGGCTTCGCCGGTGGTGTAGGTAAAAGCGGCCGGCACCGTGATCAAGTTGGCCCCCTGCGACACCAGAGCCCGATACAGTTCCGGGAAACGCAGGTCGTAGCAAATACTCAATCCGAGGGTCCAGTCAGAATCAACTGCCACTGTCTGCACGCTGTGCCCGGCACAGAAATCGTCAGACTCACGATAACGGCCCTGAGCATCGTCAACGTCCACATCAAACAAATGCATTTTATTGTAACGCGCCAACATCTGCCCATTGGGACCATAGACAAAACTGGCGGTAAACACTTTACCCTCTGGTGGCTTGACCCCGGCTTCATCCGCTGCGCAGGTTGGCAATGAACCTGCAACCAGTACTGCGCCATGGGCCCTTGCCTGTGCAGCAACAAAAGAGCGGATCGGACCGGCGTCGGCGAGCTCCTCCCGGCCGATGGCCAGCGTGTCGCGCCCGCCCATGTAAGCAAAATTCTCCGGCAGTAAAATCAGTTCAGCGCCCGCGGCGGCCGCCTCACTGATCAGCTGCGCTGCCGACTGCAAATTGGCCTGCAGATCGGTACCGGAGACCATTTGTATGGCCGCCACCTTCACGGCTGTGTCTCTGCACTGGCGTCCGGATTAGCAACCACCGGAGGAGCGGATTTTTGGCGTACTTTCTTACCGGCTTTTTTTGCGGCATTGCTGTCGAACAGACGATCAAACTCCACCTCGGGCGATGCCCAAGGGCCTTCTATCTTGTAACTGATACTGGTGAGTTTTTTGATTTGCTTATCCAGCAGTTTGCTGACCAGATAAACGCTGGCCGCTACCGGTAAACCGGCAAAGAACGCCGCCGCCGTGGTGGCATTGCCACCAACCGGCAAGGTCGCTACCAGCGAAGCGTCCAGTGTTTCCTTGCGCAGATTAATCTCGCCACCCATTTGCAGTTCCGATGACGGTGTTTCCACCACCAACGGCCGCTCAAGCAGCAACATGCCCTGATCAAAAATCGCTTCACCTTCAATTTTGTCGAAGGCCAACCCGCTTTTATAGACATCGGAAAAATCCAGCTGCAAACGCCTCACCCAGCTGTCGAAATTGAACAGGCCTATCAGTCGCAACAACGCGCTTTCGGCGTTTTCACTGTTGCGAATAAAGCGACCCTTGTTCACATCGATATTGACCTTGCCGTACAGGTCCACCAAATTCATGGCCACCGGACTGCCCTGCCAGGAAAGATCCGCTCGCATTCGGGCCCGTTTGCTTTCCAGCAGTTTCGGCTGCCGCCACTGCTGCATCACATGGCCAAGCTCGACGGCCTCAATCACGCCGTTGAAACGGGACCGGTGACCATTGCCATCGGCCAGCCAAAGCAATGAAGCGCCACTGTCTTTGACCGGGCCAAACAGTCGGGCACCGCGAACTTCACCGCGGATATCCTGTAACTCTACGCCGTTGTCCACAGGTCGCACTTTGAACTGCCATTGGCCCAATTCGCCTCCAGCCAGAGTGACCTCACGAACTGAAACATCCATCGCCTGAATCTGCTTCAAATCGAGATCTTTCAGCAGGTCTTCTTGCCGTACCTGAGCCTGGCTGCTGGCGCTGTTGCCATCAGTGGCGCCGGGCTGAGGGACTGTATCATCGGCAAAATCCGGGATATGCAAATAGTCCAGATCCACCCGAATGGGCGCTTGTCCATGCAGGCCAAGATCACCTTTAAACCAGGGATTTTCCAACTTGAACAGCCAACCATCGGACACCTGACCGCCGGCTACAACCAAATCATCCAGTGTCACCTTGCCCCATACAAACTCCTCGACCTGGGCATCAAACTGCAACAGGGTAGCAGCGCCTGAAGTCGTATTGGAGCCATCGGCAAAATCATCGCTGTACCCCTGATAGCGATCGATAAATTCAAACAATTCCTTTTCATCCAGACGCGCCAGCTCACCGGTGACAAACAAGCCATCGCGGCCATCGCCTTCCGGTTTGCCCAGCAGAGCCACCTCGCCCTGTAACGGCTGGCCTTTACGGGCCAGTAAATCAGTCTGGATCTGCTCGCGATAATTCAAACGGTAGCGGCTGGCAGCTTTTCCGATGTCCATCCGAAAGGAGAGTGGAGCCGCCTCCTTGTCGGATTTGGCAAATGGTTCAGGTAGATTCACCGCAACCCCGCGCAGATCTGTACCCAATTCCAGCCGCACCCCGGGACCTTGTTTGTCTTTCGCGCCACCAAAGGGAATCGATACCACACCACCCACTGAGGTAACGCCTTCGGTAAATTTTATTTCTGGTCGGCGCGACCAGTTGGCAAGATCCGCCATCTCCGCTTCACCCATCAGATAGATGCGGGTTTCTTTTGCGCCGTCAGAAGCTGACACCTGCGTTTCAATCACGGCATCCAGTGGCCGCTGCCAGAAAAAACCCTGCAACTGTTTGGCCGCCAGCCCGGCTTTATCGGAATAGTGCAGATCACCGGACAGTGATTCGACGGTCAAGCCGGTATCCTGCATGGCCAGATCGACATCGCGCAAGGTCACGGCAATATCCTGAGTCATTCCCGGCTGCCCGGCTGTCAGAGGAATACCCAACTGCAACTGCGCCTTCATATCACCTTGCATCTGCCATTGGGAAAACCCATCACCCAGAGCCTTTTGCAACGGTGTCTCGGTCAACACCGTCAGCAAGTCCTGAGCCGGCCCTCGCAAATTACCGGTAATGTTCAACAGGGAACCAACGCCCGAAGGATTGGGCATCATCGACACTTCGGCAGCCGTTAACTGGCTGCCCATCAAACCCGCCTTGGCAACAGCCCCGTAGAGATTGCGATCATCCACCACCAATTCGGTATCAAAGTTTTTCAGATGTGGCCAGCCGGGTGAATAGTCCAACTGGCCATTCTCTACCGACAACCCCAACTGCATGGTTCTGTTGAGATCGCCTTTAGCAACCGAACCGCGATAGAAAAATCCTGCTTGAGATACATCTCCCCCCTGAATCGCAGAGTCCAGCCAATCGCGTAACGATTGCGGGGAGGTATAGGGCACCAGATAGCGTTGATTGACAGCCTTCGAATCCTGCAACCCGATTTGCAAGGTCAAATCACTGAGTCGACTCTTGGCAACAAACGGCGTATCCATCAGGAAATAGCCACGCACCTTGCCAATATCGCCATCCATCTTTAACAAACCACTGTTGATGAAAACCTCATTGGCGTCGCGATCGTACTGCCAGGCAACCTCGCCCTGGGCCGAGTAAAATTCAAAGGGCTCGGTGTACACTTTGGGGTAGTGCATCAGGAAGTAATCGTCACTGTCGATCTGCACCGATCCGGAATTTTTATCCAGCTGCAGGAAGCCTTTGAGACCCGACACCTGCGGCGAGCCCTTCCAGGCATTGGCCCCCACATCCTGCAAATTGGCCTGCAGGGAAAATTCGGCTGGCTGATCACGGGGAATCTGCACCAGCAGATCGCGGGCATAGCCATGCAATTGCAGAGTCTCGAATACCGTTTCAAGCCGCTCAGGCAAGAGCCCCGAACTCTGCGCAAGCTGCGCCCAGAAGCCTAAATCCAACTCGGGGGCATAGACGGTAACCTGATCGCCGCTGCGCTGCTCTATGGCCAAATCAATTCCGGAGCCCGTGTGAAAATCATTTTCAAACTGCAGAGACTGCAGCTGCAAACGCCAATCATCAGCCCCTTGCAGAGAACCCCAGATATTGGTATCGAGCCAACTGGGCAAGGCGGCGAACTTACCGCCACCGGGACGCATGGCCTGTAAAGTACCTTTCAGGATCAATGGCTCCCCGGGTACAAAATCAAGCCAGAGATCGGCATTGAGGCGGGTATTGACCACGCCTTCCGAAACAGCAATCTGACGCGAGGCTATCGCCACAGAGTCGCGCAACTGGTAATTGTTAATTTGCAGATAGGCACTGCCGGAAAACTCCCGCCAGCTTCCCGGATCCCCTTCACCCTCGAGCAGCAAATTCAGTGCATTTTTTTGTTCCGGCAAATCCATTGCCGCATTCAAGCGATGGAAACCTGCGTGATTCTGCAAGCTGATCTCATTGAAATTAAAAGCGTGCTGCCGACCACCCAGAAAGTGATAACGGATCACCACGTCATTGAGCAACACATCGCGCGCAGTAAAAATCGCATCCAGGGGTGTAACCGATGCGCTGCTGGTGGCATCGGTGGCAGCGTCTCGCGGCACGGTCAGATACCAGCGTTCCTGATCGTCCTGAGTTAACTGCATGGAGACACCATCGAGGTGCAACTTCCAGATTTTTGGTGACAGATTGTAGAGGCTGCCAAGAAAGTCCAGCGTCGCTACCGCGCCCCTGACACTGAGCACCGTGTTGTTGTCCGGTCCTTGCAACTTCAACTGGGTAAAACGCAACTCCGGCAACAGACCGCTCCAGTTGAGCGTCAGTGTTTCACTGGTAATATGGCCGCCGATGCGCTCGGAGAAATAAGCTTCAATGCTCGCCTTGTTTTCACTGACCATAGGCGCCACCTGACGCCCAAGCTGAACCACCACGGCCATCACCAGAACAGCGA
Organism: Candidatus Pelagadaptatus aseana; assembly: GCF_040362265.1. Classification (NCBI taxonomy): domain Bacteria; kingdom Pseudomonadati; phylum Pseudomonadota; class Gammaproteobacteria; order Cellvibrionales; family Cellvibrionaceae; genus Candidatus Pelagadaptatus; species Candidatus Pelagadaptatus aseana. Next base: position 7,086 of record NZ_BAABNJ010000009.1, read on the forward strand.
TAGCCAGCAGCATCCAGAATTTTCTTAAAGTCCAGTGAAAATAATTTTTCATACTTCAACTACGCCATGCACAAAGCGCCGGTACCGGGACTGCCCGGCACTACACCAGAACAATATCGTACTGCTCCTGGCTATAGATGCTTTCTACCTGAAACTGGATGGTACAGCCGATAAACTCTTCCAGATCGGCAACATTGGCAGACTCCTCGTCCAGCAATCGCTCAATCACGGTTTGCGACGCCAACACCAGATACTTCTTGTTGTCATAAGCCCGGGCTTCTCGCAGAATCTCACGGAAAATCTGGTAGCAAACGGTCTCCGCCGATTTCAGGGTGCCGCGCCCCTGACACACCGAGCAGGGTTCGCACATGATCTGCCCCAGCGATTCACGAGTGCGCTTACGGGTCATTTCCACCAACCCCAACTCGGACACGCCGGTAATCGACGTCTTGGCGTGGTCGCGTTCCATCATCTTTTCAAGGGTGCGCAGCACCTGACGCTGATGCTCCTCGTCTTTCATATCGATAAAATCAATAATGATGATACCGCCCAGATTGCGCAGGCGCAGTTGACGGGCAATGGCGGTAGCCGCTTCCAGATTGGTCTTAAAAATAGTCTCTTCCAGATTCCGGTGCCCCACAAACGCACCGGTATTGACGTCCACGGTGGTCATGGCTTCGGTCTGCTCAATGATCAGGTAGCCACCGGACTTGAGTGACACTTTGATTTCCAGCGCCCGCTGAATTTCATCTTCAATACCATAGAGCTCAAAAATGGGCCGCTCACCCGGGTAATGCTCCAGACGCTGACGAATCTCAGGAGCGTATTTATCCGCAAACTCATTCATTTTGCCCAGCACTTCCCGGGAGTCCACCCGCACCTTTTCGATATGAGCCTTAACAAAGTCGCGCAGGGTGCGCTGAAACAATGGCAGATCTTCATAGATCACTGCCGGCGCCTTGGCCGTGGCAATTTTGTCTTCGAGATCGGACCACAAGCGATACAGAAACGGTATGTCTGCGCAAATTTCGTCGGCACTGACACCGTCGGCAACGGTGCGGATAATAAAGCCTCCGGCGTGCTGCTCAGAGGCCAGCTCCTCAACCTTGGACTGCACAATCCCCTTCAGCCTTTCACGCTCATTGTCATCTTCGATCCGGGTAGAAATACCCAGATGCTGGGTGTACGGCATATACACCAGCTGGCGACCGGAAACCGACAAGTGGGTTGTCAGGCGCGCGCCTTTGGTACCGATCGGGTCCTTTACTACCTGCACGACCAGACTCTGCCCCTCGCGCAAGATGGAGGTAATATCCTCGATCTCACTGTCGCGCTGCTCCATACCATCTTCGTTCAGGGGAGAGATGTCAGAGGCGTGAATAAAACCGGCGCGCTCGAGCCCGATATCCACAAACGCCGCCTGCATGCCCGGCAGAACCCGCACCACTCGCCCTTTGAAAATTTTTCCCACATAACCCTTGCGCTGGGTTCGCTCCAGATACACTTCCTGCAGCATGCCATTTTCCACCAGCGCCACTCGTGTTTCAGTGGGTGAGGCATTAACCAGTATTTCTTCACTCATATTGTTATTCTCAATCCTGTGCCTGCCAGACCGGCACACAAAAATCCTTTAGCAGTTCGGCCGTTTCCGTCAGCGGCAGCCCCACAACCCCACTGTAGCTGCCTTCAATGGACTTCACAAAGACCGCGCCCAACCCCTGAATGCCATAGGCCCCGGCTTTATCACAGGGTTCCCCCGACGCCCAGTAGGCATCAATTTCCTCATCCGATAATTCTCGAAAGTTGACCTGGGTGGTCACCAGCCGCAGAGCGTGGCGTTCACCACTGACCAACGCCACCGCACTCAAAATCTGGTGACTGGCCCCGGACAATTGCCGCAGCATCTGCCTGGCGTGATTGTGATCCAACGGCTTTTCAAATACCTCATCACCCAACACGCCCAGCGTATCGGCCCCCAATACGACGGCTTTGGCCAGCTCCTCGGAAGAACATAAGCGCCGCGATTGCAGCGCCTGAAAACCCGCCCGGGCCTTTTGTAGAGCCAGACGACAGACGTAATCACTGGGCGATTCACAAGCCTCGCGCTGCTCGGGTACATCAACCGAAACCATCTGGTATTGGACACCAATCTGCGTCAATAATTCGCGTCGGCGGGGGGATTGTGAAGCGAGATACAGGCTATTCATAATCGTCAGTACGCTGATGTGTGATGTCGACTAGCTGACACGCAAGCGCAACCGCAGTCGCTCCATGCCCATTTGCACCAAGGGCCAGATCATGGCGCTGGTAAACGCCGGCATCAAGAATTCCAGATTGGCCGCAGCCCCGCCCTGAAAACTATGCACCCAGTTATCCACCAGCTGATGAGCCATAACCATAAACAGCACCACCAGAGCCTGCTGCCACATCACATAGTGCTTGATTCTGGCCTCCAGCAGCAATGCCAGATAAGCCACGGCCACCAGGGCCAGACCGTGCTGTCCCAGGTGCCCGCCCTCGAGTAAATCCTGCAGGCAAGCCATCGCCAGAATCAAGGTCATACTGACCTGCTGCGGCATTCTCACCACCCAGAAAATAACAACCAGAGCCAGAAACTCAGGGCGCAGCCAGCGCCCCTCATAGACCAGAGGGAACACACACAACAACAGAGCAACAATGTAGGTGAGAGGGATAACCCAGCGGTTATGGGCTTTGATCAGAGCCACCTGCGGCCCCCTTATCAAGAAAACCCGGATTATTGAGGGCTTGTTCTTCACTGAATACCAGCAGCACATGACGACTGCGATTAAGCTGAGCTTTCGGACGCACATCCACCTTGGCAAATGGCTGCCCCGGATCACGACTTACCGACATCACCTCGGCCACCGGATAACCTACCGGAAACCGCTGCCCCAGCCCCGAGCTCACCAACAGATCGCCCTTGCGAATATCCACGGTATTGGCCAGATGGCGCAATTCCAGCCGGTACAGATCACCCACACCCTCAGCCACAGCCCGCACACCATTGCGATTGACCTGAACCGGCAGCGCATGGGTAGCATCGGTAATCAATAGCGCTCTGGATTGATGATCCCCCACCTCGGTCACCTGTCCCATAAGGCCGTGAGCATCGAGCAGCGGCTGGCCGACATAGACACCGTCCTTGATGCCTTTATTGAGCGTAACGGAGTGCAACAGCGGGTCGGGGGAGACGCTGATCAACTCGGCCACCAGCACCCGATCGCTGATGATCTTGGCGGAGTTCAGTAACTGCCGCAGCCGCACATTCTCGGCGGCCAGGGCACCCATTTGTTGCAATTTGCGTTTTAGGATCGCCAACTCAGCTTTCATGGTGGCGTTTTGCTGCTCCAGCTCCTCGCGACTGACCATGGAATCACTGCCCCAGCGATAGAGATCACCAGGCGTATTGACGACTTTGTAAAAGGGCGTGGTTAGAACCTGCAGTTTTGACACCACCGGATCGAGCCAGTCGGTAAACAGATGGGTTAACAGAAGCGCCAGAGAGAGCAGCCCCACACCCGCAACTCTGGAAGCAGCGGATGCACTTTGCGTAAACAGCGGTTTGATAACATAAACTCCTGTTCACTAAAGACGGTCACCAAGGGGTGACCGTCAGGGCCCTTGTTCAATAAGACAGTTTAATCAGTTAGACAGCAGATCGATGCTGCGACGATCCATCAATTCCAGTGCCTTGCCGCCACCGCGGGCAACACAGGTCAACGGATCTTCGGCAACAATCACCGGCAAGCCGGTTTCTTCAGTCAGCAGGCGATCGAGATCGCGCAACAGCGCTCCGCCACCGGTCAAGACAATGCCGCTCTCGGCAATATCAGACGCCAGTTCCGGTGGAGACTGTTCCAGTGCGCTTTTGACGGCTTGAACAATACCGGCCAGAGGCTCCTGCAGGGCTTCGAGAATTTCATCACTGTTGAGGGTAAAACTGCGCGGCACACCTTCGGCCAGGTTGCGACCACGCACGTCAATCTCACGCATCTGGCTGCCGGCAAAGGCACAGCCGATTTCCTGCTTGATACGCTCAGCGGTGGCATCACCAATCACGCTGCCATAGTTGCGGCGCACATAGTTGACGATGGCCTCATCAAAACGGTCACCGCCGATGCGGACCGAATCGGAGTAAACCACACCATTGAGAGAGACAATGGCAATCTCGGTGGTGCCACCACCGATGTCCACCACCATCGAACCGGTGGCTTCCTCAACTTTGAGGCCGGCGCCGATAGCCGCTGCCATGGGCTCTTCGATCAGGCGAACTTCACGGGCGCCCGCGCCCAGCGCAGACTCACGAATGGCACGCTTTTCAACCTCGGTAGACAGACAAGGAACACACACCAAAACCCGTGGACTCGGTTGAAACCAGGCAGTCTCATGCACTTTCTTGATAAAATGCTGCAGCATCTTTTCCGTCACCTGAAAGTCGGCGATAACACCGTCTTTCAATGGGCGAATCGCCGTGATATTGCCGGGAGTACGACCCAGCATGCGCTTGGCTTCAACGCCAACCGCCTCAACAATCTTCTGACCATTGTGGTGACGAATGGCCACTACGGATGGCTCATCCAGCACAATGCCGCGGTCGCGAACGTAAATCAGGGTATTGGCCGTACCCAGGTCAATGGACAAATCGTTGGAAAATACTCCACGCAAACGCTTAAGCATCGGAGACAAAGCCTTATCTTTAATCAGAGTTGGTCAATCAATGGGGGCAAATCTGTCGGAATTGACATGACGGTAACAGAGCACCGTTTTTTGTTGTTATTTCAATCCGTTAGTTTGAGTCTGTGAGCAGTTACCCACGGGCCCCGTCCAAGTTGTGGAACTCTACCAACGGCGGGGATTTAGAGCAAGGCACAAATGTGATAACTTTAGCCACCTGCTTCACATATCCGCACCTACGTTGCGCAAAAAGCATACAACTGACAATCCGGCCTTTCCGCCATCGCCAGTGGAAAAGCCCGAAAGCCCATTTTTCAACCATTTGGAGACAACTGTGGATCGCTCCGAGATCACCAGACTGGCCGAACTGGCCCGCATCGAAATTACCGACGCCACCATTGATGAAGCCGCCAGCAGCATTACTGACGTATTAAAACTGGTAGACCAGCTTCAAGCCGCCGATACCGAAGGCGTCCCCCCCATGGCCCACCCACTGGATGCCACTCAAAAACTGCGCGCCGATCAGGTCAGTGAAGACAATCGCCGCGAAGCGTTTCAGGCCATTGCGCCAGCCACGGAAGATGGCCTCTATCTGGTACCCAAAGTCATCGACTGATACCGATCTGATCCATCAAACCACATTCGCTCAATCAGAATTAACAGCTACAGGAAAGCCTGCAATGCACGCCAAGACCATCGCGGAGATCGCCAAGGATCTACGCAACAAGGAATATTCCAGCGAAGAGATAACGCAACATTATCTGGATCGAATCAAACGCCTCGATCCAACCTACAACAGCTACGTCACCACCACCGAAGAACTGGCTCTGGAACAGGCCCGTGCCGCCGATCAGCGACTGGCGCAGGGCGACAACAATCCACTGTGTGGCGTACCCATCGCCCACAAAGACATCTTTTGCACCAATGGCGTACGCACCAGCTGCGGTTCAAAAATGCTGGATAACTTTGTTCCGCCTTACGACGCCACCATTGTAGAAAACTACAAACATGCCGGTGCAGTGACGCTGGGCAAGGTCAACATGGACGAATTCGCCATGGGCTCCTCCAACGAAACCAGCTACTACGGCCCGGTAAAAAACCCCTGGAATACCAATTGTGTTCCGGGTGGCTCCTCCGGCGGTTCTGCCGCCGCTGTGGCCGCGCAACTGGCACCCGCGGCGACCGCCTCCGATACCGGCGGTTCGATTCGCCAGCCCGCCAGCCTCTGTGGCCTGACCGGCCTCAAGCCAACCTATGGTCGGGTATCACGCTGGGGCATGATTGCTTTTGCCTCCAGCCTCGATCAGGCCGGCCCCCTGACGCGCACAGCCGAAGATGCGGCCATCATGCTCAACACCATGGCCAGCTACGACGCCAAGGATTCCACCAGCATCGATAAAGAAGTGCCGGATTACACCGCCACTCTTAACGACGACATCGCCGGCATGACCGTGGGTATCCCCAAGGAGTATTTCGGAGAAGGTCTGAACGCTGAAACCGGCGCGCGGGTAGAAGCCGCCATTGAGGAGTACAAAAAGCTGGGCTGTAACATCAAAGAAATCAGCCTGCCGCACACTCATTTGGCGGTGCCGGCTTACTACGTGATTGCACCGGCCGAGTGCTCCGCCAACCTGTCACGCTTTGACGGCGTGCGCTACGGCTATCGCTGCGAAACCCCGGCGGACCTGAACGACCTCTACAAGCGCTCTCGCGGTGAAGCCTTTGGCGATGAAGTGAAACGCCGCATCTTGGTAGGAACCTACGCCCTGTCAGCCGGCTACTACGATGCTTACTACCGCAAGGCGCAACAGGTGCGCCGCCTGATCAAGCAGGATTTTGTCGACGCCTTTAACGAGGTGGACATCATCATGGGCCCAACGGCGACTTCACCCGCGTTTGAATTTGGCTCGAAGGGCGCCGACCCCATCGCCATGTATCTGGAAGACATCTACACCATCTCCACCAACCTGGCGGGCCTGCCCGGTCTCTCCATTCCCTGCGGCTTGGTCGACAACAAACCTGTAGGTCTGCAGATGATTGGCAACTACTTTGCCGAGGGCAAGCTGCTCAATGCCGCCCACAAGTTCCAGCAGAGCACCGACCACCATCAGGCCACAGCACCAAACCTCGACTAAGACCCCGAGCGAGAACAGAAGAGAGATTATAGAAATGGAATGGGAAACCGTTATTGGCCTGGAAGTGCACGTGCAACTGGCCACCAACACCAAGATTTTTTCCGGCGCCAGTACCGCTTTCGGTGCTGAGCCCAACACTCAGGCCTGCGCCGTTGATCTGGCCATGCCCGGCACCCTGCCGGTGCCTAACGAGCAGGCGTTTCGCTACGCCGTGATGTTTGGTCTGGCCATTGACGCCGAGATCGGCAAGCGCTCTGTGTTTGAACGTAAAAACTACTTCTACCCGGATTTGCCCAAGGGTTATCAAACCACGCAACTGGATGCCCCGATTGTGGGTGCCGGCCATGTTGAAATCCAACTGGAAGATGGCAGCACCAAATCGATTCGAATCCACCACGCACATCTGGAAGAAGATGCGGGCAAATCGTTACACGAAGACTTTCATGGCATGTCTGGCATCGATCTTAATCGTGCCGGCACCCCCTTGATTGAAATTGTATCCGAGCCGGATATGCGCAGCTCGGCCGAGGCGGTGGCCTTTGCCAAGAAGCTGCATTCCATCGTGACCTCGCTGGGCATTTGTGACGGCGAAATGTCTCAAGGCTCCATGCGCTTTGACGTGAACATTTCCATTCGCCCCAAAGGCATTGAGCAACTGGGTACGCGTACCGAAACCAAGAACCTCAACTCCTTCCGCTTTATGGAAGAGGCCATCAAACTGGAAGTCGAACGCCAGATCGATGTGCTGGAAGACGGCGATGAGATCGTTCAGGAAACTCGCCTCTATAACGGCGACACCAAAACCGCCCGCTCCATGCGCTCCAAGGAAGAGGCCAACGACTACCGCTACTTCCCCTGCCCGGATCTGCTGCCGGTAGAAATCGACGACGACTATATTGAAGCCGTGCGTCAGTCCCTGCCGGAACTGCCGGACGCCCGCCAGCATCGCTTTGAAGAGCAGTACAAACTGTCGGCCTACGATGCCAGCATTCTGGCGGCCGATGGCGATACTGCCAGTTTCTTTGAGACCGCAGTCGCCACCTGCAAAGACGCCAAACTGGCAGCCAACTGGGTGATGGGTGAAATGTCAGCACGCCTCAATGCCGAGGAAAAATCCATCAAGGACAGCCCGGTCACGGCCGAGCAATTGGGCGGCCTGATTGTTCGCATTGGCGACAACACCATCTCCAACAAAATCGCCAAGCAAGTCTTCGAAGCCATGTGGGCCGGTGAAGGCGACGCCGACTCCATCATTGAAGCCAAGGGCCTGAAGCAGATGTCCGATACCGGCGAGCTGGAAAAAATTGTCGATGAAGTACTGGCCAACAGTCAGGCCATGATTGATGACTGGCTGGCTTCCGATGAGAAAAAGCGCAAGAAAAAAATGGGCGGCTTTATGGGCCCGATTATGAAAGCCACCAAAGGCCAGGCCAACCCGGGAATGGTTAACCAGATTCTGAGCAAGAAGTTAAACGACTTACTTTAAAGAACCCGTCATTGCGAAGAGTGAAACGATGAAGCAATCTCCCCACCAAGGCACAAAGCCAAAGAGATTGCCACGTCGCTCCGCGACTCGCAATGACAGAAGCATCAACGAACAATCGAGAAACAAACCATGTCACTAAAAAAAGACAAACAAAAAGTTCTGGGCGAAGTCTTCGACGACGCCCGCATCAAAACCTTTCTGGACTATGAAGCCTACGGCGATGCCAATCGGGACTTTCACGTTCTGGAAAAGGCCTACCGCGGCATGAAAGCCGAAAACTTCGAAACCTTTGTACGCTTCTTCAAAGAAGATCAGCGCGACATCAATGCCGTAGGCCCTGAAGGCAAGAACATCCTGCAAGTGGTGCGCGAGCATCGTCACGGCAGCGACTACGAAACCATACTGACTGCCGCAGGCGCGCAATAAGATGACCACACCGGCAGCCATCAGAAGCAACAACCTGGTTAATGGCCTGAACCACTTGACCCGTGGCGCACAACTGATTGTGCGTCCGGAATTACGCTGGTTTATTCTGGTGCCACTGCTGGTCAACGTCATTCTGTTTGTCATTATTACTGGCATTCTGATTCAACAGTTCAGCGGCTCGGTAGAGTGGATGCTGGGCTGGTTGCCCGGCTGGCTGGACTTTGTCAGCTGGATTCTCTGGAGCCTGTTTTCCGTTCTGTTACTGCTGGTCTATGGCTACAGTTTCAGCATGATTACCAACCTGATCGCGGCGCCCTTTTACGGCATTCTGGCGGAAAAAACCGAAGCCCTGATCACCGGCAAGGCGCCGGATTCAGAACCCCTGATGCAGATGATTCCAAGAGTACTGCTGCGCGAACTGCGCAAACTCTGGTACTTTCTCTGGCGCGGTGCTGTGCTCGCCATCGGCGGTTTTATCCTGTCGTTTATCATCCCCCCAGTAAGCGCCATTATTCCCATAGTGATGTTTATCTGGGGCGCCTGGTGCATGGCGATTCAGTACGTGGACTACCCGGCCGACAATCACCAGACCCCTTTTAAAACCCTGCGCGAGCAACTGGGTGATAAAAAATACAGCAGCCTGAGCTTTGGCGGTTTGGTTATGCTCGGCACCATGGTGCCGCTGCTCAACATCATTATTCTGCCCATTGCCGTGGTTGGCGCCACCGCCTTCTGGGTCGAAGAACTGAAATCCGCAGACTAACGCCCCAATCCCATTACTCGATGAACAGCAAACGATATTTTGAAGACTTCTGTGTTGGCGAGTCTTTTACTTTTGGCTCTTACAAAATGAGCGAAGCTGAAATTATCCGTTTCGCCAAACAGTATGATCCCCAACCCTTCCACACAGACCCGGAAGCGGCCAAGGATTCTCCCATGGGGCATTTTTGTGCCAGCGGCCTGCACACCATGTCAGTGGTGCAGCGGCTCAATGTGGAAGGACTCTACAACCACATTCACCTGATTGCCGGACGCGGCATCGATAACCTCAATCTGCTAAAACCGGTAGTGAGCAATGATGTAATTACCGCCAAGATGGACATCACCGGCCTGAAAGCCTACCCGCGACTCAAGCGCGGCCTGGTTCAGGCACGCAGCCTGGCCGTTAATCAAAACGGCCAGATGGTGGTAAAAATGGACGTAGAATATCTGGTCTCAATGCGGGATTGATTCAGTCGACGCGAATCAGGCGACTGCTGTCTTTGTGGTCAAAGTCGCGACCATAGATATCCAGCGCCGTGGTTTCCCGATAGGTCAGGGCATCACGCTCAATCACCAGTGTCTGAGTAAAAGCCACGGTGCGCGCCTTATCCCGCATAAACGGCGACTGACTCACCCCCCAGTCCGGGTCGCCGTCAGCGGCATCCACCTGAATGGTAATCACACCATCTTCCTGTGAAACCACTTTGCCTCCGGCCACAACCGCTACGCGGCGGGGAATCACAAATGAATTGGATATGGAGCCGGTCGCCGCATCCCAGGTCCAGTAACCCACCTGATCGTGAAACTGCTTATCATTCGATGAGCGAAATACTTGCTGGTGGTAGCGCACCACCGCCAACTCCTGCTCTTCGGCGTTATCCACATCACCGGCCGCTTCAAAGGTAATCACCTCGTAAAACGGGTTGCGTTCGGTGCCATCCGGTTCTGGCGCGATATCGACGCCCCGGTCGCCTTTCCAGGTACCAATCAAACCGGCCAGAGGCCCATAATCCACTTCGTCATTCACTTACAACAATCCTTTCCCGTTACTTAACAAATCACAGCCGGCTTAGGCGCCGGCATCGTCGCCAATCACCAGATTGCGACCGGCATCTTTGGCCCGGTAGAGGTGCTCATCGGCAATATTCAGTTGATCATCCAACGTGGTGCTCAAGTGTGCAGTGACACCGGCACTGAAAGACACATACACCGGCTCTGACTCGCCAATATCCATGGGCGTGCTCGCCACAATGGAGCGAACTTTATCGATGTAAGCGCTCGCCTTATCGCAATCAAGCCCTGGCAACAGCGCAAAAAATTCTTCGCCGCCCGTGCGGGCCACCAGAAAACGGCCCAGTGCTTCATCCAGAATTTCGGCGAATTGCTTTAACACCAGATCGCCGGCCTCATGACCGTGGGTGTCATTGATGCTCTTGAAGTAATCAATATCCAGCACCACCGCCGACAAAGGCGTCGCCGCCGACTGCGCATGACTGTAGATTTGCTCGCCCTGCTCAAAGAAATAGCGTCGATTAAACAGGCCGGTCAGATGATCGCGATGGGCGGCGTCACGAATCTGGGCGATCAGCTCCAGCGATTCCACATTGGACGTAACCCGGCAATAAAATTCTTCCTGACAAAACGGCTTCTGCAAAAAATCATTGGCACCGTTCTTAATAAACTTGGCGGAAAGATTGCTCTGCCCTTCACCGGAAAGACCGATAATCACCAGATCCGATTTCTCGTATTTATGACGGATGTTCTGCACCATCTCAAAACCATCCATCACCGGCATATTGTAATCGGTGATCAGCAATTTGATGTCGGGATTTTCCAGCAACACCTTAATCGCCTCAATGCCGTTATTGGCTGAGACTACCTGATACAAATGACGCTTGAGTAGCTCACAAATGTGATTGCGCGACGTATCAGAGTCATCCACCACCAATACTTTGACATCCTGATTCTTGGACAGACGCCCAACCAGATTCACCGCGTAATCGTAGGAATAGCGCCCCTCTTTGATAACGTAATCAACGATCCCTTTCGATAACAGCTTTTCGCGTCGCTGATCATCGTAACTGCCGGTTAACACAATCGTGGGGACCTTCTGTTCAAGCATATAGTCCACTACTTCACCGTCCGGGGCATCGGGCAGATTGAGATCCACCAACGCAGCAAACAGTTCATTCTTGTGCTCCTCGTAGAGTTTGCGGCTCTGAGCAAAATCGGCTGCGTAGTAAGCCTCGACGGACTTATTGCCCTTTAACACGTGGCGAACAATTTTACTGACTATGGGGCTGTCTTCGACGACCAATATTTTTTTTATCTTTTCCATAAACTTTTCACAGGCTGGCACTCAATTTACCAAGTGTAGCCAAAGCCACTCCCCAGCCCAAGCTAAAGACACAAAAAAGCCGGGCAATCCCGGCTCTTTCTAGGCTTTATTTTAGACTTTATTAGTCCACATCAAATTAACGACGCGGACCTCTTCTCTGGCCATCGCGACGAGGACCACCCCTGCCGCGACCGCCACCGGAGCGCCCCTGACCACCTGAGCGGTCACTGTCACTGCCGGGCTTTCTTGGCCCCAGCGGCGGAGTATCAACCAATAATTGCTCAGGAGGTTGCTCGCACTTCAAATCCTGACCGAGCAATTCCTGAATCGGCATCAGTCTGAAGGCGTCATCTTCACAGGCAAAACTGATGGAAGTGCCGGTCTTGCCAGCACGACCGGTGCGGCCAATGCGGTGAACGTAATCTTCAGGCTCTTCAGGCAGAGTAAAGTTGACCACATGACTGATACCATCAATATGGATACCACGCCCCGCCACATCGGTAGCCACCAGAACTTTGAGACTGCCATCCTTGAAGCCCTCGAGGGTTTTAACCCGCTTATTCTGGGCAATTTCACCGGAGAGAATACCCACCTTAAAGCCGTGACGCTCGAGCTTTTCATGAAGTCGACGACATTCATCCCGGCGATTGGCGAACACGATCAGGCTTTCGACATCATCCTGCTGCAGAATATTGTAAAGCAGGGTGTACTTTTCATCGGTAGCCGACAAATAGATATGCTGTGACACCCGATCTGTAGCGACGCTTTCAGGCTCAATTTCAATTCGGGCCGGATTATCGGTCCACTGTTCGGCCAGATTCAATACATCATCGGTAAAGGTGGCGGAAAACAACAAAGTCTGGCGATGGGATTTCTTCGGCGTCTGGCGAATAATGCGACGCACCTGAGGGATAAAGCCCATGTCCAACATGCGATCGGCTTCGTCGATAACCAGCACTTCAACCTGATCCAAATAAACGTCGCGGTTGCCACAAAAGTCCAGCAAACGCCCCGGCGTAGCCACCAGAATATCTACCAGAGAATCCTGCAACCGACGCTGTTGCTTACCGTAATCCATGCCACCAACCAGAGTATGCACCTGTAAATCGGTGTGTTTGGTCAAGGCCTTGGCGTCGTCAGCAATCTGAATCACCAGCTCACGGGTCGGTGCAATGATCAGAGCACGCGCCTCACCGGCATAGCGCTCTTCTTGCAGTGGATGGCGAATAAGATCGTCAATAATGGACACCAGAAACGCCGCCGTCTTGCCGGTACCAGTCTGGGCCTTACCCACCATATCGTGACCATTCAGGGTGTGCGGCAGTGATTGCGCCTGAATCGGCGAGCAGTATTCAAAACCCAGATCCGCGATGGCGTGCATCAATTCCAGCGGCAAATCCAGATCGTGAAAACGGCTCTTGCCTTCAACCTCTGGCACCTTGAATTGATCCAGACTCCATGCCGGCTTGTTGCTGACCTCAGACTTGCGACGACGCTGATTGCGGCGCTTACCGCCATGAGAATGCTGTGACTTGCCGCCGCTTTTCTTGGCGGCGTCTTTGCCGTGATTGGCTTTCTTGCCGCCACTGCGCTTATCAGCAGGCTTGGTGGCATCGGCTTTGGGCTGCTCCGCAGAGCGCTTACGAAATAGGTTACCTAACAAGGGAATGACCTGTACTCAGACTAAAAGGCCGGCAGTATATCACCCAAAGCAGGCTCTGGGTGATATCTGTTCAACCAATCGCACAGATTTCAATCAGCTCCCGGTGACTTTTAAGGCTGCAGGAGAGAAATAGCGGGATACGAAGTAATCGAGGCTGACAAAACGGCCTCCCCCGGTAAACAGTAATACCAGACACATTATGAAATAGGTCATGGAGAACTCGATGCCATTATTGAGCACCACAAAATTGCCATGCTCTGTAAGCCAGCTGTAATTGCCATGTTCACGCAAAATTTCCTTGGCAACAGCCAGCCGCTCTGCAGACTCAATCACCCGTTCATTGGCAAACAGCCAACCGGGGTCGGCCACCGCCTGCCAACCGTTTTGCCAGTGGGCAGTAACAGCCGCCACCAGCATGGTCACCATCAGCGGAATGGCAAACAACCTCACCCCCAATCCCAACAGCAGGGCAATACCCCCTCCCAACTCGGTGAGGGTCGCCAGCCATGCCAGCAACTCGGGCATGGGCAATCCCAGCCCCCAATCCGGATTACCAAACCAGGCAATGGTGTTTTCGATACCGGTCAGCTTTTTCCAGCCGGCATAGATAAAAATAGGGCCGAGATAGAGACGCAAGAACAACGGAGCCAAGCCATCGGCCACGGTGATTTTTTCGACAGACGATTGATAGTGACCAGCAATGCCACCAAAGAGCTGCTTCATAGCAAGGATTCCAGCAAACTATTATTAGAGTGATTTAAGACTTGATTTGCCGAGGGGAGTTCCACGCAAGGCGCAGAGGTATTCAGAAATTTGAACTGCGACACCCTGCCACCATCGGCAGGGCAAGCACACATCATGGTAACTATTTGTCGCCCAGCGCATCCTCAATTTTTTTATCCGTTTTGTACTGACTCAGTGCATACACCGACCAGATTGCTGCGGGGAGCCAACCCACCAATGTCAGTTGCAGGATAAGACAAATAATACCGGCAAAGGGACGACCAATGGTAAAGAACTGCAACCAGGGCAACAGCAACGCGAGAATCAAACGCATAGAAAAACCTCAATTAAACAGGGATCGTATTAATTTCCACTGACGGAAACATCCAGATCATTTACTACACCATCTTTCAGGCGGTAAATCCAGCCGTGAACAGTCAACTCCTGACCACGAGCCCAGGCCTCTCGCACCGTATTGGTCTGACAGACATGTTCGACCTGGGCCTTGACGTTGAGCTCGCACATCAGATCCTGCTTCTGCTCCAGTGTGGCACAGGCATTCAACTCTTGCTCATGACGACTCTGCACAGTGCGAATATGATTCAGCCAGTTATCAATCAAACCCAGATTCTGATCTTCCATGGAAGCACAAACACCACCACAACCATAGTGACCAACAACCATGATGTGCTTCACCTTCAGCGCTTCAACAGCATACTGAATTACCGACAGGCAATTGATATCCGAGGGCGGTACCACATTGGCGATGTTGCGGTGCACGAAGATGGAACCAGGATCCATCCCCACCAGCTGGTTGGCTGGCATGCGACTGTCCGAGCACCCAATCCACAGATATTCGGGGCTTTGCCCCTCGGCCAGACGGGCAAAGAAATCCGGATTTTCCGCTTTAATGCCATCGGCCCATGCCTTATTGTTGGCAAATAACTGCTCTATATCGCTCATTTTATTTATCTCCGACTTTATCAATCCCCTTTTTACACGGGGGCATAGCTCTCTAAACTGTTTAAAAAACGGCGGCTAGTATAAATGCTCTCAACAGACCAAACCAAATCCATTAGCGACCTGTTTGAGCATATCAGTCAGGGATTACCAAGCCCCTTGTCAAAACAATCCGACCAGATTCGCATCCAGAACGTTCAGGGCGGCGACATCAACCAGAGCTATCGAATTGACACAACCACTGGCCAGTACTTTTTAAAAGTGAACCGCTGCGATCAATTGCCCATGTTCGTCGCCGAAAAGAACGGCCTCAATGCCATTGCAGAATCAGCAACCATTGCCACCTGCAACGCCATCAGCTGGGGACAACACCAAGAGCAAGCTTACTTATTACTGGCAGCACTGAACATTGAGCACCACGGCGACTGGAGGGTGGCCGGGCAACAGCTCGCCACTATGCATCTGGCCCCGGCCGGGACAAACTACGGCTGGCATCAGGACAGCTATTGCGGTACGACGTTGCAAAACAATAGCTGGGCAGATAACTGGGCAAAGTTTTTTGCCGAGCAAAGAATTGGCCGGCAATTAGAATTATTGCAACAGCACAGCGACAGACAACGGCAGCAATGTATCGATGCAATCGCCCGTCAGCTCGAAACACATCAACCACCTCCCTCTCTGGTTCACGGAGATTTATGGTCGGGCAATATCGGTTTTTGTAATCATCAACCGGTAATCTTTGATCCCGCCTGCTATATTGGCGACAGCGAAACGGATCTGGCCATGACCGAATTATTCGGTCGCTTCCCGGACGAATTTTATCGGGGCTATCACGACACCAAGCCCATCCCGGCACAATACCAACAGCGAAGGGATATCTATCAGTTGTACCATCTACTGAATCACGCCAACCTGTTTGGCGGCAGCTATCTGGGTTCCGCCAGCAGACTGCTGAAGCGGATTATGGAACGGTAATTATGGATTCAATCATTTTACCCAAGCCTCTGTACTGTATTGCCCATCGCGGTGGCGTTGGCAACCACACAGAGAACACACTGGCGGCCCTGCAACAATGCCTGACATTGCCGGTTGATGCGATTGAAATAGACACCTGGCAAATTGGTGGTGAACTGCTGATTACCCATGATCGGAGACTGGGGCGCACTCTGCCCGGCCAGGGTCGACTGATCGATCATCACCCTGAGTATCTGCGCAATCTGGAAATGGCCTGCGGCAACAAAATAGCCAGTCTGCATGACATCCTGCAACTGGTCGGTAACAAGGCCACCCTGAACATCGAATTAAAAGGCCCGGGCTGCAGTGAACCGGTTGCCGAGCTACTCGAAGCGTTCGTTCGCGACACCGGCGCCAGCTTCGACAACTACGTTATTTCCAGCTTTGACCAGCATCAGTTGTTTGATTTTAAACAGCGCCTGCCACAGGTAAAGCGGGGCGTTCTGGTTGAAGGTATCCCGTTACACTATGCCCAGTGTTGCGACGAACTGGAAGCTTACTCCTTCCACCCCAATGTCAATTTCATCAATCGCGATCTGGTGGACGACGCCCATAACCGGGGTCTTCAGGTGTGGGTTTATACCGTTAATGAAATAGACGACCTGTGCCATATGAGCGAACTGGGGGTAGACGGCGTGTTCACGGATCACCCACAGAAATTATTGGATTTAAACCAGCTCTCACAAAACCAGAAATAGCCGTTAACCGCCAGCCCCAACCAGTCTCGAAAGCTCCGTAACAACACCAATACGAGATTTGAGGGTGGCCACATGCTGATCGCCAAAGCACACTACTGCATCACCGGCTTCCACCCCCAGGATGCAGGGTGGCTGCACCTCCGTCCAGAAAGGAATCCGGAAACTCAGTACCCGGCTGGAAAAGTGCGAGCGGATATCCTCCTGCCAATTCATCATATCGCCACCGTCTACCAGCAATACCTGCGGCAGCGGCTTGAGATATTCCTCCCAGGCCTGAACCAGGGTCAGATGATTTTCAGGCAACTGCTGCATGGCCCGGTACCCCGCCAGCAGCGTATTGTGAGCCACCTCCTGATAGCGGGGCTCGGCTGCCAGCACAGACAACCGCAGAAAAACTTTGGCGGCCACAGCGTTGGGGGCGGGCATAATGGTATCGGCAAACGGCTTGCTGCGATAAATCAACGACTCATGATCATGGGGCGTATAAAAAAAGCCGCCGTGCTCTTCATCTTCAAAACGCGACAGCAGCGATTCTGCCAAGGCATTCAAAAACTGAAAGTCTTCATCCCGCCACTGCACTTGCAACAGCTCCAGCAGCGCATCCATCAGGTACACGTAGTCATCGAGAAAAGCGTGCCCCTTGGCCTGCCCTTTTTGCCAGCTGCCAAACAAGCGCTGATTCATCCACAGATTCTTGCGAATAAAGTTTGCTGTTTGCTGCGCCAGTACCAGATTTTTTTTATCACCAGATACCCTAGCGAGAATGGCAAAACCTTTGATCGCCATGGCATTCCAGCCGGTCAGGATTTTATGATCGATGCGCGGCCAGCTTTTCTCGGCGCGCATGGCTTCAATTTTTTCCCGACCACTGCGATATAAATCCAGAGCACTGTCACGGGTCAGCATCAATTTACGAGCCGCCGCCAGATCCATCTGCTGAGCAAAGTGCCAACCGCCTTCAAACGGCGATTCTCCCTGCAAACCGAACATCAACTGAAACAACTCGAATTCATCACCGGTCAGATGATGTTTGATCTCTTCTCTGGAAGAAAGATAGAAGCCTCCCTCGCGATCACCTGAATCGGCATCCAGAGCGCTAAAAAAAGCCCCGTACTCGGACAACATAAACTGGCGCATCCAGCGCTGGATACCAAACAACGCACTTTTATACAGTGGGTTGCGATTTATTTCCCAGGCGTTGGCAAACACATCCATCAGCAAGGCATTGTCGTAGAGCATCTTTTCAAAATGCGGCACACTCCAGGCTGCATCACTGCAATAGCGAAAGAAGCCACCACCAATGCGATCATTGATCCCCCGTTCAGCCATGGCTTTAAGGGTAAAGTGCAAATGATAACTGTCTTCTTCTGAAGCCTTCTGACGGGCCACAGAGGACAACAGAAACTGCAGATTAACCGGCATCACAAACTTAGGCTGAGAACCAAAACCACCGTTGATCTCATCCTTTTGCAACATAAGTCGCTCGAGAGCGTCCGCCCAAAAAGAATGATGACCATCATCATCTGGGGCAGGTAGCGGTCTGGCCATGTGATTGAAACTTTCTTCAACCTGATTAACCAGCTTGGCAAAGTCGTCTTTTTTATTGTGAAAGTAGTTAAGCAAGCGCGGCAGTAAATCGGCAAACCCCAGCTGCTCACCCTGACTGTGCCGGGGGTAATAGGTGCCGACAAAAAAAGGCAGCTGTGTTTCCGGACACAGAAATGCATGCAGAGGCCAACCACCGGATCGGCCATTCAACATCTGGTGCGCCAACTGGTAAATCTGATCGAGGTCGGGACGCTCCTCGCGATCCACTTTAATATTGATAAAGTTATCGTTCATCTGTTGCGCCAGCACTTCATCTTCGAAGCTTTCACGCGACATGGTCTGACACCAATGGCAGGTTGAGTAGCCAATGGACAGAAGGATAGGTTTACCCTGTTTTCGGGCAAGCTCAAGAGTCTCAGGCGACCAGGTTTGCCAGGCCACCTGTTGTTTGCGGTGTAATTGCAAATAGGGGCTGCTTTCGCGACTCAGCCTATTCTGCAATGCATTCATGCGTGCCAATCCTCAGGGCAATCCCAAAAGACGTCCATGCAGAAGGCGTTTAACCACACGCCTTTTGATTACGCGCCTCATCCAGTGTGCGCGTCATGATTGTGGCAGGCCGACCAGCCAATCGATGCTGTCGCAAGCTATGCCACCCCAGTTTTTTATAATAATTTTCCTGATCGTGAGTATAGAGAAAGAGTTTTTCGACGCCCTGTCGAGCGGCCTCCGCCTCTGCACCCGCAACCAGTCTGGAACCGACTCCCTTGAGACGCAGCTCCGGCACAACGTACATATTGGCCAGCCAGACACTGGCAGGATAACCTCCCAGCCGCTGATATCGGACCAAGCTTACAGAGCCTACGGCACAATCACCGCTCAAGGCAACCAGCGTGGTGGGAATGGCCTCAGTCTCCAGATGAGTGGTTAACTGGCGGGTGCGCTCGGACAGATCCTGCTGCTGCCACTCCAGTTGATGCCAGCTGGCTATTGTCGCCAACCGCTCCCGGCAACAACGCAGATCCAGCAGGCGCAGCGACGCCAAAACACTCGATCCAGCCCCCTCTCCAACAGCCAAAACACACCTCAAATCGTCCAGAAAATAACTCAGACTACCCCAAAAACAGCCCCTGTATCGACATTTTGCGACATATTCGAGTTTGCTGACGACCAATAGACAAATAAACCATTGCCCCCGTTCATCAGACCAGTAGAATCGCGCCCCCAATTATTTTTAAGCCCTGAAACGCACTTTTTGAGCGTTTTAGACAAACAGAGAGCAATTTTATGGCAACTCAAACCGTTGATGTGCTATTGGTCGGGTCCGGAGCCATGAGCTCCACACTGGCCATGTTACTAAAAGAACTTGACCCCGACCTTTCCATCGCCATGGTCGAAAAACTCGACAGTGTCGCCAATGAGAGTACCAATGGCTGGAACAATGCCGGCACCGGACACGCAGCCTACTGCGAGTTGAATTACACCCCGGAAGACAAGCAGGGCAATATCGATATCAGCAAGGCCATCGGCATCAACAAGGCGTTTGAAGTCAGCCTGCAATTCTGGTCCCATCTGGTCGAGCAGGGCGTGATTGCCGACAGCAAATCTTTTATCAATCGCACCCCCCACAAGAGCTTTGTCTGGGGGCGTGAAAATGTCGAGTTTTTGCGCAAACGCTACGAGCTGATGAGCCAGCACCACCTGTTCAAGGGCATGCAATTCAGTGACGACCCCGACACCATTGCCAAGTGGATGCCACTGGTCATGGAGAACCGCCAATCCGATGAAGCCGTGGCTGCCACCAAGGTGGAGCACGGCTCGGACGTCAACTTTGGCGCCCTCGCTCGCCAGCTGGTGGGCAATCTGCAACGCCGGGGCAGCTTCGATCTGATTCTCAACCACGCCGTAGTCAATCTCAAAGCCGCTCCCGGTGGCTGGACCCTGCTGCTAAAAGATCAGAACACCGGCAGAACCCGCCCGATCCGCTCGCGTTTTGTGTTTCTGGGTGCCGGCGGCGGCGCCTTCCCACTGCTGCAGAAATCACGCATCCCGGAAGGCAAAGGCTACGCCGGCTTTCCGGTTGCCGGGCAATGGCTGGTCTGCAACAAACAACAAGTGGTCACCCAACATCTGGCCAAGGTCTACGGTAAAGCGGCTATCGGAGCGCCTCCGATGTCGGTCCCACATTTGGATACCCGCGTTATCGATGGCAAGAAGGCGCTCTTATTTGGTCCTTTCGCTGGCTTTACCACCAAGTTCCTAAAAGAGGGATCGAAAATGGACATGCCCAAGTCCATCAAGCGCAACAACCTCAAACCCATGTTGCAGGTGGGCGCCAAAAACATGGGGCTGACCAAATACCTGATCAGCGAGGCCATGCAATCAAACAAGTCGCGCATGAAAGCCCTGCGCGAATACTACCCGGGCGCCAAAGACGAGGACTGGCAACTGGCCCGCGCCGGCAAGCGGGTTCAAATCATCAAGAAAGACGAGAAAGGCAAGGGCAAACTGGAATTCGGCACCGAAATTGTCGCCAGTCAGGATGGTACTCTGGCGGCCTTGCTGGGCGCCTCACCAGGCGCCTCTACGGCCACTCAAACCATGATCAGAGTGGTGGAGCACTGCTTTAAAGATCGTTTGGAAAATGGCGACTGGAAAGACAAACTAAAGCAGATCATTCCCTCGTACGGCGAAGATCTGGCAACGGACGCTGAGCTCACCGCCAGCATTCGCCAGCGCACGCTATCGACACTGGGTCTGCAGTCCTAAGCCCACGGGGCCGGCCTGACCGGCCCTCAACACAGTAATAACGTCCGGTTACTTGACCGTCTCACCGTGTGCCTGTTTGTCTGCGTGGTAAGACGATCTCACCAGCGGTCCACAGGCCGCGTGGACAAACCCCAGCTCATTGGCGAGCTGGGTGTATTCCTCAAATTCATCCGGGTGTACATAACGCTCAACCGGCAGATGATCGCGAGAGGGCTGCAGATACTGACCAATGGTCAGCATGTCGATGTCGTGCTCTCGCATATCCCGCAGCACCTCGAAGATTTCCTCTTTGGTCTCACCCAAGCCAACCATCAGGCCGGACTTGGTCAACACATCGGGGCGGCGCTTTTTGTATTCCTGCAGCAGTTTCAGTGACCACTTGTAATTGGCCCCGGGGCGGGACTGGCGATACAGCCGCGGCACCGTTTCCAGATTGTGGTTAAACACATTGGGCGCCTCGTTTTCCAGAATATCCAAAGCAACATCCATGCGCCCGCGAAAATCCGGGGTGAGAATTTCCACTTCCAGATTCGGTGACAGGGCTCGGGCTTCGCGAATGCAATCGGCAAAGTGCTGGGCACCGCCATCACGCAGATCATCGCGATCAACCGAGGTGATCACCACGTACTTGAGACGCATATCGGCAATGGCACGAGCCAGATTGGCGGGCTCTTCAACATCCAGCGGCAGCGGCTTACCATGGCCGACATCGCAGAAAGGACAGCGGCGGGTACAGATCTCACCCATGATCATAAAGGTGGCCGTACCACCACTGAAGCACTCCCCCAGATTGGGACAGGAGGCCTCTTCGCACACAGTTGCCAGACCATTTTTCCGCAGCAACTTTTTAATGCGATCCACTTCGGGTGAAGCCGGAACTCGCACTCGAATCCAGTCGGGCTTGCGCTGCAACTGGTCGGTTTGAATGACCTTGACAGGAATCCGCTCAACCTTGTCGGCATCGCGCAACTTTTCACCCTGCTTGATGCGACGGGTGCGTTTTACCGGCTCAAATTCGGAATCCGTGGTCATACTCATTACTCACATCATTTACAGATAGGGGGCCAGCACATCGGCCGGATTCGACACCTCTTCGATGCCGCTAATACCCAGTTCGCGTGCCAGCTCTGGCACCAGAATCTCTTGCACGGCGTCAACGGCAACGGCTCTGGGATCCTCACTGAGATCCGCTGTCCGCACCATTTTCAGGCTTTGATAACCACAGGGATTAATGCGCTGAAACGGCTCCAGATCCATGTCCACATTGATACTCAGGCCGTGAAAACTCTTGCCTTTACGAATCCGGAATCCCAAAGAAGCCACTTTATCGCCATCGACATAGACGCCGGGCGCATCGGGCTTGGGGAAGGCGCTGATGCCGAGTTCCGCCAGACAGGCGACGATGGCATTTTCGGTGGCGGTGATCAGATCCCGCACACCGATACCCAAACGCCGCAGATCAATCAAAGGGTAGAGCACCAACTGTCCCGGGCCGTGATAGGTCACCTGACCTCCACGATCCACCTGCACCACAGGTATATCGCCCGGCATCAGCACATGTTCGGCTTTACCCGCTTGCCCCTGAGTAAACACCCGGGGGTGCTGAACGACCCAGAACTGATCAGGACTGTCCTGATCGCGCTGGTCCGTATAGTCGGCCATGGCACGCCATACGGGTTCATAGGGCTGTAAACCCAGATTTCGAACTTCAACCGAGCCTTGGGGTTCGGTCATCTCAAAGCACCATCTTGGTTTTGCTGTTGGCACGCAGCTCGTTGTGCAGCGCTTCCAGCTGATCGACCCCGGTTGCCGTGATAAAAAAAGTGATGGATTGAAAGCTGCCATTACGGCTCTCTTTAATCCCCACCTTGGCCGGATCGAAACCCGGTGCGTGGCGCTGCATCACATCGATGACGAATTGATAATACTCATCGCCCGCCTCCCCCATTACCTTGATTGGGTAATCGGGGCAGGGAAATTCAATTTTGGGGGGTTCCGGCTGACCCGGAGCACTGGTATTTGAATTGTTTGACATCGCTATAACCCACCTTTAGCCGGCAAACATCTGCGAAAAGAACAACTTGATGGCATCCCACAGGCGGGCAAAGAAACCCGCCTGCTCTACCGCATTCAACGCCACCAGAGGCTGTTTCGCGACCACTTCCTCGCCCAGGCGAATCTCAAGTTCACCCAGCACCTTGCCAACCGGTACCGGCGCCTTAATCACTTCATCCACCAGCATGGAAGCCTGCAGCTGTTTCTCCGCGCCGCGGGGGATGGTCAGCAGCAGATCGTTTTCTATACCCAGACTCACCTGATTGGTTTGGCCAGCCCAGACCCGGGAACTGTCCAGCTCTTCCCCTCCGGCGTAGACCGTGCGAGTCTGATAGAAACGGAAACCATAGGTGAGCAGTTTTTGCGATTCCGCCGCCCGGGCCGCTTCAGAACGGGTGCCCATGACCACGGCAATCAAACGCATGCCGTTTTTCTTGGCAGAAGACACCAGACAGAAACCCGCCTCATCGGTGTGGCCGGTTTTGATGCCGTCGACACTCTTGTCACGGAACAACAATTTGTTGCGGTTAGGCTGATTGATGCCGTTGTATTTGAAATACTTTTCCGAATAGAGCTTGTAAAAGCTGGGGTGATCGTTGATCAATGCCTGAGCCAACAACGACAGATCGCGAGCGGAGGTTACATGCCCTTCCGCTGGCCAGCCCGTGGCATTGTGGTACAGGGTATCGTTCATGCCCAACAGTGCAGCCTGCTGATTCATAACATCCACAAACGCATCTTCACTGCCCGCCACATGCTCGGCCAAGGCCACACTGGCATCGTTGCCCGACTGAATGATCATGCCTCTCAGTAGGTCCTTAACCGCAACTCGGGTGCCCTCACGGATAAACATCTTGGAGCCACCCATACGCCAAGCTTTGACACTGACATCCACCAGATCATCTTCCTGCAAATTGCCACGGGAAATCTCCGAGAAGACGATATAGGCCGTCATCATCTTGGTGAGACTGGCCGGAGGTAGCTGCTGATCGGCGTTATTCTCTACCAGTACTTTACCGGTATCGGCATCGAGCAACAGATAAGCGGTAGATGCCAGCTGCGGCGGAGCAGGAATAATAACCTGAGATGCTTGCGCCGAAACAGCGACAAACCACGTCAAAGCCACAAGGAAAACGCGAGAAAAGATTGTTTGCATTGAATTCACTGTTAAACCAATAAGTTGGGGTACATCAATAAGGACGCCAGTTTACCAGTGACCGCACCATGGGTGAACCATGAGTCGCGACTGTCAGAGCACTCTGGTCCGTTTATTTGTTCATATCGTTATTCGTAAACAACATGAGGCACGGGCAATTGATTTTCTGCCAGCAACTGACGCAACCGGATAATCACCTGATTGTCGGTAACCGGGCCCAATCGCACCCGAAACAGGCTATCGCTGACCGTCTCGGTGACGGTGACCGGTACCGAAGTCAGCTGACTAATACGCTGCTGCACCGACTCCGCCCCCTGACGACTGGAAAACGCCCCTGCCTGCAGATAGGTATTGGCCGGCAATCGATAAACGGGTTGGGTGTTAACCGGCTTGCCGCTTTCTGGCGGTGACAGTTTGACGGTGGGTCTCTGTATTGGTTCCGGGCTGACCGCAACTGATTGTGGTGGCTGATCACCCGGCCCCACGGTTTCTACCCGAACCTGTGCGGTACCCTGCTGGGCAAACCCCAGCTTGGAAGCCGCCGCATAGGTCAGATCAATAATACGGCCACCATGAAAGGGACCACGGTCATTGACGCGCACGACCACCTGACGGCCGTTCGCCAGATTGGTCACCCGCACATAGGAGGGAATCGGCAAGCTTTTGTGGGCCGCTGTCATTCCGTACATGTCGTAAACCTCCCCATTGGAGGTACGCCGGCCATGAAATTTTTTGCCGTACCAGGAGGCGCCACCCACTTCGTTATAGCCTTGCGACGATGGCAATACCGTGTAGGTTTTGCCAAGCACCGTGTAGGGCGACTTATTGCCGGCTTTGGTTCTGACTTCAGCACGAGGAACCGCATCGGGGACATGGGACATATCCACCGGCCTAGTCGGGCCACTGTCTTTGATGTCACCGCCACCCACACAGCCAGTCAGTACCACCGCCAGCAGAGTCCAAAATCCGAATCGCACGCTCATAATCTGCACCCTGACCTGCTCAGACTTCTGCCGCCGCCTTGGCTGCGGCAATTTGCTGACTGAGCTGATGCACCGCCATAGCGTATTTGATACTGGTGTTATAGCGGGTAATCACATAAAAATTATTGAATCCCATCCAGAACTCAGCGCCCTTTTTACCCTGAAGCTTGATCGCGCCGGCCAGCAACGTGGACTCCACTTGCTGTACCGGGGTGTAACCTTTTTCAGCGAGATCTGCCACGGTCAAACCGGCGGCCTTGCGCTTGCTGCGAGACAGATTCAACACCGACTTGTCGTAACCCTTGGCAACCCGATTGCGGCTGGTAACCGGTTCGCCCGCACGCCAACCGTGCTCCAGAAAATAGTTGGCCACACTGCCAATGGCATCGCGCTTATTCTCCCAGATATCGGTAAAGCCATCGCCATCAAAATCGGTGGCGTAGCGACGATAACTCGACGGCATAAACTGGCCATAACCCATAGCACCAGCGTAGGAGCCCTTCAATGTCAGAGGGTCTCGCTGCTGCTCACGCGCCAGTAACAGGAAGTGCTCCAGCTCTTTGGTAAAAAAGGTTTTGCGGCGCTCCACATATTTTTTGTTATCCTGATCCGGATAATCAAACGCCAGTGTCGCCAGCGCATCCATTACTCGCCAACTGCCCTTATTGCCGCCGTAGTTGGTCTCAACACCGATAATGGCGACGATCATTTCCGCCGGCACGCCAAACTGTTTTTCAGCCGCGGCGAGTGCCTCGCTGTTTTCCTGCCAGAATTTCACGCCCTTACGAATGCGTTGCGGCTTGATAAAAATGTCCTGGTATTCGCCCCAGTTTTTGGTCTTTTCGGCCGGACGGGACATGGCATCAATAATGCGCTGCTTCTTTTGCACCTGATCAAACTGCTGCTGCAGTTGCTGCCGATCAAACTGATGGCGCACCACCATGTCATCGATAAAGGTTTTTATTTCGGGTCTGTCACCATAACTTTCCGCCGCTGCCACCACTGGCAGCAATAACACCATGGCCGCACTCAAACCACGCAACCAATCAACAGATACCCCGTACTTCATAACTTCCCCCAAGGTGGCCACTAGCGCGACGTCACCTGACTCCTTGAACAACTAAAACCAATAAACGCAATCAGATCGTTACTCTGCGACGTTCCGTACTGACCGCCATCAAGATACCAAACCCCATCATCAAGGTGACAATGGACGTTCCCCCATGGCTGACCAGTGGCAGAGGCACCCCCACCACCGGCAACAATCCTGTCACCATACCAATATTTACGAAAATATAGATAAAAAAGGTGAAAGTAATGCTGCCAGCCAGCAATCGCCCAAATGTAGTCTGGGCGTTGCCCGCAATCCATAGACCACGTCCCAAAATCAGAATATACAGGGTCATCAATAACAGCACCCCCCGCAACCCGAACTCCTCGGCCAGAACCGCAATGATAAAATCCGTGTGGCTTTCCGGCAGAAAGTTGAGCTGTGACTGGGTACCATTGAGCCAACCCTTGCCATCAAAACCGCCAGAGCCAATGGCAGTCTTGGACTGGATAATATTCCAGCCGGCACCCAGTTTGTCCTCCTCGGGATTCAGCAACGTCAAAATCCGTTGCCGCTGGTAATCGTGCAAACCGAACTGCCACATTGGCCAGGCACTGGCCACCACCAGCCCCACCGCCGAAAAAATATATTTCCAGGACAGCCCTGCAAAAAACAGTACCAGCAAGCCGGACGAGGCAATCAGCAGCGAGGTACCCAAATCCGGCTGCCTCATAATCAGCAGGGTCGGGACGCCGATCAGGGTCAGGGTCCAGAACACGTGCTTGAATCTCGGCGGCAAAATCCTGGCTGACAAGTAAGTGGTCACCATCAATGGAACCGCCAACTTGAGAATCTCTGAAGGCTGAAAGCGGAAACCGCCAAGACTCAACCAACGCTGCGCGCCCTTGGCCCCGACACCAAAGAACAGCACCATGATCAGCAAAAATACGCCGCCACCGTAAAACCAGACCGCCCAGGATTCCATGGTTTTGAGACGAAACTGCGCCACGGTAAACATCACGCCAAAGGCCAGAATAAAGAACATGATCTGGCGCTTCATATAGTAAATGTTCTGGCCGCTGGCGCTGTAGAGCACCAACAAACCAAAGCCACCGAGCAACAACAACAGCACCAGCAACGGCAGATCAATGTGCCAGCGCTGGGACAGACTGACAGGCTGGCGCAAATCGCGACTGGCCTCCGGCATTTGCCTTCTAAAGTCTGCGCTACTGCTCACTTGCTCTCTCCTCAGCCGAGGCCACAGAGGCCATGTAGGCGTCAATTACTTTACGGGCAACGGGAGCGGCAGAAGATGACCCTGACTCGCCATTTTCTACAATCACCGCCACCGCAATCTGTGGATCAGCGGCAGGCGCATAGGCGACAAACAAAGCATGATCACGCTGACGCTCAAGCAGTTTCTCGGAATCGTATTCCTCCTCCTGAGCAATACCCACCACCTGAGCCGTACCCGTTTTACCGGCCATCCGATAATTCATGCCGCGTCGCACCCCCTGAGCCGTGCCCTTGAGGCCGTGAACGACATTCACCATGGCACTGTGCACATGTTCCCAGTGCGACGGGTTAACCTGCGCTTCATGAGCCCTGCGCTTGGCGCTCAGCACCTGATCACCAACCTTGTACACCATTTTCGGAGCAATAAACTCGCCTTTGCGTGCCATGGTGGCCGTCATTACCGCCAGCTGTAATGGTGTCGCCAAAACATAGCCCTGACCCAACCCAACATTCAAACTGTCCCCGGGAAACCAGGGCAGGCGCCGCGACTCACGCTTCCACTGACGCGAAGGCCACAGGCCTTTTCGCTCGCTGGGAATATCGATACCCACCTTCTGTCCCAGACCAAAATGCACGCCAAATTCGTGCATCCGATCAATCCCCATCCGGAACGCCATATCGTAGTAATAGATATCACAGGACTGGGTAATGGCCTGTCGCAGATTGATGCGGCTACCGTGACCGCCCCTTTTCCAGTCCCGATACAGCCGCTCGTCACCCTCCAACTGGTAGTAACCGGGATCCGGCACGGAGTAGCGGTAGTCAACTACATTGTGGTGCAGCGCCCCAAGTCCCAGCATCGGCTTTAAGGTCGATCCCGGCGGGTACTGTCCCTGAATCGAGCGATTGTAGAGAGGCAAATCGAGAGATTCGTTCAGCGCTTTGTAATCCTTGTAACTGATGCCGGTCACAAACAGATTGGGGTTAAAGCTCGGGGTACTGGCCATGGCCAATACACCTCCGGTGGCCACTTCAATGGCAACCACTGAGCCGCGATTTTCACCCAGACTCTGATGCGCCATCTGTTGCACCTGACTGTCCAGATAGAGACGCAGATTGGCACCCGGCACCGGATCGATGCGCTCCAGCACTCGCAGCACCCGGCCCCGGGCGTTGGTCTCAACGTACTGATAACCCACCTCCCCCAGCAACTCGGCTTCATACTGTTTTTCCAGACCGATCTTGCCAATGGTGTAGGTGCCACTGTAGCGGCGATAGGTTTCCTCATCGAAACGCTCCAGCTCGCGGTCGTTAATGCGCCCCACATACCCCACGCTGTGAGCTAACAATTCCCCGGTCGGGTAATCTCGCACCAATTCGGCATCTACCTTGACCCCCGGCAACCGGTATTCATTTACGGCAACGCGGGCAATTTCCTCTTCGGTCAAGCGGAAGCGTAAAGGCACCGGCTCAAACGGGCGGCGTCGCTGCTTGAGGCGCTTGTTGAATTTTTCGATTTCACCGTCGCGAAAATTGATCAGGGTTTGCAGCACCAGCAACGCCTGATCCAGATCATCAACCTGTTCTTTAACAATGTTGAGCGTGTAACTGGGGCGATTATTGGCCAGCAGCTGGCCGTGGCGATCGTAAATCAAACCCCGGGTGGGGGGGATGGGTTGAACCTGTACCCGATTGCGATCCGACTGGGTTACATACTCGTCGTGATTGACGATTTGCAAATTGTAGAAGCGCACCAGCAACACCGACAACAGCAGCACAATCACCAACGCAGCAAAAATCAGCCGACGGGTAAAAATCCGGGCTTCGGTGTGGTGATCCTTAATGTGATGCAGTTCAGACATTCAGTTCAGATACTGGGACGCTGTCACGAGCGTTTTTATTATTTGTGGTAGGGATGATTATTGAGTATCGACCAGGCCCGATACAACTGTTCAATCAACACAATTCGCACCAGCGGGTGCGGCAAGGTCAGCGCCGACAACGACCACTTGTGGTCAGCCCGCTGCAAACAGTCGCGGGAAAGGCCGTCCGGGCCGCCAATCATCAGGGTAAAATTGCCGCCATCCATTGACCAGTCAGCCAGATTGGCCGCCAGTCGCTCGGTGCTCCAGGGCTTGCCGGTTACCTCCAGGGCAATCACCCGATCCCCCTTGGGAATTGCCGCCAAAATCTGCTCACTCTCTTTGGCGATGGCGCGCTCAACCGATTGATTCTTGCCTCTTGGCCCCAGGGGCAGTTCCACCAGATCGATCTGAAAATCACGAGGCAAACGCTTGCCATAGTCGTTCCAGCCCTCGGTGACCCAGCCGGGCATTTTGGTGCCCACGGCAATAATTTTAAATCGCATGGACTACCAACCTGTTCGGATAGGGATTAACTGTCGCCGGAGCGGGTACTGGGCTCGGTGCTCCAGAGCTTTTCAAGGTCGTAAAAATCACGGGTGGAGGGCATCATCACATGGACAACGGTATCGCCAAAGTCCACCAGCACCCACTCGCCACTGTCCATACCCTCTACCCCGATCGGTCGCTCACCCTTGTCCTTGAGTTCCTCGACCACGTTGGAGGCCAGTGATTTGACGTGACGATTGGAGGTACCACTGGCAATCACCAGGGTATCCATCACGTCGGACAGTTCGGTTACATCAAGGCTGACGATGTCATTGCCTTTCAGATCTTCCAGAGCTTCAACAGCCAAACGGCTTACTTCGGTAGACATGGGTTTTCGCTTTCTCCAGGAGCCCTGCGGTAGAGCCCGTTTTGTTCAATAAATTGCCGCACCGGTTCCGGCAGCAGGAATTGTACGCTATTTCCGCTCGCAACTCTCTGTCGAATATCGGTTGCGGATATTTGCAGCAGACTTAACGGCTGAATCACCACCGCACCACAAGGCCGGCGATGTAACACGTCGGTATCGGCCCGATGCTGCTGCAACCAGTCAGCCACCTCTCCGCTCTGTGGCAACTGCCATCCCGGACGCGCCACCACCACCAAATGGGCATAATCCAGCAACTCCCGCCAGCGATGCCAACTGCCGATATTGACCAGGGAATCCATGCCCACACACCAGCTGATTGAGGCAGCATCACCCAGCTCGTCGCGCAACTGTTGCAAGGTGTCGATGCTGTAGGACAGGCTATCGCGCTCCAGCTCGCGGGGATCAAGCTGCAGGCCGGGGCACTGCTCCAACGCCAAAGACACCATCTGCGCCCTGACGCGATCATCACTGTGGGCTTGCCGATGAGGAGGCTGATGACAGGGCACCAGCGCAAACTGATCGAAACCAAGGGTTTCCTGCAACTCAATGGCCATCCGCAGATGGCCATTGTGAATGGGGTCGAAGGTGCCGCCAAAGTAACCGTAAACGCCGCGAATGACGCCCTGGAAAGACTGGCTCATCGGGGCTTATTCCCGAATCTGGCCATCGCCCAAGACGACATACTTCTGCGAGGTAAGCCCTTCCAACCCAACGGGGCCACGGGCATGAATTTTGTCAGTGGAGATACCGATCTCGGCACCCAATCCGTACTCAAAGCCATCGGCAAAACGGGTGGAAGCATTGACCACCACGGAGCTGGAATCCACCCGCGTCAGAAACGCCCGTGCGCGGCTGTAATCTTCCGTCACAATGGCTTCGGTATGACCCGAGCTGTAGCGATCGATGTGTTCAATGGCCATTTCCATATCATCCACAACCCGAATCGACAGCACGGGCGCCAGATACTCGGTAGACCAATCTTCTTCAGTGGCGGGCAACGCCTCGATAAACTGACGGGTGCGCTCACACCCACGCAGCTCAACGCCTTTCTCGCCATAGGCCTCAGCCAAACGCGGCAGGATATCGGCGGCCACTCCCCCGTGCACCAGCAGGGTCTCCATGGCATTGCAGACCCCATAGCGATGGGTTTTGGCGTTCAGGGCAATGGCAAACGCCTTGTCCTTATCGGCTCGGTCATCAATATAGACATGGCAGATGCCATCAAGGTGCTTGATCACGGCCACTTCCGCCTCGCGACTGATACGCTCAATCAGGCTTTTACCACCACGGGGAACAATGACATCGACAAACTGGGGCATGCGAATCAGCTCACCCACCGCCTCGCGATCGCTGGTTTCCACCACCTGTACCACCGCTTGCGGCAAACCAGCGGTCTCCAACCCCTGCTTGATGCACTCGGCAATGGCCTGATTGGAATGCAAGGCCTCACTGCCGCCTCGCAGAATCGTGGCATTGCCGGATTTCAGACACAGACTGGCCGCATCAATGGTCACATTGGGGCGGGATTCGTAGATGATACCCACAACACCCAGAGGCACACGCATCTTGCCGACGCGAATACCACTGGGGCGACTGTTCATGTCACTGATGGCGCCACAGGGATCGGGCAACGCCGCCACCTGATGCAAACCTTCGATCATGGCATCGATGCGATCGTCATTGATATCAAGACGGTCCAGCAGCGCCGCATCCAGCCCCTTGGCACGACCGTTTTCCAGATCAATTTTATTGGCTGCCAGCAGCTTGTCACGGGAGGCGTCCATGGCATCGGCAATGGCTGCCAGCGCCTTGTTCTTTTGCCCGGTTGAAGCCATGGCAATCACTCGCGAGGCCTTGCGCGCCTGCTCGCCCAATCGGGCCATATACTCTTTTACATTCATATCAAACAGCTTTTACTTACATTCATTTACATCGTTATACGTGTTGCAGCTCTTCGGGAACCTTTCCCGGCCCCAGCGGCTTGAACAACAAAATCAACCGCGGCAACAGGGTCAAAGCACCCAGAATCGCCGCCACCATGGCCAGCCCCGTCAACAAACCGAAATAGATGGACGGGATAAAATTCGACAGCGCCAGAATCGAGAAGCCCACCACAATAATCACCGAGGTGTAAAACATGGCGCGACCAATGGACGCGTGGGAGCGGTGCATCGCCTCGACGTAATCGTGATCGATGACAAACTCTTTCTTGAAGCGATGAATATAGTGAATCGTATCATCAACCCCGATACCAACGGTAATCGCGGCAATGGTAATGGTCATCATATCCAGCGGCACCCCGAACAGGCCCATGCCACCGAGCACTACGGCAGCCGCCAGCAGGTTGGGCACAATCGCCACCAGCGACAGGGATAGTGAGCGGAACAACACCATAAACATCAGCAGAATACCCAGAAACACCGCACCCAGGGTCACAATCTGCGAGGTAAACAGACTCTGCAGCATGTTGTTGTAAAGCACCAGCAAACCTGACAGCTTCACCTGCTCCTCGGCAAACCCCAGCTCGTTGACGATCTGGTGATGGATACGCTGTAGCAACTCCATTCGCTTCAGATCCGGATCCGTTTCTTTGACACGCATGGTGATTCGGGTCTGGTTGTACTCCTCCGACAGATAGGGCGCTACCAGCACATCATTGATCTCAGGCGGCAGGCTCTTCTTCATCAACGCCAGCTCAAAGTTATTCAGCCGCGCGCCATTGACGTCATTACCCACCTTGTAGGCCGTCGCCAGCGACTGCACCTTGCCCACTTCAGGCAAGGTATCCAGATAATCGTGAATGCGCTTGACCTGCTCCAAGCCGGACACAGTAAACCACACAGAGTCTTTGGCTTTGGCTTCCGGGTTCTGTTCCGAGAAGGGGTCGGCCTCACCGAATGGATCCGCTTCGGCAAACGGATCGGGCTCATCAAACGGATCCGCTTCACCGAACGGGTCGTCCTCATCAGCCACACCTTCGGCGGCATAATCAAACCCGTCGGACAGCTCCTGCGCATCCAGTGTGATGTCCAGAGTAATGGTGCCACCAAGATTTTTATCGATGGTTTCCATGCCCTGATAAATTTCCGTGGAGCTGTGAAAGTAATCAATAAACCGGTTTTCCACTTCCAGCTTGCTGATGCCATAGGCGCTCACCAGCGCAGCCAACAGACTCAACCACAACACCAGAGCATGGTGTTTCTCAATAAACCAGGCAAATTTCAGGGTGAAGACGTGGGAATTATCGCCCTTGTCTTTTGGCTCGCCTTTGGGCAGCACCATCAAGCCCGCAGGAATAATGATAAAGGCCAGAACCAGCGCCAGTGCCAGCCCCATACTCATCATCCAACCGAAATCGATCACCGGGCGGATATCACTCACCACCAGCGAAATAAAAGCCACCATGGTGGTCAAGGTGGTGTAGAGACACGGGCGCGCCATAAACCGCACCGTATTCATCACCAATTCCGACTGGGGTGCATCCGGGGTGGCGGCGTGATACTCGCGATAGCGCACCACCAAATGAATGGTGATCGCTAGGGAAATAATCAACAACAGCGACACAAAGTTTGATGAAATGACCGTCAGTCGCCAATCAACCCAGGCCAGCCCGCCAAGCATGATAATCACGGCACTGAAACAGGTCAGCAAAGGTAACACCACAAACCGCTTCTGGCGGAAGATCAACGCCATGATCGCCACCATAAAGACCAGAATGGCAATGCCAAATACCTTCAGGTCGTGCTCGATAAAACTCAACATATCGGAGGTGATCATGGTGGCACCGCCCACAAACAGCTCCGCTCGATCGCGGTAGCTGGCAACAATGCGGCGCACCTCTTCCACCCGCAGATGATCGCGGTCTGATAACGCGGTGCGATAATCGAGAAATTCTTTCGAAACCCGGTCCAGCTCCTGCTGTTCCGCCGCAGTCAAGCCGTGTTGGTTGCGCTTGGCGCGCAGGCTGTCGCGGTGGCGCACCATGCGAATGTAGTCTTCGTCGACTCGCAGATTGAGCATAATGGCGGTGGTCTGGCCATCGGGCCCCAGAATCATCTCTTCGTAAATGGGGCTCTCAAGGAACTCGCTCTTGGCGTCCTGCCAGTCCACCCCCTCAGTCAACAGGGTGCGGGGCTCGGTAATTTCGGTCAGGGAAACCTTGGGGCTGTAGAGCAGCGGGGCATCGAGCATCGACAATGTCGAGGTCACACCGTCGACCTGCGACAAATCCGCCACCAACGCCTGCATCAACTCGATGGAATCATCGGAAAACAGCTCATCATGAGGCTTAAAGGTGATAACCAGAAAATCGCCACTCTGGTAGCGCTTATTGACCTCGCGGAAGTAATCCAGATCGGTATCCGTCTCCAGAGTCAGCGAGTCTGCCGATGCATCGAGGCGAAAATTGGGCAATCCAGCCGCAAACGCCAACACCGTTACCGCCACCAGCGACAACGCCAACTTGGGGCGCTGAATCACCAATTGCTGATAAAGGGAAACCAACTTTTCAAAAACTGACATCTATCTCAGATCCTTGAGCACAAGCGCTAAAAAAGTCGGGCATTATGAGCAATTCTGCCGGACTTTAAAACCACTCATGGGTCCAGCCAATCCAATAACAATTCCCGCAGCGACTCACCGAAGGGCATGGGCCAACCCTCAAAGACAGCAATCACCCCGGTATTAACCAATACCAGGAATAACAGTATCAGCAACAGAAACAGCAGCATTTCCTTTTGCTGTCCCTCTTCTTTGTTAACGGATGGCGCTGGAGTATCGACAACTTGTTGCGACCATACCTGAGTCGGCAGGTTGTCCCCCAGGCCATCCAGCACCCCGACCACCTGCAATAAGGATTCGGGACGGGCCGATGGCTCCTGACTCAGCATGGATTTCAGCAGTTGCCGCAGTGCCTCGGGCAGGCGCTTAAACGCCGCGCCAGCCGACAACTGACCGCGACTGTAGCGCGGCCAGTCGCCCACCAGCATTCGATAAAAAATGGCGCCACAGGCGTACACATCCAGTGGTTGCTCGCGCGGCTCATCCAGCAGTTTGAAATCGCTATCTGCCTCCGCCACTTGCAACGCCTTGTCACCTAGCAGAGAGGGCCAGCCAAAATCCGCCACTCGCACATTGTCCAGCTGATCAAATAGAACGCTGCTGGGCCTGAGAAAACCATGCACCACACCCCGACCGTGAGCGAACGCCAATCCCTGACACATCTGGATCGCCACCGGCAAAAATGCATTCAGTTCAAACGGGCGCGCCATCCGCTCCTGCAAGCTGCCACCCGGCATATACTCCAGCACCGCAATAAAGGCGCGATTATTTTTCGACACCCCATGCACCTTGACCAGATGTGGGTGTTCCAATCCGGACAGGCTGGAACAGGCACCATACCCCTGATGAATTGAGGAGGATTTCCTGACCACATAGCGGCGACCGGTCTTGCGCTCCAGAAACAGATAAACCGCGCCAGAGGACGCTTCCCGCCAGACATCCAGCAGCGCAAAACTTTTTTTATTGAGAGTCGCTTCTGCGCGCTGCTTCTGGGCGTTATCCAAATGGGCGCCATGCAACAACTCCAGCAAAGCATCGCAGACCTGTTCCGCACGCTGGGGGCGCATTTTCGGATCGGGGGCCAGACACTTGAGAACCAGCAGATCCAGCTCCCGGGGTATGGCCTCCGCCAACGCCGAGGGCGGCGTCGGTGAACCGTCAGGGCGACGCCCGGTGAGCAGCTCAAACAGGATCACCCCCAGAGAATACAAATCGCTGCGAACCGAGGCCTCCACTTCACCCTGCTGCAGTTCCGGCGCCATATAGGCTTCGGTACCCATAATACTCGGACTGGTCTCTGCGACACCGCACCCAGCCCGGCTGTCTGACCGGGCGTCACGCAGCATATGCGCAATGCCGAAATCCACCACCCGCACGTGCCAATCCTTGTCGACCAGAATATTGCCAGGCTTGATGTCTCGATGAATCACGCCGTTGCGATGGGCATAGGCCAGCGCTTTGGCGACCTGCAGCACCAACTCCAGCTTACGATTCAACCCCAACTGTCCCTCGGCCAAAACCCGGGACAAGTCCACCCCGTCGACAAACTCCATAATAAAATAGGGCGTGCCACGCTCGGACACACCGCGATCAATGACCGAGACAATATTGGGGTGGGCAAGCCGGGCGACAATCAGTGACTCCCTCTCAAAGGCGTCACGCACCTCCCCCTGTTGCCGCATCTGGGCGCTCAATACCTTGATGGCAACCGGGCGCTGTAGTGACTCCTGCACCCCAAGGTACACAGTCGCCATGCCTCCCTCGCCAATTTTTTCTACAAACCGATAGCCTGGTAGTTCCAGCGCCACAAACCTATTCTCCTCAATCTTCACAGGGCTGCTATTCTTGCTATTATCGATGCGGCAGGACGCCCGCATTACCCCATGACTTCTATGTTGCTGCCTATTACAGGAATTTATACCAGCACAATGCTTAAAATTCAGTTTAAAGACAAACGTCGCGAACCGGTATGGATTGTAGATAAGCTTTTTAGCATAGGTACCGACCCCGCCTGCCATCTGATTCTTGATGACCAGAGCCTGTCCCCGCAACACGCCGAGCTTATCACTCAGGACCAACAATTGCTGTTGAAAGCCGTTGCCTCTCACCCCCCTTGCTGCGTCAATGGTCAGGTGGTGGATGAATGTGAGATTCGCCCCGGCGACACCCTGACTATCGGCAGCATCGACCTGCAGATACTTCACCCCCACGAGTCTATCAGCCAGACAGCATTGAACGATGCCCAGATACCCAAGTGGGCGCTGATCGCCAGCAGCAGCTGGTTGACCGGTCAGGAATTTGTGCTCAGCAAACCAAAAACCATCATCGGCCGCAGCAGTCAGTGCGACATCGTGATTCCGGGCACTCACCTGTCGCGCCAGCACGCCGAGATCCAGATTCAGGGCAATCAGCTTCTAGTCCGTGATCTGGGCTCCTCCAACGGCACCTACCTGAACAACAGCAAAATTACCGAGGCCAGTGCCCACCCCGGGGATGAAATTCGTGTCGACATCTATCCGTTCAAAATTCGCGGCCCCAACACCGACCACGACAAAACCCGGGTGCGTAAACCCGCCCCGCCGGTTTCGGCCAGAGCCCGTAAAAGCACCGATGACTCACCCAAGAAATGGAAAACTCGCCCCACCTCGCCAGGCAACCGCGTGGAGCCGGTAAAGCAAAATTCACATCTGCCGTTTTTACTAAGCCTACTACTGTGCACCGCCATGCTCGCAGCACTCGTCTATCTGGGATTTATTTGAGGAGCCCACAAATGAAACTATTGATCAGCACACTGATTTTCGCACTGCTTTCATCCACACAGGCCTTCGGCGCCAGTGCTGAGAAAGAACGCAAAGACATTCGGGAAATGCGCAGTGAAGTTTTACAAAGACTTTATCGGGAGGAAGCTGACACCCGCGACGAAATCAAACAGGCGGCCGGCTACGGGGTTTTTTCCAACGTTGGCATCAATGTCATTTTCTTTTCCGCCGCCGGTGGTAATGGCGTGGTTCGCGACAACAAGACCGGCAAAGACATCTACATGAATATGGCCTCTGCCGGGCTGGGCATCGGCATGGGCGTCAAGGATTTCCGCGCCGTGTTTGTGTTCCACGACCGCGATGCCATGAATGATTTTGTGGAGCAAGGCTGGGACTTTTCCGGACAGGCTGATGCTGCGGCAAAGTCCGGCAAAAAAGGCGATGAAGCCAGCGGCGCCGCGACGGTGATTCCCGGCGTTACCGTTTACCAACTGACCGAAAGTGGACTGGCCCTGCAAGCGACCCTGCAAGGTACCAAATACTGGAAGAGCTCCAAACTGAATAAATAGCAGCACTCAGGCCAGAGTCACAAACCGGTCAGCTGCTGCACCGAAGCGTAGGCATTAATCGCACTGCGGTTTTGCGGCTCGGGCTCTGGCCGCTGCGGCACCAATTCACCGGTATCGTTATCGATCACCGTCCCACCTTCGCCGGCACCACTCTGAGATTCTTGCGCTGCTCGCAGCGCCTCAGCCGACAGACTGACCCGGTCAGGGCTCGATGGGAAGCGGGATTGATTGCCTGACTCCCGGGCAGGTACCTGAGGCTCAACCGGCGCCACTGCCGCTCTTTCAATGGGCGACGACGACAGGCTTTCAGATCGGGCGGCAGGCAACTCCTGAGCCCGGGCCGAGCGCTCCTGCTCCCGTTGAACCTGTTGCGATTCCCGGGCAGGGTTGATGATCTGAGAACTCACCGTATCGGCGGCTGAAATATCCATAGGACTGATTAAACTGTCGAACTCACTGAAGGCATTTCAGTATAGAAGACTATTGCGCCATTTACACCCAAAAAACTCACAGGCCCACCGCTGCCGCATCGGGCTTGCGCGGGTCGGCAGCGCCGTAAAATACGCCATCCTCCCACATGATTGACTGAGCACTGCCCATCCCCCGAACCTGCTTTACCCCATGCCCCCGAAGCTCCAGCAGCTTGACAGTATCCGGGCTAAAACCGGGCTCGACAAACACCTTGTCAGGCAGCCACTGATTGTGAAAACGCGGGACCGAAACGGCCGCAGCCACATTCATTTTATGATCGATGGTATTAACGATGGCCTGCAGGGTGGTGGTAATGATTCGGCTGCCGCCCGGGCTGCCCGTAACCAGCCAGGGTTTATCGCCCTTGAACACAATAGTCGGCGTCATCGAGCTCAACGGACGCTTGCCGCCCTCAATCCGATTAGCCTCAGCCCCCAGCAAACCATAGGCATTGGGCACACCAGGCTTGGCCGAGAAATCATCCATTTCGTTATTGAGAAGAATTCCGGTACCCGGCACCGTGATCCCCGAGCCAAAAGAAAAATTGAGGGTGTAGGTATTGGCAACGGCGTTACCCTCGGCATCCATAATCGAATAGTGGGTGGTATCGCGGCTCTCATGATCAAAATGCTCCGCCGGATGCACCTCGTTAGCGGGGGTGGCACGCTCCCCGTCAATCTGACCAAACAGGTAGCGGCCGTAATCCTTACTGGTCAGCTGTGCCACCGGTACCGGCACAAAATCCGGATCGCCCAGATGCTTGCTTCGATCCGCATAGGCGCGCTTCATTGTCTCTGCCATCCAGTGCATGGCATCGGCACTGCCATATCCGTATTGCCCCAATGGCGCCTGTTCCAGCACATTCAGCATCTGCACCAGATGCACCCCGCCGGAACTGGGCGGCGGCATGGAAGCGATGCCATAACCGCGATAGTCACCACGCACCACATCGCGCACCACCACTTTGTAATTGGCCAGATCCTCCGCAGTTATCAAGCCGCCTGCGCGCTGCATTTCCGCCACCAGACGCTCGGCAATAGCACCCTGATAAAAGGCCTCGCCACCCTGCATCTGAATCTGTTTCAGGCTCCAAGCCAGATCCGATTGCCTCAGGATTTCACCGGCCTGATAGGCCTCACCGCCCTGTTTAAAGTAGGCCGCACGAGTGGCCGGATTGTTTTTCAGGTGCTTGTAGGCCTGCAGCTTGCTCGACAGATCGTGAGTCACCGCAAAACCCTGTTCGGCCTGCTCGATAGCCGGCTGCAACACCTGCTGCAGCGACAACAGACCATATTGCTCCTGTACATAAATGAGTCCGGCCACGGTACCGGGTACACCGGCGGCAGCGTGACTGAAGCGCGACTTATCACTGTCTACCTGACCACTTTGGTCCAGAAACATATCCCTGTGCGCCGCGGCCGGAGCCATTTCCCGGTAGTCGATAGCCAGTGTTTTATTGTCCTCGGCCAAATGCAGCAACATAAAACCACCGCCACCCAGATTGCCTGCCCGTGGCAACACCACGGCCAGAGAGAACCCCACCGCAACCGCAGCATCCACCGCGTTGCCGCCCTGACTCAGAATCCGGGCACCCACTTCACTCGCCAGTCGATGCTGGGTGGCCACCATGCCTTTGGTTGCCACCACCGGATGAAAAATACCCGGGTCGCGCAAAATGGGTGCCTGCGCCCAACCGTGCACAGGCGCCAGCAGCACCATGAGAACCAGCATCAAACCACGACGTTTCATAAATATTCCTGCAAAGCATCCATTACGGCGCCCATCATAACCAGCCGACTGTGCCGGGGGAAAGACCCTGCCATGGACCAGCCCCATGCTTGAGAAAAAAGCCGTTCGGGTTTTTGATTTTCCCAAAATAGTAACCAATGTATACTATATGCTAATATTACCTTATATCCTGTAAACCAATTAAACGAACCGATATGTCAGAGCCCGCACTGAAAGATTCTCTGCCCGTACTGCTCAGCAATATTCACCGGCTTTATACCAGCCTGTTTTACAGGACGCTGAAACAGCAGGGACTGGATTTAACCCGCGCACAATGGCGGGTACTGGCCTTCTTGAGTGTGGAAGATGGCCGTATCCAGTCCGAACTGGCTGACATCATGCTGATGGAAAAGGCACCTCTGGGAGTACTGCTGGACAAACTGGAACAGAAAAACATGATTGAAAGGCGCCAGGACCCCAGAGACAGACGCGCCAAGCGAATTTACATCACCGACACCAGCAAGCCCCTGATGCCCATCATCGAAGGCATCTCGGCGGATCTGAACAACAAAGCCTTCTCACACCTGAGTGATGAACAACGCCAACAGATGCTGGATCTGCTGGCCACAGTCAGCGACAACCTGAGCAACATGCGTTAACGCCGAATTCAGGCGCAACCATTTCTGAGTAAGACATTATGACCAAGAACCAACATCGCATCCGACGCATCCTGCCCTTCCTGTTCAAACATGAGGATGGTGAACACAGCATCCACAAGGAAAACCTGCGCTGGTTTATCCTGCTGATACTCGCCACCGTTGTCGGCTGGTGGGGCTATGAGCGCAGCCATA
Organism: Candidatus Pelagadaptatus aseana; assembly: GCF_040362265.1. Lineage (NCBI taxonomy): Bacteria > Pseudomonadati > Pseudomonadota > Gammaproteobacteria > Cellvibrionales > Cellvibrionaceae > Candidatus Pelagadaptatus > Candidatus Pelagadaptatus aseana. The sequence continues at coordinate 48,500 of NZ_BAABNJ010000009.1, forward strand.
CCGTCAGCATCAGCGATGCCCGAATTGCCAGTGACGTGGTTGAAATCAGCGCCAACCGCTCCGGTTGGATTGACAGTTTTGCCGTCAAGGGCGGCCAACAGATCAGGGCCGGAGATTTACTGGTGCAAATCGACGACCGCACCGCACAGCTGGCGCTGCAGGAAATTGATCTGCAGATTGCCACCCGTCAGGCGGAAATTGAGCGCGCCCAGAGCGAGCGCACCATGGTCAGTGAGGAACAGTTAAGTCACCTCGACAGCCAGAAGGAAAAGCTCAACAGCGCCAAGGCCGCCGCCAATAAAGCCGAGTCCATCCTGAAACTGGCTGAAAGCAACTTCCGCCGCGCCAACACCCTACTCAAAAAAGAATTGATTTCCCAGCGCCGTTTCGAGGAAGACGAACTGCATTACACCCAGGCCAAAGAGAGCCATGAGCAGGCCCGCTCCGCCCTGTCCCAGCAAACCTCGGAACTGCGCAAGGCCAAAGCCCAATTGATGACCGTGGAGTTACTCGAGCGCAAAATTGCGATCATGGAACAGGATATCGAGCGCCTTCAGGTCAAACAGCAACAACTGGCTCTGGAAGTGGAAGACCGCAAGATTCGCAGCCCCATCGACGGCGTGATCGATAAAACCTTTGGTCACGCTCAGGAGTACATTTCACCGGGCAGTCGTCTGGTGATGCTGCACAACCCTGAAAAGATCTGGATCAATGCCAACATCAAGGAAACCCAGCTGCGTCACATTGCCCCTGGCATGACCGCGGCCATTGTGGTTGACGCCTACCCGGACCGCGATTTTGAGGCGACGGTTATCGGCATCGATGACGCCACGACCGGCGAATTTGCCCTGCTGCCAAACCCCAACCCCAGTGGCAATTTTACCAAGGTCACACAACGCCTGCGCATCAAGCTCAGCATCGATCAGGTGGATGGACTGCTGAAGCCGGGCATGATGGTGCAGATCAATATCGACACCCGCACCGCACCAAACAGCTGATCAACCCATGCTGGCTTTTATTCAAAACCTCGGCAGTCAGGCCAGCGGTGACACCTTTGAATCACTGCGTGAGCGCCACGGCAAAAAATACCCGGGCCTCGCCATTGCCTCGGTGGGTGTGGGCACCTTTATTGCGCTCTTGATGTCGACCATCATCAACGTCGCCATTCCCGACGTGATGGGGGCATTCGGGGTCGACCAGAGTGATGCCCAGTGGCTGTCCACCGGCTTTCTCGCCAGTTCCACCATCAGCATGCTGGTTTCAGGCTGGGTAATTGACCGTTTTGGCGTACAAAACGCGTTCTTCTACCCGTCACTGGTGTTTATTCTGGGCTCCATGCTGGCGGCCGTGAGCCCCAATATTGAAACCCTGATCATCGCCCGAGTGATTCAAGGCATTGCCTACGGCTTTTACATGCCCATCGCCATGTACGTCATGACCCGCATTTTCCCGCCCGAGAAACAGGACGTGGGCATGGCCATTTTTGGCGTAATGGCGGTACTGGGGCCGGCACTGGGCCCCTATCTTGGCGGACTGGCTGTCGACGCCTTTGGCTGGCGCTCGGTATTCTACCTGCCACTGCCGATTGCTTTGATCGGCCTGCCTCTGACCCTCTGGTATCTGCCCGGTTATGTCGATCCGAATCATAAGGCGCGACTGGATATCAAGAGCGTGGTCTGGCTCTCAGTGGCCACCAGCAGCATTCTTATCGGGCTCAGTAATGGCCAGCGCTACGGCTGGGGCTCAGATTTTGTGTTTTTCTGCCTCGGCACCGGCGCCTTCGCCACCGCCGCCTTTATCAGCCAGCAACTGGTCTCCGACGCGCCACTACTGAACCTGCGATTGTTTCGCAACCGCGACTTCGCCAACGCCTCGATTGTCTCAGTGCTGTTCGGCATGGGCATGTTCGGCGGCATGTACGCCGTGCCCCTGTTTTTGCAGACCATTCAGGGCATCACCGCCACCGAGGCGGGCCTGGCCATGCTGCCCGCCGGCATTGTCATGACGCTGGTGTTTCCCATTTTTGGCGCGCTCAGCGACAAGGCACCGCCAAACTGGGTAGTGATGTTTGGTGTCGCCCTGATGGCCTACGCCACCGGCATCATGGTACTGGCCGACCGCTTTACCCCCTTCTGGACCATCTGCTGGTGGCTGATCCTGAGCCGCATCGGGATGTCGGCGATCATGCCGTCAATGAGCAAGGCGGCCATGTCCAGTCTGCCCACCGAGCTAATGACCTCGGCGTCCGGCGCGTTCAATTTTATCCGCCAGCTCGGGGGGGCCATTGGCGTTAACCTGACCTCGGTTGCCATCGACCGCCGCACCACCAAACACATGGACTACATCAATAGCCTGCAGAACGAGGAAAACAGCCAGACCGGAGCCATGATTACCCGCCTGATTCCAGAGCTGCACAAGAGCGGTGTCGACATGGCCTCTCAGGAACCACTGGCCGCATGGATCATGCAAAAGGAACTCTATCGCCAGGCCATGAGCCTTGGTTTTCAGGACACCTTTCTCTACATGGGGCTGCTGCTCGCCATTGGGGTAATCCCGGCTTATTACCTCGGTCGAAAAAAATAACGGATGGATTTACCCTGCAACGACCACCATCCGGGTAGCGGGTCTGGAGAGCCAAGCGCTATACTTTCTTGCATCTGCCTCAGCGCCCGTTAAAATCCGCACCCCTATTGCTGCAATTACCTCTACGGATACCGCACCGCCACTATGAATATTCGCGAACTGCTCAACCACAAAGTCCATCAGGCCATGCAGGCCGCCGGCATCCCGGCTGAATTTGGCGCTCATCTGGCGCCGGCCAAGAAAGCCGGATTTGGCGACTATCAGGCCAATGGCGCCATGGCGGCCGCCAAAGCCATGAAAACCAACCCCCGCGAACTGGCGCAAAAAATTGTTGAGCAGCTGGATCTTGGCGATATCGCTGACAAACTGGAAATTGCCGGCCCGGGATTTATCAATATTCATCTGGGCAATGCCTGGCTGTCCGACGCTCTGGCCCGGGCACTTACAGATTCCCGACTCGGCGTAGCCTGCGAAACCCCTCAAACCATAGTGGTGGATTACTCCTCCCCCAATCTGGCCAAGGAGATGCATGTCGGCCACCTGCGCTCTACCATCATTGGCGATGCTCTGGTGCGAACCCTGGAATTTCAGGGCCACACTGTTATCCGCCAGAATCATGTGGGCGACTGGGGCACTCAGTTCGGCATGCTGATTGCCGAACTGGAAGAACAGATGCAGACCAACACTGAAGCCGAGTTTGCGCTGAAAGATCTGGAAGTGTTTTACCAGCAATCAAAACAACATTTTGACGAGGACGAAGCCTTTGCCAACCGCGCCCGCGATTACGTGGTTAAGCTGCAATCCGGAGACGAACGCATTCTGGCGCTGTGGGAAAAATTCAAACAGGTCTCACTGCAACACAGTGAGGAAATCTACGAGCAACTGAACGTGACTCTGGATGCCGACAGCGTCCGTGGTGAAAGCGCCTATAACGACGACTTACCGGGCGTGGTCACTGAGCTGCAACAGCAGGGCCTCGCTGTGGAAGACCAGGGCGCGCAGGTCGTGTTCCTTGAGGAGCTGGCGGATAAAGAGGGCAATCCCAGCCCGGTTATTATCCAGAAACAGGGCGGTGGCTACCTCTATGCCACCAGCGATCTGGCCGCGTTACGCTACCGTGCCGGCACCCTGAACGCCGATCGCGTGCTCTACTTTATCGACGCGCGCCAATCCCTGCACATGAAGCAGGTGTTCACTCTGGCCAAAAAAGCCGGCTTTGTTGGTGATGCCATCAGTCTTGAACACCACGCCTTTGGTACCATGATGGGCTCCGATGGCAAACCCTTCAAAACCCGCAGCGGCGGCACCGTCAAACTTGCCGAGTTACTGGATGAAGCGGTGGAACGGGCAGCCAGCCTGATCGCCAGCAAAGACCCGGATCTGAGCGAAGCCGAGCGCACCGAAGTGTCGCGCAAAGTCGGTATTGGCGCGGTCAAATACGCCGATCTCTCCAAAACCCGCACCAACGATTACATCTTCAACTGGGATTCCATGCTCAGCTTTGAGGGCAATACCGCCCCCTACCTGCAGTATGCCTACGCGCGAATCCAGAGCATTTTCCGCAAAGCCGGCATCGACAAAAACAGTTTGAACACGGTCGCCATTGAAGCCGAAGAAGAGAAGGCTCTGGCGCTCAAATTGCTGCAATTTGAAGAAACCCTGTCTCAGGTTGCCCGTGAGGCTTACCCGCACATGCTGTGCAATTACCTCTACGATCTGGCCAGCCTGTTTATGCGCTTCTACGAAGCCTGTCCGATTCTGAAAGACGATGTCACCGAGGCCACCCGCAACAGCCGTCTGGCCATTGCCCAGACCACCGCGCAAACCCTGCACACCGGCCTGGATTTACTCGGCATTGAAACCATGGAAAAAATGTGACCGGGCTATACCCGGTCATTCTGAGAAGCGCAGCGCCGAAGGATCTCTTATCTTTAGCAACGATCGGCTGTTGACAGAAGATACCCCTCGGACTGCTTAGCTCTGGATAGAGCCATTACTTTTCGTAGATCACGTAGAGTTTTTTGGCGGTTTCCACCGTTGTCCAGACACCGGAAAAGCCCGCTGGTACCGCAAACATATCGCCTTTGTTAAGCGTGATCTCATTGCCATCATCGTCACTGACAATGACTTTACCCTCCAGCAAAAAGCACACTTCCTCTTCGGTGTAGTTGACCTTGTGGCTGCCCGGCTCGCCTTGCCAGATACCGGCACCAAAGGTCTCGTCGCGATTGTCATAGCAATGCCAGATCAACTGCGCCGGATTTCCCGCGACAATTTTTTCCTGATCCGGCATATAGGCTTCCGCCTCTACCTGATCTGTACCAATTCGTTTAATGGCGTGTTCGCTCACTGTATTACCAGACATACTCATCCTCTAATTGTTGGTTTGTCGTCACTGTTGACATTGATTGGCTCAGGCGCCTGCTTTGTATTGCGCCAGCTGCCGATTGAGACTATCAACCCGCTTGACGAGAGCCCCGATCAACCGGTCTTTGATTTTTTCCCGCAAGCCCGACGGCAAACCTGCAAACGCCTTGTTGTCCAGACACATGGCGATCACATCCATGTCCGCTGTCACCGTTGCCGTGCGCGGTTCACCGCAGATAAACCCCATCTCACCGACAAAATCGCCGGGAGTCACCTCGGCCACCCGCTGCCCAGCTTTATAGATACCGGCCTTACCCGCCAGCAAGATATAAAAGTTGTCGTCACTGTCGCCGGCCTGAATCAGGCTGTCACTTTGAGGGAACACCTTAACAATGTGCCGGGGCACCAACAGGCGCTCCTTGTCGCCAGCACTGATGTCGGCAAACAGATCGATGCGATTGAGAACATCAAGTAACTTGCGACGTGGAATTTCCATATCCGATGACTCCTCAGTGGCTGTTAAGCCGTCTGGCAAAACTGTCAAAGCTGAAATCGCGCCCCAGAAAGTCTCTCACCAGCGTCGCGGCCGGTTTGCTGCCGCCGGGCTCAAGCACCAGCTGCCGGTAGGCTTTCGCTGTTTCAGGGTTGAGCAGCCCCTCGGTTTCAAAGCGACTGAACATATCGAGCGCAATTACCTGCGACCACATATAGGTGTAGTAAATCGCCGAGTAGCCATTGAGGTGGCCAAAGTTGGCGTAAAAGTGGGTGCCCTCTACCGGCGGCAGCGGTGAGTATTGCTGCTCCAGATCCAGCATCAACTGATAGAGATCCAGTTGTTCCGGGTTATGCCGGTAATAATTGAGCGACAGCGCTGAGTAAAACATCTGAATCTGGGTGCCAACGCCGCGATTGAAATTGCGCGCCGCCTGTAACCGCGTCACCACATCATCACTGAGCGACTCACCGGCATCATTAACCGCCAGAGACTGCAGAGTAGTCTTGTCATAAACCCACTCTTCAAGCATTTGCGACGGCGCCTCGACAAAGTCCCACTCAGTGGAAATTCCCGACTGGGCCACCCATTGATTGCGGCCGGCAAACAGCTCATGGAGTAAATGGCCAAATTCGTGCAGGAAGGTTTTTACCTGAGTAAATTCCATCTTCTCGGTGGGATTCCCTTCCCCCGGAAAGTTGCACACCAGGGTAGCCACCGGCACCTGACGCCCGGCAACACCGGTACGCGTCGGGAACATGGCCGCGTGTTGATACTTACCATCACGCGGGTGCATGTCGAGATAGAAACGGCCAAGCAACTGATCGTCGCCCCACATCTCCCAGGCCTCAACACTGGGATGCCACACCTGAGCATCCCAGGGTTTGAACTGCACATCGAACATGGACTCAACCAACTCGAAGATACCGCTTTTAACCCGCCCATAGGCAAAGTAATTGCGCAACTGCTTGGCATCCACCTGATATTGCTCGGTCTTGATTTTGTCCTGCAGATAACTCAGCTGCCAGCGCTGTACCTGGGTTGCCTCCGGTCGCTGCTGCTGTAAACGCTGCAACAGTTGCGCCTTGTCCCGCTGCGCGGCCGGCTCGGCGGCGAGAGAAACCTTGTCAATAAATCTGGCAGCTGCCTCCGCGGAACCAATCATCTTGTCGGCAGTGATGCGATCGGCATGACTGTCAAACCCCAACAGCCCGGCCAACTGATGTCGCTTTTGGATCAACTGCTGCAAATGATCTCTGTTATCGGGGTAACCTCGCGAGCGCGCCATGCGGTAAAACGCCTCACGCAAACTTTCATCTTCGGCGTAGGTAACAAACGGAATGTAATCGGGGTAGCGGGTTGAAAGACGTATCACCCCATCTTCGCCCGGCTGATGGGCGGCAATGTAATCGGCAGGCAAACCCTTGAGCTGAGAAGTCGAATGCAATTCAAGGTGGCGTACGTCTTCACGAATGGTGCGATTAAAATTCTGCCCCACTTTAACCAGCTCTTGCTGCAGCGCTCTGACCTGATCGCGCTGATCGTCTGCGAGATTGACGCCAGCCAGTTTGAAATCGCGCAACAGAGTTTCAACCAGATAATTATCCACTGAACTCAACGGACTTCTGTCCAGCCGCGACAACACCTCAAACAAGGGCTGCGATAAGTTGATGTCAGTATTCAACTTGTCCAGATCCTGAGAGCACTGCTCCGCGGCCTGTCGCAGAGACTGATCCGGATGGACCGACTGATAGAGATTGGCGCGCTTGGCCGCATCCGCCAGATTCAGCATCACCTCATCCAGAGGGCGCAGAAATGTCTGTTTGTCGGGTGTTCCAGCAAACGCTTCCAGCTGGCGTAACTGCACAGTAATCGTGGCAACGGACGAATTGCATTCAGCGGTAAAGGATTCCGCCGTGACCTGCTCCAGGTTGGCGGCCGATACGGTAACCGCCGACAACATCAACGCCGCGGCAAATATTTTGTGGATGGTTTTCAAGCGCTCTACTCCCATGGCCTTTAGCTCGCTTCAAGACAGGAAATAGTAAGACAATTTTCAGAATTTGCGACCCGCTTAACAGGTGGCAGGCTCAGCCCAACCGATAATAACTCTCGGTTATAATTTGAATATGGATATAACTGATCAATCATTAACCAAAATTCCTTTTAGGCGTAAACTGATAAGAGCAGTGTCTTTAAATGGGTGAGTTATGACTACAGGAATCAACAGCTACGGCGTCAATCCCACCATCGGTGCCTCACAACAGGGGCTCGATCAGGCCCTTGAGCGCCTGTCATCCGGACAACGGATCAATTCCGCGGCCGATGACGCCGCCGGCCTGGCGATTTCAACCGGGCTGCGCTCGGACATTCAGGGCTTCAGTCAGGCATCGCGCAACGCTTCCGACGGTATCTCGCTGGCCCAGACGGCCGAGGGCGCACTGGGTTCAATCAACGACAGCCTGCAGCGCATTCGTGAACTGGGGGTTCAGGCCAGCAACGGCACCCTCAATGACAGCGACCGTCAAGCGATCAATGCCGAGGTGCAACAGCTGCAAGACGAAATTAATCGCGTCGCCGAGAGCAGCAATTTTAATGGCATCCCTCTGCTGTCAGACAGCACCAGTATCAACCTGCAAGTGGGGCCAGATGGCACGGACACCATCGCAACTGAAACCACCAACTTTGTGGAGCAACTGCAAAACAGTGGTTTTAATGACATTGATTTCAGTACTCAGGCTGGCGCACAGGCGGCACTGGATACCATTGATGGGATTCAGGAAGAGGTCAACGCCTCGCGCAGCGACTTTGGCGCTCTGATCAATCGACTTGACAGCGTTACCGATCAACTGGACAGCTCTCGCATCAACAGCGAAGCCGCCAACTCCCGCATTGCAGACGCGGATTTTGCTCGGGAAGTGGCGGAAAAAACCCGCAATGAAATTCTGCTCAGCGCCAGCATCATCGCCCAGACCAATCAAAACCAGCGGGGCGAATACGTGCTACAGCTGCTCAGCTAATCCTCACGGGCATAACGCAACTGGGCACCCTGGCGACGCACAACGTGCTGAATCAGCAATTCCTGATCAGACGGCGATACGTGGGTGAATTTAACCCGCATATAATAGCCGGGCTGATCATCTCTGGCGGTGGAATCCACCACCTCACCGTGAATATAGAGATGCAGATTCTCCGGCTGCAACAGCAGCTCCAGCGCCACCAACTTGCCTGACGCCACCTCGGACGACACATTGAACGCCAGACCGCTGGCACTGATATTGACCGCTTTCATTTCGTGAGCCATTTTCTCAACCAGACTGGACTCCAGCTCCAGCTGATTGATCACAAAATTGATTTTGTCGTCCAACGCCCCCAGCAATTCGGCCATCACCGGCTGCTGAACTTTCAACTGGCCTAAAAGCTGGTGTACGGTCTTATTGTAATCGGCCAGCAACGCTTCCGGTGCCATCAAACGGCGACTCTGCTCAACCTCCGCCCGCGACTCCTCATCACTCAACACCCTGTAAGCCACACCAATGCGATCATTGATGCGAAAGAACTGGCGGCGATCGGAATCGGTCATGGGGTTACTCCGGCAGACATGACGTTGCTGTTATCAGAAGATTTCATTGGGATCCAAATCAAACAGGTACTCCGGATCCAGATCAAGATCACGCAAAATGTCGGCGCCCTCTTCTTTCAACACATTCAGATCTTCATCATCGAGGCTTTCATCCAGCCCCTGCTGAATCAGGATCTCAACCCGGCGGTTACGCGAGCGGTTATCCGAGGAGTTATTCGCCACCAACGGCTGAGTATCTGCAAAACCGGAAACTTCAAACCGGCGCTGATTAATGTCGTCTTTCATCAGGGCGTGGGCAACCGTCACCGCCCGCGCGGATGAAAGCTCCCAATTGGAACGGAACCGGGGGCTGCGAATGGGGATATTATCGGTGTGTCCCTGAACCTGGATCTTACCCGGCTTTACTCGCAGCACATCACTGATTTCATCAAGCACATCGTAGTAATCATCATTCATCTCTGCCGAGGCGGTTTTAAATGAGCCCTTTTCACGAATCCGGATGATGATTTTACGCCCTCGGGTCTCCACCTCGATTTCACCGGCAGCGATTTGATCGTGCAGCGACTGCGCCAGCTCAATAGCATCCTGCTCGGTCTGCTGGATCAGCTCTTCGAGCTTGCGTTTGATCCGCAACTTAACACCACCCTCTTTGGCCTCTTCACCCTGCTCGATATCGAACTCCTGAGCACACTCAAAATCCAGCGTGTTTTCGGTGATGTTCTCGGTTTTCTGCCAGATTTCGTTAATGGGGGTTGGTGACGGGGTGCCCGGACTGAATTCCTGAGCAATGATACTGGTGCCCTTGGGGACATCGGTGACATTCAATTTGTTCTGCACACCAAACGCCTGAGCCATGGAACCCGCCAACCGTTTGAACTTCATGGCGTCCATCTCAGAAAAAGACAACAGCAACACAAAGAAACACATCAACAGGGACATCAAGTCGGCAAAGGTCCCCATCCACGGGGGTAACCCCTCCGGGGGGCATTTACATTTCTGTTCTTCATCGCTCATAGCGCTACCCCGTTAACCTTCGGCAACTTCACGCTTGCCTTCGGGCAGGTAGGTGCGCAACATGCCATCGATCACACGGGGGTTCTGCCCCGCCTGAATCGCCAGCAACGCATCGATCACCAGACTTTTAACCATGGATTCTTCTGCCGCACGCAGCTTCAGTTTGTCCGCCATGGGTTCACAAACGGCATTGGCGAGAATCGCACCATAGAGGGTAGTCAACAGGGCCACCGCCATCGCCGGACCAATGGACTTGGGGTCGTCCATATTCGACAGCATCGCCACCAGACCAATCAGAGTTCCGATCATTCCCATGGCCGGTGCCATACTGGCCAGCGATGAAAAGATGGTTGCCGCCGTAGCATGCCGCTCTTCAGCCAGATTTTTATCGTTGGTCAACAGGCCTTTAACCACGTCTGGATCGTGCCCATCCACCAATAACTGGATGCCTTTTTGCAGGAAGTCGTTACCCACCTCCTTACCCTCAAGGGATAACAGCCCCCCTTTGCGCGCCATATCCGCCAGTTCAATAATTTCGTCAATCAACTCAGCCGGATCCGGCGACTTGGAGACAAAGGTTTTACCCGCCACCTTGCCGGCGCCGAGAAACTGTCCCAGGCCAAACTTGGCCATAACCGCAAAGAGGCTGCCACCAAACACGATGACCAGCGATGGAATGTTGATAAACATCCCCAGGCTGCCACTCATCAACATGGTGGCGACAATCAGGCCCATCGCGCCCAATATGCCAACAATCGTTGCTAAATCCACTCTTCCACTCCTTGCGAAACAAGCATCTCGCCGCTATCGGGCAAGACCCCAAAAAACCAAAACATGACCTGCATTCAACTGTATCGGCAGCAAGTCAAAAAACCTCAATGACAAATAGATTACCCACTGGCTTTAAAAAAAGCAGCTCCTCTGGCCCACAGTTTAGTCTATAACCCTCACCATCAGATTGACCTCGCCCCTGAGCTTATGTAGGGTGCGGCCTAAGTTCGCAATCATATCAAACCAACAGAGAACAACACCGTGGCCGCCCAAAAGAAATCACAGGATTTTGAGAAATCCATGCAGGAACTGGAAAAATTGGTGACGGCACTGGAGCAGGGCGACCTGAGTCTGGAAAAATCTCTGGAGGCCTTTGAAAAGGGCGTCAAACTCACCAGAGAATGCCAGGACCGCCTGGCCGCAGCCGAACAGAAAGTCCAACTGCTGACCGAGCATCAGGGTGACCTGTACGCTGAAGATTTCGCTGGTGACGACCACTGATGCCCGCCGACCATTCCAGCCCCAGCACTCCTCAGGGCAACGCCTTTCTGCACTTTTTTTCCGAACATCAGGCACGCATCGAGCAAGCTCTTAATTCAAGCCTCGAACAACGCCCGCACCAACAGCTGAATTTGCATCAAGCCATTCGTTACAGTCTCCTCAGTGGCGGCAAGCGGGTGCGCCCGGTACTGGCTTACGCCGCTGCCGCCGCCATTACCTCGACCACTAACGAACTGATTGATCGCGCAGCCTGCGCCGTGGAGTGTATCCACGCCTACAGCCTGATTCATGACGACCTGCCGGCCATGGATGACGACGATCTGCGCCGCGGCCAACCCACTTGCCACAAACAGTTTGATGAAGCCACCGCCATTCTTGCCGGCGACGCCCTGCAAACACTGGCGTTTGAACTGATTGCCGACTGTGACAGCGGCGACGATGCCAGCAAGCTGCAGCTGATCAGCACTCTGGCCCGGGCATCCGGCGACAAAGGCATGGTGGCCGGCCAGGCCATCGACATAGCCGCCGTCGACTCCGAACTGCAACTCGATCAGCTGGAACAGATGCACAACCATAAAACCGGCGCCCTGATCAGCGCCAGTGTGCGCATGGGCGCACTGGCCACCGGCTGCGCCACGGAGCAACAACTGCACGCTCTGGAACAGTACGCCGCGGCAGTGGGGCTGGCGTTTCAGGTACAGGACGACATTCTCGACGTCATCGCGGATACCGAAACCCTTGGCAAACAACAGGGGGCCGATCAAGCCCTGAACAAACCCACGTACGTGTCACTGTTGGGACTCGAGGGCGCTCGCCAGAAAGCCGAAGCCCTGCATCAACAGGCACTGCAGGCACTTAAGCCGTTTGACCACAGCGCCGACCCGCTCAGGGGATTGTCCGCCTATATCGTAGAACGCAGCCACTGATTTCCACATTATTCTCCATCTTCATACGACACCGCACTATGCAAACCCTCGCCAGAGTCATAAAATTGCGGTTTTGCCCGACCCATCACCCGTATGTTTAACGAAATTCCTCTCAGCCGCCCAACCACGCCACTGCTCGATCGGGTGGATACTCCGGCGGATTTGCGCCAGCTGTCCGAAAGCCAGCTGCCCCAACTTGCGCGTGAACTGCGGGAATTTCTGCTTTACAGCGTTGGTCAGACCGGCGGCCACTTCGGCGCAGGTCTGGGTGTGGTTGAGCTGACCATCGCCCTGCACTACTGCTACCACACCCCGGAAGACCGACTGGTATGGGACGTAGGCCATCAGACCTATCCCCACAAAATTCTTACCGGGCGCCGCGAACAGATGCTTGGCATTCGTCAGGAAGGCGGCCTCTCGGGCTTCCCCAAGCGCAGCGAAAGCGAGTTTGATACCTTTGGCGTCGGCCATTCCAGCACCTCCATCAGTGCCGCATTGGGCATGGCGCTGGCGACCGCCAATGCCAACAAACAGTCGGGCCAACAGGGCCATGGTGCGCGCAAATCGGTTGCCATCATCGGCGATGGCGCCATGACAGCGGGCATGGCGTTTGAAGCCCTGACCCACGCCGCGCACACTCGCAGCGACCTGCTGGTGGTACTGAACGACAACAACATGTCGATTTCCCACAATGTGGGCGGCCTGTCGGATTACTTCTCCAAAATCTGGGTTAGCCAGTTCTACACCAACCTGCGCGACGGCGGTAAAAAGGTGCTGGCCAAGCTGCCCAGTTCTCTCGAAGAGCTGGCCCGTAAAACCGAAGAACACATGAAGGGCATGGTGTCGCCTGCGACCCTGTTCGAAGAACTGGGTTTTTACTACGTGGGCCCCATCGACGGTCACGATCTGGAACGCCTGACCCACGACCTCAACAATTTGCGCGCCATGCCCGGTCCCAAATTGCTGCACATCATCACCAAAAAAGGCAAAGGTTTTGCGCCAGCGGAGAGCGATCCGGTGGGCTACCACGCCCTCAATAAAATCGAGCCTCGTCAACCCCCTCAGGAGCAGACCACCTCACCCAAACCCGCCCCACGCAAGCAACCCAAATATCAGGATGTATTTGGCGACTGGCTGTGCGACATGGCCCAACAGGACGAAAAGCTCATCGGTATCACACCCGCCATGTGTGAGGGCTCCGGCATGGTTCGCTTTGCCCAGAGCTTTCCCGAGCGCTTTCACGATGTCGCCATTGCTGAACAGCACGCGGTAACTCTGGGTGCCGGCATTGCCTGTGAAGGGCAAAAACCGGTGGTCGCCATCTACTCCACATTCCTGCAGCGCGGTTACGACCAGTTGGTTCACGACGTCGCCATCCAAAACCTAGACGTCACTTTCGCCATCGACCGCGCCGGTCTCGTGGGCGAAGACGGCCCCACCCACGCGGGCAACTACGACCTCAGTTTTATGCGCTGCATCCCCAATATGATGATCTGCGCCCCCAGCGATGAAGACGAATGCCGCAAACTACTGACTACGGCCTACCAGCACTGTGGTCCCAGCGCGGTGCGCTACCCGCGCGGCACCGGCACCGGCACCGCCATCGAACCATCGCTGCAACCCCTGCCCATCGGCAAGGGCGTGGTTCGCCGCACCGGCAAGCGGGTTGCCATCCTCAACTTTGGCACCCTGCTGCCAGCCGCACTGGAAGCTGCCGAAGCCCTGAACGCCAGCGTCTGTGACATGCGCTTTGTCAAACCACTGGATACCGATCTGGTTCTGGATATGTACAACACCCACGATCTGCTGGTCACTCTGGAAGAGAACGCCGTAATGGGTGGTGCCGGCAGCAGCGTTGGCGAGTGGCTGGGACAACAGGGCATGCGCACCGAACTGCTGCCTCTGGGCCTGCCCGATCAACTGATTGAGCACGGCAAACACGAAAGCCTGCTGGCTCAGGTCGGCCTGGATGCCAAAGGCATTGAATCCCGCATTCAGCAGCGCCTGCAACTGATGGCCGAGCGCCGCCCAGCCGCATCCTGACCGCCCACCACTGCAACCCACCATTGAGATCCCCTATGCCCTGGCTGCAACTCTATATTTACACCAACCGCACCGAGGCAGAAGCGCTCGAGGACATTTTGCTCGCCGCTGGCGCAGCCTCCATCACCCTGCAGGACAACGCCGACCAACCCATCCTCGAACCCGCACTCGGGGAAACTCCGCTCTGGGATAACACCCGGGTAACCGGCCTGTTTGATGCAGACATTGATACCGCTCTGTGCAGCGCAGCCATCGCCAATGGCTATGGCAAACCACTGCCCCCCCACAAATGGGAACAACTGGAAGACAAAGACTGGGAGCGCGAGTGGATGCAGAACTACCAGCCCATCCACTTCGGTGGCGACCTGTGGATCTGCCCCAGCTGGCTGGAACCGCCACAACCGGAGGCCGTCAACCTGTTGCTGGATCCGGGACTGGCCTTCGGCACCGGCACGCACCCCACCACATTTATGTGCCTGCAATGGCTGTCCGAGCAGGACCTCAATAACCAGACCCTAATGGACTACGGCTGCGGCTCTGGCATTCTGGGCATTGCCGCGCTGCTACTGGGCGCCGATCAACTGGCCGGGGTAGACATCGACCCACAGGCCTTACTGGCCACTGCCGACAACGCCCAGCGCAACCACATTGCGGCGGAGCGCTTTCCGGTTTACCTGCCACCCAAGTGCCCCGAGCAACAGTTTGATACGGTACTGGCCAACATTCTGGCCGGACCACTGGCCGAACTGGCGCCAACCCTGACCAGCCTGACGCGCCCCGGCGGCCGGCTGTGCCTGTCCGGCATTCTGGCGACGCAGGCAGAAACCGTCATGAGCGCCTACCGCGACCACTTCCAATTCGACCCCATTCGACAGCAGGATGAATGGGTATGCCTCAGCGCCACCCGAATTCACTAGGCGGCACACTACGGATTTACCCCAGCACACAGAGCGTCTAAACTCTGGCACTCAAAGCAAGCCTTCAGGGAATAACACCATTCATGGCAGATCAGGTAACCTGTTGCCCACACTGCAACACCGCCTTCCACGTAACCGATGCACAATTGGCCACAGCCAAAGGCGCGGTGCGCTGCGGCTCCTGCCTGCAGGTCTTCAAGGCTCTGGACCACCTCACCGTCAGTGACACCCCTGCTGACACATCAATCGCCGAGCCATCCACGACCACCCATTCCACAGCCAACCCATCCACGACCGATGCAATCAGCACCCAAGCCGATCCAACTGCGGATTTCGACCCGCTGCCCACAGACATTGATTTTGGCGCAGAGGAAAGCATCGACGAAGAAACCGACGACAGCTTCAATATTGATCTGGTAAGCGAGCCGGTCGATGCCACTGACGAGAGCGAGACTGAAATCGAGGCCAACACCCCGCCTCAACCCAGCGATGATGATGAACTCATCTCCGACGACATGGATAACAGCCTCGGACAGCTCTCCGACGAATTCCTGGATCGTGACTCCACCCCGCAAACCCACGGGGGACTGTTCGATCGCAACATCCAAAGAAAAACCACCGCATCGAGCGAACCGGCCGACGACAGCTGGGCAGAACAATTGCTCGAAGACGACAATGAGCCTTACATCGATAACCCCTCTTCCATCCAGTACGACACAGATGACACGGAAGACCTGTTGGATGAAAGCCTGCTGGCCGATCTGGACGAGCAGGAAGCAGAGCCACAAACCGGCACTGGCGATAACATCCTTGCCGGCATTGGTGACGCTCCAGTTGAAATGGAGTGGCACGATCAAACCTCACCCTGGCCCCGCCGCCTGCTCTGGGGCGGACTGAGCCTGCTGGGAGCCATCACTCTGATTGCCCAGATAGGTTGGTTTGAAATCGATCGCTACGCTCGTCAGGACAGCTACCGGGGCATCTATGAAACGCTCTGCCCCTCGCTTGGCTGCAAACTGCCGCCGCGCTACGACATCAACCAGATCAAAAGCTACAACCTCGTGGTGCGCAGCCACCCCAAGGCAGACAATGCACTGGCCATCGACAGCATCCTGATCAATACCGCCAGCTTCAGCCAACCGTTTCCCAATCTGACCCTGTTGTTCAGCGACATCAATGGCAAACCTGTGGCGCACCGGGTGTTTACGCCCCGAGAATACCTGGGCGGAGAACTGGCTGGCGCCGACACCATGCCCAGCCAAACACCGATTCATATCGCCCTGGAAGTCATTGACCCCGGCAAACAGGCGGTAAATTACAACCTCGCCATCAGCCCCCAATAACGGGGCTGACAAACGGCCGTTTGGAACCTATTTCAACGCCCCTGTCAACGACTATTTTTTCATCAATTTGAGCGATTTCTACTTTTCTAAAACCACCTTCGCGGGTATGATAGCCCCCCTTTTCGGGACGCACTAAACGCCTCCCCCAAAGAGCTACGATACAACCCTTCGGTTGCATCACAACAACATTATTCAACCCAGAGACGACATCGGATCAAGACGAGGTCAGCGTGTTTCATATCGGCCCTTACCACATTGCAAGCCCCGTGGTTCTGGCGCCCATGGCAGGCGTGACCGATCAGCCCTTTCGCAAACTGTGCCGCCAAATGGGCGCCGGGCTGACCACCTCGGAAATGGTGACATCCGACACCCGTCTCTGGAACAGCCGCAAGTCCCAGACGCGCCTCAACCACGAGGGTGAACTGGAGCCCCGCTCAGTGCAAATAGCGGGGGGCGATCCGGCAATGATGGCTGACGCCGCCCGCATGAATGTCGAGCGCGGCGCCCAAATTGTCGACATCAATATGGGTTGCCCGGCCAAGAAAGTTTGCAAGAAAGCCGCTGGCTCTGCGCTATTGCAAGACGAGCCACTGGTGCAGGAAATCCTGACCCAGGTCGTACAGGCTGTCGATGTACCGGTGACATTAAAGATTCGCACCGGCTGGAACACAGATAACCGCAATGGCGTGATCATCGCCCGAATGGCTGAACAGGCAGGCATTGCCGCGCTGGCCGTGCATGGCCGTACTCGAGCCTGCAAGTTTCAGGGTGATGCCGAATACGACACCATTGCCGAGATCGTAGACGCGGTTTCGATACCGGTTATGGCCAATGGCGATATTAACGATGCGATCAAGGCCCAACAGGTTTTGTCGCACACAGGTGCCGCCGCCGTCATGGTGGGCCGGGCCGCTCAGGGTCGTCCCTGGATATTCCGGGAGATCAACCACTTTCTGGCCACAGGCAAATTACTGCCTGAGCCAGCGCTGAAGGATGTCAGCGAACTGCTGCGCAGTCACATTCAGGAACTGCACAGCTTCTACGGAGAATATATGGGGCTCCGGATCGCCCGCAAACACGTCGGGTGGTATTTGAAGACACTTGCCAATGGCAAGTCCTTTATTAAGACCTTTAACACAATTGAGTGCGCTCAAGAACAACTCGAGAGCGTCACTGAGTACTTTAAGCAATTGATAACAAAAGAGGATCAAGCAGCATGAACTCTGCCGCTATGCTGATGGCCGACGCGCCAAGAGAACTTACCAGCCCGGTACAGGAAGTACCTCAGCAAACGCAAAACCAATCACTGCGTGATTGCGTTGAGCAAGCCATGTCCAACTACTTCCAGCATCTGGATGGTTCGTCAGTGACTGACGTATACGATCTGGTTATGGCCGAAGTAGAAGCGCCAATGCTGGAAATCGTGATGAAGTATACCCGTCACAACCAGACCCGCGCCGCCCAGGTTCTGGGTCTGAACCGCGGCACCCTGCGCAAAAAATTGAAGCAGTACGGCCTGCTTTAATCCGCAGACTGCACCAATACCGAAAAGGGCGAGACACAACCATCTCGCCCTTTTGTGTTTTCACACCCAGCTTTAATTTTGAGTTTTAAACAGTCCCCAACTTTTTGTCGATGGAAAACAACATGAGCAACAACCTTGTGACCGTCAAACGCGCCCTCATCAGCGTGTCTGACAAAACCGGTATCGTTGAATTTGCCCAGGCCCTGGCGGCTCAAGGCGTAGAGATCCTCTCCACAGGCGGCACCTTCCGCCTGCTGACCGAAAACGGCATCAACGCCGTGGAAGTGTCCGATTACACCGGCTTCCCGGAAATGATGGACGGTCGCGTTAAAACCCTGCACCCGAAAGTACACGGTGGCATTCTGGGTCGCCGCGGCACCGACGACGCGGTAATGACCGAGCATGGCATCCAGCCCATCGACATGGTGGTGGTAAACCTCTACCCCTTCAAAGCCACCGTTGCCGACCCCAACTGTGACCTGCCAACCGCGATTGAAAACATCGACATCGGCGGCCCAACCATGGTTCGCTCTGCAGCCAAGAACCACAAAGACGTGGCCATCGTGGTTAACGCTTCCAGCTACGAAACCGTGATTGCCGAAATGCAGGCCAACAGTGGTGCTACCAGCTACGAAACCCGTTATGACCTGATGGTCCAGGCGTTTGAGCATACCGCCCAGTACGACGGCATGATTGCCAACCACTTTGGTCGCCGCAACACTGAAAACCAGGCGCGCGATTTCTCCAACACCTATAACGTTCAGTACGTTAAGACTCAGGATATGCGCTACGGCGAGAACCCGCACCAGAAGGCCGCCTTCTACGTCGAAGCCGATGCTGCCGAAGCCTCTGTTTCCACCGCCAAGCAACTGCAAGGTAAAGAGCTGTCGTTCAATAATGTTGCCGACACAGACGCCGCTCTGGAAACCGTGAAACTGTTTGAAGAGCCTGCCTGTGTCATCGTCAAGCACGCCAACCCTTGCGGTGTAGCCGTTGCCACTGATATCAAAACCGCTTACGAGCTGGCCTTTGCTACCGATCCGGAATCGGCCTTTGGCGGCATCATCGCCTTTAACCGCGAACTGGATGCGGAGACTGCACAGCTGATCGTCGACAAGCAATTCTCTGAAGTGATCATCGCGCCAAGCGTTTCTGCCGAAGCCGCTGAAGCCGTATCTGCCAAGAAAAACGTACGCCTGCTGGAGTGTGGCGAGTGGGGTGCAGAGCGCCCGACCGCTTACGACTACAAGCGCGTTAACGGTGGCCTGCTGATTCAGGAAAAAGACAACGGCATGGTTGCCAAGGGCGACCTGAAAGTGGTCACCAAAGTACAGCCCTCTGACGAGCAAATGGACGAACTGCTGTTCGCCTGGAAAGTCGCCAAGATGGTGAAGTCCAACGCCATTATCTACGCCAAAGACGGTCGCACCATCGGTGTCGGCGCAGGCCAGATGAGCCGCGTCAACTCCGCGCGTATCGCCGCCATCAAGGCCGAGCACGCCAATCTGGAAGTGAAAGGTGCGGTAATGGCATCCGACGCCTTCTTCCCATTCCGCGACGGCATCGACAACGCCGCCAAAGTGGGCATTAGCGCGGTAATTCAGCCCGGTGGTTCCATGCGCGATGAAGAAGTGATTGCCGCAGCCGACGAACACGGCATGGCTATGGTATTCACCGGCATGCGCCATTTCCGCCATTAAGACAGTCAGGCGGGCGTCTTTTGCGCGATAGCAGCGTCGGCGCTGTGCTCGGTCGGTCATGTGCAAAATGTACATTCCCTTCCTGTGCGCAGTGCCTCCTTGCTCTAACGCAAAATCCACTCCGCCTGCTCTGCCTTAAGGTTTTTGTAAAAAATAATTTGTTCTAAACGCGTCATTCCCGCGCAGGCGGGAATCCATCTGAAAGGAAAACGCACATGAATGTATTGGTAATTGGCTCTGGCGGTCGCGAACACGCCCTGGCCTGGAAAGCCGCCCAAAACCCATCCGTTGAAACCGTTTTTGTTGCCCCGGGCAACGCCGGCACCGCCTCTGAAGCAGGCCTGGCCAACGTCGACATCGACGTGCTGGAATTTGAAAAGCTGGCCACTTTCGCCAAAGACAACAACTGCGGCCTGACCATTGTTGGCCCGGAAGCGCCACTGGTTGAAGGCGTGGTCGACTACTTTGCCGAGCAAGGCCTGCGCGCCTTTGGCCCATCCAAGGGTGCCGCACAGCTGGAAGGCTCCAAAGCTTTTACCAAAGACTTTCTGGCCCGCCATCAAATTCCGACTGCGGAATACCAGAACTTTACCGAAGTTGAGCCAGCTCTGGCTTACCTGCGTGAAAAGGGCGCACCAATCGTCGTTAAAGCCGACGGCCTGGCCGCCGGTAAAGGCGTAATTGTTGCCGAGACTCTGGAGCAAGCCGAGGAAGCGGTTAAAGATATGCTGTCTGGTAACGCCTTTGGTGAAGCCGGCTGCCGTGTGGTGATCGAGGAGTTCCTCGACGGTGAAGAAGCCAGCTTTATTGTCATGGTCGATGGCAAAAACGTTGTTCCTATGGCCACCAGTCAGGATCACAAGCGCGTTGGCGATGGCGACACCGGTCCCAATACCGGCGGCATGGGCGCCTACTCCCCAGCCCCGGTTGTGACTGCCGAGATCCACAAGCGCATTATGGATGAAGTCATCTACCCGACCGTCAATGGCATGGCCGAGGAAGGCAACGATTACACCGGTTTCCTGTATGCCGGCCTGATGATCGACGCCAATGGCACCCCCAAGGTTATCGAATACAACTGCCGTTTTGGCGACCCGGAAACCCAGCCCATTATGCTGCGCATGAAGTCCGACATGGTGGAACTGTGTGAAGCCGCCATCGATGGCAAGCTGGCGGGTGTCGATACCGACTGGGAACAGCAGTGCTCTGTGGGCGTGGTTCTGGCCGCTGGCGGCTATCCAGCCTCCTACAACAAAGGCGACGTCATCACCGGCCTGCCCGAAGGCGAAGTGGCTGGCGAAAAAGTTTTCCACGCCGGCACCAAGCTGATCGACGACCAGATCACCACCAATGGCGGTCGTGTTCTGTGCGCCACGGCCCTCGGCAACAGCGTCACCGAAGCTCAGCAGCGCGCCTATGAACTGGCCGCCAAGATCCAATGGGACGGTGTGTTCTATCGTAACGACATTGCCTACCGAGCCATTGCCCGGGAGCAGGGAGAGTAAAACTCCCAACCGGCAAACAAAAAGGCGGCACTGTTCACAGCGCCGCCTTTTTTATGGGGTTTACCTTATGAGACGTGCAGTCTGACCCCGAACAGCCAACCACTATGGCTGGGCTACCGCGTTCATCTGAACCACAGGCAATTTAGGAATCACGCTTTCGGGCAAGCCATAGGCCTGCCCCAGCAGTTTCAATTTGCCCTTTTTAGCCATGGGTAAAACACCGGCATCCAGCGCCTTGCTGATGGCCAGGGAATCCTTGCGATTAGGCGAAAATGCTATGTAGCAGGGTTCCTGTTCACCCGCCGAGCCCGCATCGCGCAACAGCTGGGTAACCTTGAGGTTTTTCGCCGCGTACCAGAACACCGGGGCCGTTTCGACAAAAGCATCCAGACGGCCGCGCAACAATTGTTTGATGTTTCTCTCCACCGCATTATCCCCCGACATAATACTGACACGGTTGGGGTTCTTGCCATAGGTTTCCACATAGGTATTGATCAGTGGGCCGTAGTCGTAATCGCGAATCACCCCCAAACGCACCGCCTCCAGAGACGGCTCGCCGACAAAACGCCAGTCGGATTCGACCCGAGTATAGAGATTACTGCTGCTCATCTGCAACAAAGGGGAATTGGGAAAAATAAACCCCGGGGCATCGCCGCGAAACGCCCCGACAATGCCGTGAATTTCACCGGCCCTTGCCAGAGAAACCGCCCGCGCCCAGGGGATCTCGACGTACTTCAGGGTGTAACCGGACTCTTTCAACGCCAGACGGGCAACATCAATCATATAGCCCTGCTGGGGATCATCCTTGCCACAATTGATCGGGCACCAATTGTCACCGGCAATAACCACCTCGGTTAAACCCTCGCCCTGAGTGGCCCGGGAAGACACTGAAAAAGCCAGACAAGCCACCAGCAAGCAATTGCCAAGACTCAGCAGCGCGATTTTTTTCAGTGACATACATCCCCCTAGCGGGTGCCAAACACCACAATGGTTTTGCCGTGGGCCGTGATCAACCCCTGATCCTCAAGTGATTTTAGAACACGTCCCACCATTTCGCGCGAACAGCCCACAATGCGACCGATTTCCTGACGGGTAATTTTGATCTGCATGCCATCGGGGTGGGTCATAGCATCCGGCTCGGCACTCAGATCGAGCAAGGTGCGCGCCACCCGACCGGTGACATCGAGAAAAGCCAGATCACCCACCTTGCGAGTGGTATTGCGCAACCGGCGCGCCATCTGCTCACCCACCGCAAACAGAAATTCCGGGTGGGTTTCCACCAACTCATTGAAGCGGCCATAGCTGATCTCACCCACCTCACACTCGGTCTTGGCGCGCACCCAGGCACTGCGGGCACCCTGCTCAAACATACCCATTTCACCAAAGAAGTCGCCGGGATTGAGGTAGGCCACAATAATTTCGCGGCCGTCATCGTCCTCAATCGACACCGTGACCGAGCCCTTGACGATGTAATACAGGGAGTCGCTGTTATCGCCTGCGTAGATCAGGGTGCTCTTGGCGGGAAAACGCCGCCGGTGACAGTGACTTAAAAATTCATCCACATTTTTGATATGTGGCGTCAGTGATACTGAAACCAATGATACAACTCCAATGCATTTATCTGTTTATCCACTGCACTAACCATAGCCGCTTCGCCTGCAAACTACCACGCCACAAATCAAATTCAGGCGACGTCAGTCCGGCCTGACCGAGCATGGACGCTGCAGCCACAATCAAGCATAATCGCCAACCGTTTTAACAGATTTAACAGGAAGCAACAGCATGCAAGCAACAGTCAAATGGGTTGATGGCGTTCAGTTTCTGGCCGAGTCAGGCAGTGGCCACACCGTCGTCATGGATGGCGCCCCCGACCACGGCGGCCGCAATACCGGCCCACGCCCGATGGAGATGTTCCTGTTGGGTATTGGCGGCTGCTCCAGCTTTGATGTGATGGGCATCCTCAAGAAAAGCCGCCAGAAGGTTTCCGATTGCCGGGTGGAAATTGAAGCCGAACGCGCCGATGGCGTACCCTCGCCCTTCACCAAAATTCATCTGAAATTTGTGGTCACCGGCATTGGCTTGAAAGAAGCTCAAGTGAAAAAAGCCATTGAGCTGTCCGTCACCAAATACTGCTCAGCCTCCATCATGATGGAATCTGCCGGGGTCGAACTGACCCACAGTTATGAAATTCTGGAGCAGGCACTCTGATCCATGGATAACGGCGGCTATCAGACTTTGTAGCTGCTCTTGGTCATGGCCTTGGAAATCAGGGTCATGGCACCCTTTACCGGCGCGGGAAAACGCACGCCGCCGGCATCCAGTGCCGAATGCGCATGCCGGGCCTCATCTTCCAACATCTTCTCCACCACCGCACGACTCTTGGTATCCTGCTCCGGCAAGGTTTGCAGGTGGCTCTCCAGATGTTTGCAGACCTGCTCTTCGGTAGCTGCGACAAACCCCAGGCTGACCTTATCACTCACCAGACCGGCTACAGCACCGACACCAAACGACAACCCATACCAGAGTGGATTCAACACACTGGGCTGACTGCCCAGCGACTCGATGCGCTCCTGACACCAGGCCAGATGATCGATCTCTTCATCGGCGGCGTCCTGCATTTCCTTGCGCACTTCGGGCAACTTGGCCGTCAGAGCCTGCCCCTGATACAACGCCTGTGCACACACCTCGCCGGAGTGATTGACCCGCATCAAACCGGCAGCGTGCTTGCGCTCGGCATCCGACATCGTTTGCTCATCCATATTTTTCGATGGCGACGGCCGATAGTGGCTGACTTTTCCGGGAGCCAGAGTGCGCACGGCACGATCCATATTGGTCAGCAGGCGGTCGGCGATGGTCAATTGGCGTTGCGTCATAAATAATCCTCTTTGATCGGGCAATTGTACCCTTATTCATGAAAGCGGAGTAGCCAGCACACGCTGGCGAAGCGACCGCCTCCCCTGTACTCTTGATCCACACCAATGGAATCGGCCAAGAGATAACAATATGAAAGTCGCCGTCAGCGAAGACATCGGACGTTTACTCAAACAGAGAATCCCACTGATTGCACTGGAGAGCACTCAGGAAAAACACGTTCTGGAACTGCTGCAGACACTCTGTCAGGAACAGCGCCAGACACTCTATCGCTGGAGCCTGAGTGACGGCTTCGACACCCTCGGCTTTGGTCCCAGAATCGCCAAGACCGCAGAACCCCAGAGCCCCACTGAGACCCTGAAAGCCATCAAAGCCCGCAATCAGGGCGGCGTATTTGTCCTCTGTGATTTTCACCCCCACTGGGAAAGCGAACCGCTCAACGTCCGCCTGCTCAAAGACATCGCATTGGATTTCGACAACATTGAAAAACACGTGGTGCTGCTCAGCCATCGGCTGCAAGCCCCCCCGGAGCTGGCCCCCTATATGGCTTACGCCAAACTGACTCTACCGGATGACGATGAAATCCTCAGCATCGTTCGTCAGGAAGCCCAGCGCTACGTCAGCCGCTCTGACACCAATCGCATCAAAACCGATCCCGCGGCCTTAAAACAGCTGGTCAGCAATCTGCGCGGGCTGGCACACAAAGACGTGGCCAGACTGGCCTACCACGCCATCGCCGATGACGGCGTAATTGACACCAGCGACATCCCTCAGGTCAACAGCGCCAAATTTGCCCTGCTCAATCATCAGGGGTTGCTCAGCTATCAGTTTGACACCGAAAAGATGGCCAACGTCGGTGGTCTGCACAATTTCAAACACTGGCTGAGCGAAAGGGAAAAAGCGTTCAGTGGTGAATCCTCGCTGCCGACACCCAAAGGGGTCTTGCTGCTGGGGGTTCAGGGCGGCGGCAAAAGTCTGGCCGCCAAAGCCGTTGCCGGTTTATGGGGCCTGCCTTTACTGCGCTTGGATATGGGCTCGCTCTACAATAAATTTGTCGGCGAAACCGAAAAGAATTTGCGCGACTCGCTGGCTCAGGCCGAAGTCATGTCCCCCTGCGTACTGTGGCTCGATGAACTTGAAAAGGCCATGTCATCGGGCAGCTCCGATGACGGCGTATCCAAACGCATGCTCGGCTACTTCCTCACCTGGATGGCCGAACACAAAAGTCAGGTATTTATGGTGGCCACCAGCAACGACATCAGCCGCCTGCCCGCCGAACTGGTGCGCAAAGGCCGCTTTGACGAAATCTTTTTTGTCGACCTGCCCGATACCGAGGTGCGCAAAGATATTTTTATTATCCATCTGGAAAAGCGCGGCATCAGTCACGCCGGCATGGATTTGAACCGCGTTGCCGAAGCCGCGCAGGGTTTCTCCGGCGCCGAAATAGAACAGGCCGTTATCTCTGCGCTCTACGCCGCCGAAGAAGACAAAACCATCAGCGAAGACGATTTGATTCAAGCGATATTCAAAACCACTCCACTGTCGGTGGTTATGGCAGAACAAATTCAAAGCCTGAGAAACTGGGCCAGTGATCGGGCCGTGGTGGCTTAGCCATCAGAGCGAACGCCAATCGTTTGGTTAACTCAGTTCGGGGAACATTTTGCAGCCGTCCAACCCTGACTGCGCGGAAACTCGCGAGATGGAAAATAAGCCATTGATTAATATCGCGAATAGTTATTGATACAAATTTGGCTCTCTTCCGTAATTGTTTAATTATCACCCAATAATAATTCAAACAAGGAAATTGCCATGGCCAGACAAAGGACAGACGGCGAAGTACATCCGGGGTATCAGTGGGGTCCGTTCACCATGCGAATCCCGTTGATCCACATCCGCTTTTCCATACCCGATGCGCTCCAGGGGCTGGCGGTGGCCGGGGCAACGGGACTGGCACTGGTTCCCTACTTTATGACCCTGCTGGGCCTGACCTTCGAGGAAGCGGTGGTCATGGCCATGATTCACAACATTCTGATTTCCCTGGGATGGATGGCCTTTGGCGACCCTTACGCCCCCGGTTGGCTAACACCGGCCATTCCATTCGTTGTTGCGTTTATTACCTCGCCTATGTATCTGGGCGATCATGCCGCTCAGTTCCAGGCCATGACGGCCCTGTCGATAAACTTTGCCCTGATTCTAATGATTCTGGGAATAACCGGACTGGGGGCCAAGCTCATTAAAGTCATCCCCAATGTGCTCAAAGGCGGCATTATTCTCGGCGCCGCCATTGCCGCCTTCCTACGCGTGACCAAAGATGGCGATGCCGCCAACGTCTTTCAGTCGGCGCCCATTGCCGGAACCATCGGGGTCATGGTCTGTCTGGTCTTTGCCTTTTCCAAACCCCTGCAAACCATGGCGGCAAGCAAGCCTGTGTTAGCCAAGATCCTCGGATTTGGACTGCTCCCCGGTTTCGCACTGGCAGGCATCATTGGTTATTTTACCGATGAATTTAATTACAACATTCGCTGGGAGTTTCTCGATATCGGTTCGGCTGCCGCAGGGCTCTGGTCAAAGGCATCCCCTTTTGTGATCGGCTGGCCGAGTCTGGATACCTTCTTAGCCACTTTTCCCCTGGCCTTGATTACCTATATATTATTTTTCGGTGACGTGGTGACCGGCAATGAAATGATTGAACAGGCCCAAAAGCAGCGTCAGGATGAGAAGCTGGACATCAACAGCAGCCGCGCTCATATGGCCACCGGTATTCGCAATGTATTAATGAGCATCACCGCGCCGTTCTTTGCCACCCAGGGCGTGTTGTGGACCGGCATTCAGGTCATCCTGTTAAAACGCTGGACGGAAGGTAAAGACAAACTTCACTCGATTTATGACAGCATCGGCAGCTTTTATCAGTTTGGCCTCCCCGTCTTATTTGTCTTTTTGCCACTGGTCACACTGCTGCAACCCCTGCTACCCGTCGCCCTGGCGGTCACATTGATTCTTACGGCATTCGCTTGCGCCACTCTGGCTTTGTCCCTGGTGGATGACGCCACCGAGCGAGGTGCCATGGTGATCACGGCCATGGCTTTCAGCCTGTTCGAGCCATGGCTGGGATTGTTGGTAGGTGTGATGACCGTGATTGCACTTTGCGGTGTAGAGGTTTTTAAACCACAGCCTGAAGAGGAGTTGCAGGAATCTGCCAGCGAATAGCAGGGCGAGACCCAAGATTTTGATTCAGGTCATTTTTAAAGCGACTCCGCTGTCGGTGGTTATGGCCGAGCAAACGGCGACGATTTTTTTATTGCCTCAGCTCCGATAAGGGTTGGGGTTTTAAATTGTTATTTTGGTGAATGAAGGGAGGAATATTCCAGAGATCCTTCGCTTCGCTCAGGATGACATGACTCACCTTAACCCATAGCAGCCATCCAGTTTTGCTCTGCTTTAAATCGGCAATATACTTATCGAGAGAATCTCACTACCAATCAATTGATTATGCTTCCCACTGTTTGGCTAAAACCGGGTGTTCTGATTCTCTATGGTGCAGCATTTAATACTGCCAGCCATAAGCATCATGCAATGCAGTTTGTATGGCCAGAGAAGCAATCTCTTTGCTTACTTGATGGACGGGAAATAACAGCCCCCTTCATAATTAACTCTCAAATAGATCACCGGCTACACATGGAATCAGGCTGGGTGCTATTGGCTGAACCACAAAGTGATTTGGGGTATAAGTTTCTCATGCACTTGGAGGAGAAGCCTGTTGTACGACTTGCTGAATTGGCTGATATTACTGTTGCCAGACCAAAACAAAGTGACAATCCTGCGGAGTTATTAGCACCGCTATTCTCATTTCTTGACCTTAATTTGGTTTTTACCGAAAAAAGCATGTCGAACTCTATTGCTGATAACCGAGTTAAAAAGTTATTGGATGAGCTCGATAGCTGCTTATTGGGTGACTGCCAAAAGCCTGTTGCTTGGCGAGCCTCAGATGTTGCCAGCCAGATGGCCTTGTCCGAAAGTCGGTTTTTGCACCTTTTTCGTGAAGAGATGAGTATAGCCTGGCGGCCCTATCTGCTTTGGCGGCGTGCGATCTGCGCGATTAATGCCATAACAAAGGGGCAGTCAGCTACAGACGCTGCTCATTCGGCAGGATTTTCTGATAGTGCGCATTTGAGCCGTACGTTCCGCAGTCTCTTTGGTATCTCTATACGCGAGGCAAAAAGCATGTTCAAACCTAGATAGCCAGTTTATTCAAGTTTTCTGCCCGTTATCTGATTATCCTGCAAACAGATTTTTTTGATGAGGAGAATATAATGAATCACCCACAAGATGATTACTTAAAAACCACATCAATGCTGGATTTCGAACATCCAAGTATACGTGCGCTGATAAGTGAAAAAGGTTGGCAGAGATTATCGAAATATGACGCTACAGGTGAAATATATAAATTTGTGCGTGATGACATTTTGTTCGGATATAACGCTGACGATACTATCACCGCCAGTCAGGTATTAAAGGATGGCTACGGGCAATGTAATACCAAGGGCACCTTACTAATGGCTCTGCTGCGTGCTGTCGATATTCCGACTCGTTTTCATGGATTTACAATCTATAACGAGCTGCAAAAGGGAGCAATTCCAAACTATCTATTTGGCTTTGCGCCAGACAGAATTATCCACAGTTGGGTAGAGGTGTTTCTGAATGAACGCTGGATTAATCTTGAAGGTTATATTTTAGATCGCCCCTATTTAAAGAAGGTGCAAACTGCTTTTAGTAGTCAGTGTACTCAGTTCTCGGGCTTTGGCATCTCTACCAATTCTCTTCAAAATCCGCCTATCGACTGGCAGGGTGAAGATACATACATTCAAAGTGAAGGCATTGCTGATGATTTTGGCGTTTATTCTCAACCTGATGATTTTTATCAAGGCTATGGGAGTAACTTATCGGGCATAAAGAAATGGTTATTCCGGTATTTATTACGCCATTTGATGAATCTTAATGTTAAGAGAATTCGAGCTAAGGGGATAAACAGAAAAATTTAATAGGCTGTTAGAAAATGGAAAACTTCACTTTCCGAAGGCTGTTTTACTTCCTTTGCTAGCGCGATACCGCCAAGAATAGTGTAGAGCACGCCCTTCCATCTGGTCGGGCGTGCTTTCCTTTCAGTCGCTGCCTTGGGCTGCTTCACTGTGGCGATGAACCCAGTGATAAAGCACGGGCAATACGAAGAGCGTTAACAGCGTCGATGAAAGAATTCCACCGATAACGACTGTTGCCAGAGGACGTTGAACTTCTGCGCCAGTCCCCGTATTGAGTGCCATCGGTATAAAGCCGAGGCTGGCAACCAGTGCAGTCATTAATACCGGCCGCAATCTCACCAAGGCTCCATCGATAACGGATGCTAGCAGCTCACCTTTTTCATGCCAGAGGTCGCGAATGAAGGCCAGCATCACCAAGCCGTTGAGCACCGCGACACCGGACAGGGCAATAAAACCAACCCCCGCCGAAATTGACAGCGGCATATCGCGAAGCCAAAGGGCAAGGACACCGCCTGTTAGTGCTAAAGGCACTCCGGTAAAAATAATCAAGGCATCCTTGAGTGAGCCGAAAGCCATGACCAACAAACCGATAATTATTAGTAGGGTGATGGGAACAACGATGGCCAAGCGCTGGCTGGCAGACTCCAGCTGTTCGAAGGTGCCTCCGTAATCCAGCCAGTACCCCGGTGGTACTTCAACATCAGTGTTAATGCGTGCTTTTACGTCAGTCACGAAACTACCGAGGTCGCGACCTCGTACATTCGCGGTGACCACCACCCGACGCTTACCGTTCTCCCGACTGATTTGCGCTGGCCCCGGCGATATATTCAGCGTGGCGACTTCTTCTAAGGGGATGTAGTCACCATTGGGCAGGGGGACTGGTAAGTAGGCCAGTCGATCGATGTTGCGGCGCAATATTTCGGGTAAGCGTACAATCAACTCAAAGCGCCGGTCACCCTCGTAAAGTAAGCCTGCCGATTCACCGCCAATGGCGGCAGATACCCAGTCTTGTAGGTCTACGATATTTAATCCATATCGACCCAGCTCGGTACGCTTGGGAATAATGGATAAAGTCGGCAGCCCGGTCACTTGCTCAACCCGCGCATCAGCCGCGCCAGGAATCTGATTGATAACTTTGAGTATGTCGTTGGCGGTTAATACTAATTGATCAAGGTCATCACCAAAGACTTTAATGCCGAGATCAGCACGCACACCGGAGATTAACTCGTTAAAACGCATTTGGATGGGCTGGGTAAACTCGTAGTTATTGCCCGGCAACTGTTCCAGAGACGTTTCTATTTCGATGACTAATTCATCCTTGGTTTTGCTTGGATTCGGCCATTCACTGCGCGGTTTTAATATCACGAAATTATCCGCGACATTGGGAGGCATCGGGTCGGTCGCTACCTCGGCCGTACCGATACGGGCGAAGACCTTATCCACCTCGGGGAAAGACTTGATACGCTGTTCGAGAACTTCCTGCATGACGACGGCTTGCTCCAGGCCTGTGCCTGGAATACGCATGGCATGCAGCGCGATATCACCTTCATTTAGCTGCGGAATAAATTCTGAACCCAGAGTGGTTGCTAGCCAGATGCAGCCCGCGACCAATACTGTTGCGAAACCAACGACCGCCCAACGAAATTTAAGAGCCAGTATCAATAGTGGCTTATAAATGGATTTCGACTTGGTAATTACCCCGCTTTCTTTTTCACTGATCTTACCGCGTAAGAAGACGGCAACAGCGGCAGGTACGATGGTTAACGAAAACACCATGGCAGACAGTAGCGCCATAACAACGGTCGCCGCCATGGGGTGAAACATTTTTCCTTCAACGCCGGTGAGACTGAAAATGGGAATATACACAACGGTGATGATGGCCACACCAAACAGGCTGGGTCGAATCACTTCGGCCGTCGCTTCGTATACCGTATTCAGTCGTTCGCGTAACGCCTGCTGTCCGCCATTTTGTTGTGCCATGGCCAGCCGCCTAACCGAGTTTTCAACAATGATGACGGCACCATCGACGATTAAGCCAAAGTCCAGTGCGCCCAGACTCATCAAATTGGCGGAGACCCCGGTTCTGACCATGCCTGTCATCGTTGCCAGCATAGAGAGAGGGATGACCGCAGCGGTGATCAAGGCTGCCCTGAAATTGCCGAGTAGCGTAAATAGCACAACAATGACCAGCAGCGCACCTTCGAGCAGGTTTTTGGTCACCGTGGCGATGGCCTTATCCACCAGCTGCGTGCGATCATAGACTGGTTCAGCGCGTACCCCGTCGGGCAGTGAACTCTGTATGGCTTCGAGCTTGCGAGCGACGTCGCGCGCCACGGTACGGGAGTTAGCGCCGATCAGCATCATGGCTGTGCCGAGCACCGTTTCTTTACCGTCCTGCGTTGCCGCGCCAGAGCGCAGCTCTTTGCCAATGCCAATCTCGGCCACATCCAGGATCTTTACCGGCACACTGTCGCGCTCGGTAATGATGACATTGCCGATGTCCTCCACGGTGGCCAATTGACCGGGAGAGCGCACCAATAGTTGTTGGCCGTTGCGCTCGATGTATCCAGCGCCTCGATTATCATTATTGGCTTGCAGGGCATTAACCAGCTCTTCGATACCGATGCGGTAGTAAAGCAGCTTCTTGGGATCAGGCGTGACATGGTATTGCTTATTGAAACCACCAATGCTGTTGATTTCGATTACGCCTTTAACCTGAGCCAGCTGCGGCTTGATGATCCAGTCCTGAATCTCACGCAGGGCTGTCGCGTCATAGGGCTGGCCGTTTGCCATGGCAGCATCGGGCGATGCCTGCACTGTGTACATAAAGATTTCGCCAAGCCCGGTAGAGATAGGCCCCATCTTTGGCTCGATGCCGGGGGGCAGCACGCTTTGAATTGCCCCTAGGCGATTATCAAGCAAATTTCGTGCGGCATAGATATCGGTACCTTCTTCAAATACGACGGTAACTTGTGACAAGCCGTAACGTGATAGTGAACGGGTATACGACAAGCTGGGTAAACCGTATAAGGCCGTCTCTACGGGATAGGTTATTCGCTGTTCAGCCTCCAATGGTGAGTAACCCGGTGCCTCCGTATTAATTTGCACCTGGACATTGGTAATATCAGGTACGGCATCAATCGGTAGTTTTTGGTAACTCCATATACCGATACCCACGATAACCAGGATGAGACTGAGGAATAAATAGCGCCGTTCAATGGAGAGGCGCAGTAGTGAATCAATCATAGTGCGACCCTTAGTGTGCGTGTTCAGCTTCGGATTTTTCGATATCCGCTTTGACTAAATAGCTGTTCTGGCTGACATAGCGCTGATTTATCTCAAGGCCACCAAGCACTTCAACGTAATGCTCATCGGCACGACCCAGTGTTAAGGGGGCGAAGCGATAAGTCTCTTCTTCTTGAATAAACACACCGGAACGTCCGCCCAGTTGTTGTACACCCGCTTTTTCGACGGCTAGCGGCACCTGGAATTCGGCAATGACGATACGCCCCTCTACCAGTAAGCCGGGTGACAGCCTCAGTTGCCGGTTATCCAGCTCTACACGGGCGAGTTGGTACGGCTTATCTAGGGACGGAATAATATGGCTAACCTTGCCAGCAATGCGTTGTTTGCCAGAGATAATGTCAACAGCCTGACCCGCAGAGATGTTACCCCGTTGTGCTGGATAGATACGCAGTTCGGCCCACAGGGTGTCGAAATTGGCGATTGAGAAGAGTATTTGATCTTGTGTGACTTCGCCGATATTGGCATGCCGCTGCACGATGGTTCCCGAAATTGGGGCACGCAATGAGTATTTTTTCAGGCTTTCATCGGATTCTACTTCGGCAAGTAAGTCGCCCGCTTTGACGGTATCGCCGACACTGACCTTAACTTGAGTGATCAAACCAGGAAAACGTGCACGTATATGGCTGAGTTGTTCGGGCCCGATAGAGAGTGTGCCGTAACTGGTGGTGATTTGATGGAGTGCCTGGCTTGATGCGCGGGTTACCTCAATACCAACTTGGTTGGCCATGTCATGACTGATACGGCTGATATTTTCTTCTTCCTCTTGAGCATAGCTATCGTTGTGGGAATCTTCTTGTTCGTGTGAATGCTCATCATCGTGGTCGTCAGTATGTGCTTCGCGCTCGTCATGTGATTCGTGTTCGGCGGCATGTGCTTCGTGCTCGTCATGTAACTCGTGTTCGGCGGTATGCGCTTCGTGCTCGTCATGTGATTCGTGTTCGGTGGTATGCGCTTCGCTCTCATCATGCGGCGTGCCTTCAGTGGCATGTGCTGCGTGCTCATGGTCGTGATCGTGCCGGTGATCATCATCAGCGGCCATGACAATAGCAGGGTTTGCTGTCCCCAGTGTTAAGACTATTGCCAGGTATAAACTCAGTTGTGATGTTTTCATTGTTAATTCCTCGCTATTCGCAAACGGTTTATCAGTGAATAGCTTGTATTAATAAGGGAGGTTGTCAGTTGTTAGAGGTTCTGCGATAAGCTGCTCGATAAGTGCCTGGTTAAGCTGTGCGGCAGTTGCAGCCTCAATGTGTTGTTGTTTTGCTGTCAGCAATTCTTCCTGGGCAGCAATCCAGTCTTGGTAACGATAACGGCCGGTTTCATAGGCCTGCCTTGTCAAATTCAGTGCTTGTTCTAATGCTGGCAGTATTTGCGAACTGAATTGCTTCACCGCAGCGGTATTCTCTTTGCGCTGGGAGAAGGCCGTGAACAAGCGATTGTGGAGCTTGAGTTGGGCATCGACTTGCTGATAGTCCACGGCGTTGCGTTCGGCCAATGCCGAAGTGACGGCGCCATGGTTGCGTTTACCACTGAACAACGGAATCGAGATGCCCGCAGTGAATGCGGTATCATCTGTTTCTTCGAAGCGCCTGACGCCCAATTGCCAGCCAATATCCACACGGCTCTGTGCTTGCGCTAGTTTGACTTCGGCGTCTTTTAACCGAGCTTCGCTGGCAAAAATAGCAATAGCCGGGGAGCGCTGGGCTCGTTGCAATAAACTGGCAAAATCACCGGAAGCGTCAAGTACCGATAAGCTGCCGCTCAGCGTGGAGAAATGGGGATTCGTGCTCCCCCAAAAACTGCTTAACGCCATCCTTTGTCGTTCAAAGCTGCTGTGCTGGGCGTTGAGCCGCACAGACGCTCGGATAAGCGCAGCTTTAGCTCGCATCACTTCAGCCTCAGGCGCAGCGCCTTTAGATGCTCGTTGCCTAACGGTTTTCAGCATGCGCTCTGATAAGGCAGCAGCTTCTTTGGACAGTGCAATGCTCTCCTGAGTGGCAAGAGTGCGAATAAAAAGTGCTGTTAATTCGCCGAGCACGTCCAGCGTTGCTGCTTGACGCTCAAAATTCAAGCGGTCACTTCTGGCATCAACCACCGCCACCCGTGAACGCGCTTTGGCACCCAATTCAATTACCGAAGACAGCGCTAGTGTGGTTTCTGCACTATCAACACCGTTGAATTCGCCGCTTCCTGCTATATTTTCAATCTCTATTCCCAGCTCTAATGCGGGTGAGAGCGAGCTGGCTTCGCGCTGCGCCATAAGGCTCTGATGACGAAAGTGGTATTGGTACAACAGTGGATTGTTTTTTAGGGTAAAGGCAATGGCGTCTTCCAATGCCAATACCGTAGAAGTATTGATGTCTTGTGATGTTTGCGTTGAGTCTTGTATGGGCGATGGAGGTGAATCTGCCCAACTCAATAGGGGTAGGCTACCTAATAGAAAGGCAACAATAATATTTCGCGCTTGCATAAATCATAGTCCGATTCTTGTGAATTCCGGAACACGCCACCGATACTGCAAACATAGATATCCGGTTACAGCAGGCGTGCTAATAAAGTTCAGAAGCGATTTATGCGTTAGGTGGGGGCGTGGGTGGGGCTTGAGAAAAGTTAAGAAAGTGCGGCTGGTAATGAGCGAACTGTTGCCCTGTAATTTCACAGCTCAGGGTGAGGGTATTATTGGCGATGCTGCCGGTATGGCCATGACAGCAATGTGAACAATGTTCGTTGTCGCTATGTGTATCCGATTCATGCAGGTCATGGCCATCCAGAGCATGTGCATGAGCGTCCACATGGTGGCCACCACCAACGTTATCGACAGAATTCTCGGCACCCATAAAGAGCAACGAAAAGATAAACAGATAATAGATAAATGGCCTAAACATATTTAATGAGTCTACGCAGTTTTTGACGGTTCTGCACGCATCTCAGCAAGCGCAAGACGGATAACCTGTATTGCCGCACTGAAATTGAGGCTCGCAATGACTGCCGCAACGACCAGATCGGGCCAGCGTGAGGTGGTTGCAAACACGCCCGCTGCAGCAATTAAGACCGCTAAATTGCCAATGGCGTCGTTACGACTGCATAACCATATCGAGCGCATATTGCTGTCGCCCCCGCGATAGCGGTAAAGCAATACCGCAACAGCGACATTGACTAGTAATGCAAGAACGGCCACTACCCCCATCACCGAAGCTTCAGGTGCGCTGCCATTAATTGCGCGATATATAGCGCTGCCTATTACCCAAAGACCAAAAGCAGCCATGGTCGCACCTTTGAAAAGGGATGCGCGGGCGCGTATATGCAGTGCCATTCCCAGCACAAACAAACTAATAGCATAGTTGGCTGCATCGCCAAAGAAATCCAACGCATCAGCTTGTAGAGAGATGGAATCGCCAATTTGGCTGGCAATGATTTCAACAAAAAACATCGCCGCATTAGCAATAAGTGCAACCCATAGAATGCGACGAAATCTAGGATCTATCGCATTTTTTTCGGTTACTGCGTCTGATGGACAATTTGTACACCCTGGCATTATCCTTCCTCCTTTGAGTAATCAGGTTCCTCGATGTGAACCAGCATATCTTCAATTACGCATTGAATATGCTCATCCGCCGCGACATAGAAAACCTGCTTGCCACGCCGCTCTGAGCGTACCACTCGAGCAGCGCGCAGCAGTCGCAGATGGTGACTAACCAATGATTGTGACAGTTTCAGCTTTTCGGCGATGCCGGAGACGCTGACTGGATCATGCAAGCAGGCCAGAATAATACGTAACCTGCTCGTATCCCCCATAAGGCGAAATAAATCACTTAGCTGTGTTATCGCTTCTTCTGAGCTGAGTGTATTAAGCGGGAGTCTTTTATCTTTCATGCTTACAATCAAACATATGAATACGTGTTTATATGTTTGCATAAGAGCTTTAGGAGTTCAAGCATTCTCCAGCTATTTGTGTTTACAGGTAGGATGGGGTTGTTATTTAAAAATTTTCGCGCGCAGTGCGTAATGAGTTTCAGGGGCGCTTGAGTAGTTTGAAATACCACGACGTTATACATTGTGGCTGATAGGAGTTATTAGAATGTCCGTAATTGGCACATAACCGCCAACCAAAACCAGCCCTGCCAACATCCTAGCAGGGCGGCTATCCATTTAATTACTTCTCCGGCCCAACATTTCTGTCATAGCTTAATCGCTTGGCCGCATCCAGAGTCAGCATCTGCATAAACGCCTTGGTCTCCGCATCACTGCCCACCGGGGTACCTCCCTGACTGCCGGCACCGAACACATTGGTCGGCACCTGGCGCTTGGCAAAGGCACTGGCCCAGAGTTTCTGAATTTCGATCTCAGCATCCAGCTTCTGTGCCAGGGCGTTATCCGCCTTCAGAATCACTTCTTTCTGATAGGCTTCTGCATCGGCCAGAGTGCGCTTGGTTTCTGCCTCAATGCGGGCCTTCTCCAGATTGATCTGCGCGGTATCTTTGGAAATCGCCGCCTGAGCTTTTAACTTTTCCGCCTCGGTAATGGCCAGCTGTTTTTCGGTTTCCGCTTCGGTGGTCTTCTGAATTTGCTCCACCTTGGCCTGAGCCTGACGCTCGGCCACTTCGCGCTCACCACGGGCAATGGCCAGCAGACGCTGCTCTTCTTCCTGCACCCGTTGCTCACGGGCAATGGCGCGATCGGCTGATGCTTTCTGCTTTAACTGCATGCGCTCGACAAACTTCTGATTGGGGCGCATATCGGTCACCAAGGCCGACACCACGGTAATGCCAAAATTGGAAAAGCGCTGTGGTTTGCGCTTCGGCAAGCCGTCATCACCCAGAACTTTTTTCACCTGAAAGATGGTTTTGGAATCTTCGCCGTACTGCTCCTGATCGGTACCCAGTGCAACGTTGGCGCTGCCCTTGGCCTGTTTGTTGGTGCGAATGGTCACCTCCTGACGCTTCACCAGAAAAATGCCATTGCTCATCTGGTTTTCAAACTCGGAATTAAACTGGGTACGGCCACCGGAATAATATTCTTCAGCGGTCATCAGCGACGCATTGGCTTGCAGCGTTTCTTTAAAGGCCGGCATCAACGCGGTGCGCAGCAGATTCTCCGGCGAGCGGTATTCGTGGGCCAGCCTCAGAAAAGAGTCCTGATCAGAAGGAATGGAAAAACGCACCGTGGCCTCGGCGTGGGCATCTACCTGATCGAGGAACATAATGCTCATGGGTGGCAAACTGGCCGAGGTGTTGTCAGAGTCTTTTTCAGCGCGAATGCTGTCACCCACCGCACCCTGGGATGCCTGAACCGTCATGGCTCGCTTCCAGGAGTTATAGCGCCCAAAGGGATAGAATTTGTAGCCCACTTCGCTGACCACTTCTTCATTTCCGGTCAGGGTGCGAACGTGGTAGATGTAACCGGGCTCGGCGTAAAAAATCGAATGATAGAGAACGAACACAAAAGCCAGAGCGCCAACGATGGCACCAATGTATTTCAGACCAAACCCTTTAGCATTCGATAAACCGTCTTTAATGGCAGACATAGAAAAACCTTGTTATTTGTAAAACGACAAAAGGCACGCAGTGATCTCACTGCGTGCCGACAATAAAAACTGGCGATTAAAAAATTACTTAACCGTGATAATGATTTTTTCTGAAACCACAACAGGGTCGTGCGGGATGTGCAGATGATTACCCAGAATCAATTGCAGGGTATGTTCACCGGCGGGGAGTTCGATGGTGGTTTCAGTCTGACCGCCACCGAAATGTTTGACATCACTGCCCATGGGCTTACCGGCTTCAGGCAGCTCATCTTTGTTGATCAATAAATGATGATGACCGGTATTGGCTTTATCGACACCGGCCGGGGCAACACCCATGCCCGCCAGACCAAAACGAACAACCAGCGGGCTTTCCACCACCGCACCATTTTCAGGGGAGACAATGTAAAGGCGCGCCCCCTCAGGGGAAGTGGAAACCTCGGCAACACTGGCCCAAGAAAGGCTCGCAGCCAACACCATCAGAACGACTCTCGATAAATTCATCAATTAACTCCTTTTAGCTTTATGACGTTATTGTTATTGGATGAAGCGCCTACGTTAGCCCAAAGCGGCTGGATATTCCAAACCTTTTGCACAGCCTTGGGCGAGATCATCGTTTGCCTCAGACCAGCTACCCGGGACCTAGATTTTTTGCTGCCACTGGCAAACCAAAACGACCGCCTGATCAAAATCAAAACCGTCAATGGCGGCCGCAATATTATCGATCAGATCAACATCCGGGCCGTCGTAATGATTGCGGATTTGATCGAGGCAGGACAGGGCTTCTGCATCGTTATCTTCAACCAGTTGCGACAGACGCTGCAACTCTTCGGCCAGAACAAATGACTGTAAATTGTCAGACCCTAAGCTCTGGTGTAAAGCCGAGTCAGCAACCATACTCGGCTCCATCGAGCCAATGGATTGCACCACCGCATCAAGCTGCCGTTGCAGCGTTTTCAGCGTCGACAGAATAGCCTCTTCATCACCGCCTTTGCTGCACAGCTGTTCCAGTTCCGCTGCCGCCTGACGCACATCTTCGGCGGCGATATTGGCGGCAACGCCTTTTAAGGTGTGGGCACAACGGGTTGGTCCCTGAGCATCCGCTCCGTTTTGCTTTTGTTCAAGCGCCTGCAAAAACCGATCACTGAAGTCCGCTTCCTTGGCGGCAAACTTCTTCAGCAATTTTATATAGAGCGCCTTATTGCCCTGCATGGTTTCCATGCCCAACGCGGTATCAACGCCAGCAATATTGGGCATCGCATCGTGCAACGGATGGTCACCGGCATCCGTACTTTTAACAACCGGAAATTCAGGCCGGATCCATCGAGCCATGGTCAAAAACAGTTCACGGCGCTGAATGGGCTTGGCAATGTGATCGTTCATACCCACAGCCAGCACTTTTTCCCGATCACCCACCATGGCATTGGCGGTCATAGCCAGAATGGGCAACTGTTCAAACTCGGTCATGGCGCGGATGGCCTTGGTTGCTTCGTAACCATCCATTACCGGCATCTGACAATCCATCAATACGCCATCGAAATCCTGCTGCTTCAGACACGTCAGTGCATCGGCGCCATTCACCGCGGTGACAATGGTAATCTGATGGCGTTCCAGAATATCCACGGCCAGTTCCATATTGATTTCATTGTCTTCGACCAGCAACAGTCGGGCACCACGCAACTGGTCGATGGCCTGCTCCACTTCTTTTTCCCGGTTGTCTTTGCGCCTTAGAGAAACAGCGTGCTTGCCTTTGGCTGACAGAATCGCATCGAGCAGGGTCGAATGGGTAACCGGCTTGGTGAGATAGTCTTTGATATCCGCGCCCCGGGATTCTTCCATGGCCGCCTCCCGGCCATGAGCCGTCATAATGAGGACGTCGGGCGGACTCAGCAATTTCGCCGAGTTATGCAACTTGTGCGCGGTCTCAATGCCATCCAGACCGGGCATCTTCCAGTCCATCACAACGGCATCAAAAGGCTTGCCAGATCGTTCGGCCGCAGTGACGGCATCCAACGCCTGCTCGCCCGACGACACCTGAGCAACCGTAAAACCGAACTGCCCAAGCATGCTGCCAATAATCTCAAGAGAACTGTTGTTGTCGTCCACCACCAGCACATTAAGACTGTCGACATCATCGAGTGATGGACTTTCCTGAACAGCCACACCAACAGCAAACTCTGCAGAGAAACTGAATGTCGAACCCTTACCGGCCTGACTTTCACAACGGATCTCTCCCCCCATCAGTTCGGCAAGATTTTTACTGATCACCAACCCAAGACCAGTACCACCAAATTGCCGGGTCGTAGACGAATCGGCCTGAGAAAAAGATTTGAACAATTTATCCAGCTTGTCTTCGGGAATACCGATCCCCGTATCAGCCACGGCAAACAACAATTTGATCCGGCTCGGGGATTGCTCGACAACACTCACCCGAATAATGACTTCACCCTGTTCGGTAAATTTGATGGCGTTATTACCGAGATTGATCAGTACCTGACCCAACCGCAACGGATCACCAATCAAGGGCGACGGTAAATTCTTGGGAATATCAAACAGCAGCTCCAGATTTTTCTCTTCGGCTTTAAAACCCAACAGGCTACTGAGATTATTGAAGACATCATCGAGACTGAATTCCGCGGATTCCAAATTGAGTTTGCCGGCCTCAATTTTGGAAAAGTCGAGGATGTCATTGATGATACCCAACAGCGATTCCGCGGAGCGGTGAACTTTATTGATGTAGTTGTACTGTTTGGGGGATAAGTCGGTCTCCAATGCCAACTCCGACAAGCCGATGATGGCGTTCATCGGTGTCCTGATTTCATGGCTCATATTCGCCAGAAACTCACTTTTGGCACGGGACGCTTCTTCGGCACGCTCAGACTCAATCTGCAGCGCTCGTGTCCTCTCTGCCACTTTGGACTCCAGCGTTTGATTGAGTTTGTCTTTTTCTTTATTGGCCTGATGGATTTCGGCCAGATAATAATTCAGGCTTTCGGTGAGCTGGGAAATTTCCACACCACGCTCAGGATCTGCCTCGGGCAACTTTGGCTGCGCTTCGGGACTTTCCTTTAATTCCTCAACCCGCCGATTCAATGTCATCAACGGTTGAGTCACTAGACGTTTGAACAGCCAGTAGAGCACCAGCGCCAAACACAGGGCGCGAGCCATACCGGAAAACAGAACCACAATAGAGCGCAGATAAAAATCGACAAAAGCCTCTTGCCAATTGACCTGCAATTGCAGCTTGCCGATCGGCCGTTGCCGGTCGCCTTCGTGAAACAACTGGACTTCAATATCTTCCACCGGTGGCGCCAGTAGATTTAACAGCGCATTGGTTTTTGGCGGCCGGTTTTCAGCTTGTCCCAGCGCCTCATCAAACTCGTTAAAGATGGTGGCACTGTCGATAAAAACCGTTTGCACCAGCCCCTCAACAAAACGGTCAGCCACATCCCGATCCAGATCAAAGGCGACCTGAGCCGCGGTGCCGGACGTTACCGACATCACCCGGTCCAGCGACTCCAGTTGTCGCTCGCGGAACGAGCCATAATCGTAGGCTATCTGGATGATGCCAAACGCGGTACCAAGCACCAGCGATGCCAGTACCGCCGATCTCAGCAGAATGAATGATAGGTTTTGGTTCTTCACAGCAGGTCGCATCAATCCGCTTCAATCCGTTGCTCAACAATCAACTGGTCAACAATCCGGGGCATAGCGAATTCGTAGCCTTTGTCATCCGGCGTTTGGTATTTTGAAAATACGGTGAAATCAATTTTCTCCCAGTTCGCCTGCTCAAAGGCCTGCAGATAATTTCCAACATTGCTGCGATCAATCACTGTGTTATCGACCCGCACGATGCTGCCACCCTGATCATCAAGACTCACCCCATTGAGATAATCGTAAAGCACCACCAGTGACCAGGCGCCGTGCAGGAACAGCCCGCCAACGGTACAGACGGCTTCACCCTGACGGACCTTTTTCATCAGTTCAACCGTGCCGTCGATACCACCGGTGAGTATGTCACGCCCGGGCTGCCGCCCCTGCTGTCTGGCGGCATCAATCACGCCCAGAGCAATATCGTCATTGCCCGACAGCACCACCGTAGTTTCCGGGTAGCGCTTCAATGCGGTAACGGTGAATTTATAACTCTCCTCACTGGACCAGTGACGGGCATAGAAAATCTGATGCAACACCACATTGTCGTATTCTCCAACGGCCCTGAGGAAGCCTTTTTCTCTGATCAAACCGACCGAGTCGGTTTTACTGCCAATAATGGCAAACACCTGAACCTTACCGTCTTGATCAAACAGCTGGTTGGCAATGGCCTCGTCGATCAGCTTTTTCGCCAAATCGTAACCGCTCTTTTCTTCATCCACCAAAATTTCTGCTACCCATTGACTGCCCTCAGCACCCGGGGCGCCGGTTTTGGCATAATCCAGTGGTATGGTGTGACTGACGGCGGGAGCCTGCCCCTGATCAATAAGTTCAATCAGAGATTGGTTCTGGCTTTTCATATTGATAAAGATAATGCCCTTATAAGAGCCATCCTTTTGAACCGCTTTCAGTGCCGACTGGCATTGGATCTGATCCGAGTTCAGGTAGTAAGGGGTCAGCTCAACCCCCAGATCATCGGCAGCCGCCTTGGAAAAAGCCCAATTCTGTTGCCAAAACGAGTGCTCTGGGTAGAGCGAGGAAAACCACGCAAATTTCAGCGTTTTGTCTTCTGCCAGCAGCGGGCCAGAAAAACAGGCCAGAACCACCAGACTCAAACACCACCGCAGCCTGATCAGGCCTATTACAACACCGGACATAAAGAAATCACCGTTTAAACGTCAGTCTGTATCAGATATCAGTGCCACGCTCGGTGCAAGCCCTGCAAACCCGAGCAAAGACCTACAACCGCCGCAAACATCTACTGAATTTACAGGGAATGGCAGCCAATAACATCCCACAAACAAGGGTCGCGGGCTATCCTGCTCCACTGTCTTATCCAGTATAATAGCCCTGTTTTACTGATCACCCCCACTACGGGCTACCGACGCCATGATTAGACCGAACCTTCGCAAATTACGCAGCATCCAGAAAGGCCTTAATAATGCCCAGTCGTTTCGTGAATGGCAGGAAATCGCCCAGGAATACGACCGCTCACTGGGGCTGGATGAATGGCGCGAGAAAGATCGCTCGGGGTACTACCCCTACGAGCTGCTGAAAGAGCAAATCAAGGCCATGCGCCACTATCGCAAGACGCAGCAGTTCAACCTGTTTATTCCCTATCTGAAAGAGTGTCTGCATCGCACCCTGGGAGAGTTGACCGATCCGCATTTATACAATGTGGCACTCACTGGCACCAAGCACCTGATCACTGAATACCTGGAGGAAGTGGAAACCTCCATTAAGGCCATCAGCGATGCCAAGCTGCCCGGTGTCTCGGAACAGGAAAAACTGGCCATGCTGCAACAGGCCGAGACCATCTTTGGCCGCACGGCCCTGATGCTCAGCGGTGGCGGATTGTTCGGCGTCTATCATCTGGGTGTGATCAAAGTTCTGCTGGAGCATGATCTGGTGCCCAATATTATTTCAGGCTCCAGCATGGGTGCCTTTATCAATGGCGTTTTGGGCACGCAAACCAACGAAGAACTGCTGGCTAACATCA
Source organism: Candidatus Pelagadaptatus aseana (assembly GCF_040362265.1). Taxonomy (NCBI): domain Bacteria; kingdom Pseudomonadati; phylum Pseudomonadota; class Gammaproteobacteria; order Cellvibrionales; family Cellvibrionaceae; genus Candidatus Pelagadaptatus; species Candidatus Pelagadaptatus aseana. The sequence continues at coordinate 92,155 of NZ_BAABNJ010000009.1, forward strand.
ACCGTCCGGAAGAATATTATGTGGAAGCTTTCGCCTGGCTAAAACCCGCTGAGATGCTGAAACGAAAAGCCCTGTTTGATCCCATGCAATTATTGAAATGCATGACTGCGAACTTTTCAGACCTGACGTTTAAGGAAGCGTTCGATCGCACTGGCCGCATTATTAACATCACCATATCGCCCACTCGCGCCGGTCAGAAACCCCGTATCCTGAATTACAAAACCGCACCCGACGCCCTTATCTCTTACGCAGCGCTGGCTTCCTGTGCCGTGCCTTTTGCCTTCCCCTCCACGCAACTGATGGAAAGAACAGCCAGCGGCGAGGTTCGCCCTTATATGGATTCAGAACTTTGGGCCGACGGCGCCGTCAATGGCGACATCCCTACCGGACGCATGAGTCGATTGCACAACGCCAATCACTTTATTGTCAGCCAGACTAACCCACACGTTCTGCCTTTTGTGCTGACCCGCGAAAGTGAAGGCGTTATTCCGTTCGCGCTGGACTTCGCCACATCCAGCCTGAAAGCTCAGTTGCACCAAACCATTACGGTCACCAAAAAACGGATCCAGAACCGCACCCTGCGCTTCTGGATGGATCGAGCCGATGCCGTGTTGGGGCAGGATTATATGGGCGATATTAATATCTACCCGGAACTGTCACTGAAGCGCTACAGAAAAATATTAACCAACCCGAATCATATGGACATGGTCAATTATATTGAGATGGGTGAGCGCGCCACCTGGCCCAAGCTGGCCATGATTGAAAATGAGACGCGCATCAGCCGAGTATTACAGGAATGCTGTAAAAAGCTGGAACAGAAGATAGAAACAGAGGCAAAAGCCTCTTAGTTAAACATTTCCAACAATTTAACGCCGGGATCTTCCGCCTTCATAAAGGCCTCGCCCACCAGAAAACCATGAACGTCATGGCCGCGCATGGCTTTGACATCATCGATGGTATGGATGCCACTTTCGGTAATAACGATACGATCGTCACCGATCGAATCCAACAGCGAGAAAGTGGTGTCCAGTGTGGTTTCAAAATTGTGTAAATTGCGATTATTGATGCCAATTAATTTATTGGGCAGGCGCAGTGCCAGCTCAAGCTCTGCCGCATCGTGCACTTCCACTAGCACATCCATGCCCAATTCATGAGCCAGAGTATTTAGAGCCTCCAGCTTATCGAACTCGAGAATGGCGACAATCAGCAGAATGCAATCGGCCCCCATGGCGCGCGCTTCATACACCTGATATTCGTCGACGATAAAATCCTTGCGAATCACGGGCAGAGACGAAGCCGTACGGGCTTCCTGCAAGTAGGCATCGGCACCCTGAAAAAAGTCCACATCGGTCAATACCGAGAGACAGGCCGCGCCACCTTTCTCGTAGCTGATGGCAATTTCTGCAGGATAAAAATCTTCGCGAATCACACCCTTACTGGGTGATGCTTTTTTCACCTCGGCAATAACACCCGCCAATCCCTGATCAATTTTGGACTGAATGGCTTTTACAAAACCGCGAGCGTCGGCTTGCTCGGCTACTTTGGCTTTCAATTCCTCAACAGAAACAACAGCCTGACGCTCAGCAATTTCTTCAAACTTTCGCTCGACAATTTTTTCCAGAATGGTTGGAATCTTACTCATAATACAACTCAAATTTTTGCTTAACGCGATGACTTACTCAGCCGCTTTCAGGCAGTCACTAAAGGCTGCCAGCTCGTTGATTTTTTCCCGGGCCAGGCCGGTAGCAATGGCATCCTGAGCCATGGCAATCCCTTCTTTCAAAGTATCTGCCACACCGGACACATAAATCGCAGCACCGGCATTTAAGGCAATAATATCCGCTGCCTTTTGCGCCTCATTGTTGCTGCGCTTGCCCAGCGCATCGTGGATCAGCGCCAATGATTCAACCGCACTGGAAACATCCAGACCAATCAGTGACTGACTGTCGATATCGAAGTCTTCCGGTTTGATACTGTACTCGCTCACCTGGCCATCTTTGAGTTCAGCCACATGGGTCGAGGTCGCCAGACTGATCTCATCCAGTCCGTCACCGGCGTGCACCACCATCACGTGCTCACTGCCGAGTCGGCCAAGCACTTCGGCCATGGGCGCACACAGAGCCTTGCTGAACACACCAATGACCTGACGCTTAACGCCGGCGGGATTAGTCATGGGCCCCAGCATATTAAAAATGGTACGCAGGCCCAGCTCACGGCGAGGACCAATGGCGTGCTTCATGGCACTGTGATGAGCCGGCGCAAACATAAAGCCGACACCAATGGCATCCACACAGCGGGCCACCTGATCCGGGGTCAGATCCAGCGCCACACCGGCGGCCTCCAACACATCGGCACTACCAGTGGAGGACGACACCGAGCGATTGCCGTGCTTGGCCACCCGGCCACCAGCAGCCGCTACGACAAACGCTGAAGCGGTAGAGACATTGAACAGGTTGGCGCCATCGCCACCGGTACCACAGGTATCCACCAGATTAGGGGAATCGATCTCAACCCGGGCAGCCAGATTGCGCATCACCTGAGCGGCGCCGGTAATTTCATCCAGAGTCTCCCCCTTCAGACGCAACGCCACCAGAAAACCACCGATCTGAGCCGGCGTTGCTTCGCCGGTCATCACCTGCTGCATAACGTCCGCCATCTCTGCGGTGGTCAGATGGCGACCTTCGACGACGGCGGTCAGAGCCTGTTTGATATCCATAGTGTTATCTCTTTCTTATTGTTCTGTTAGCGCTCAAGAAAATTGCGCAGCAAATCGTGACCATGTTCAGTAAGAATGGACTCCGGATGAAACTGCACACCCTCCACATCCAGTTCGCGATGACGCACACCCATGATTTCATCCATGCTGCCGTCGGCGTTTTCAGTCCAGGCGGTAATTTCCAGACACTCGGGCAGGGATTCTTTTTCAATCACCAGCGAGTGGTAACGGGTGGCCTGATAGGGGTTGGTCAAACCTTTGAACACACCCACATCGCCATGGTGAATTGGCGAGGTCTTACCGTGCATTACCTGTCCGGCGCGAACGATCTTGCCACCATAGGCCTGACCAATACTCTGGTGTCCCAGACAAATACCCAGCAGTGGAATCTTACCGGCAAAGGCTTCAATCGCGGCGATGGAAATGCCCGCCTCATTGGGCGTACAGGGGCCCGGAGAAATGACAATTTTTTCCGGGGCCATGGCCTCGATATCGGCAACGGTGACTTCGTCGTTGCGCACTACTTTTACGTCAGCCTTGAGTTCACCGAGGTACTGCACCACGTTGTAGGTAAAGGAGTCGTAGTTATCAATCATTAAAATCACAGCGTTCTCCCCTTACCTTACAGAACCATATCCACAGCGCGGAAAATGGCGCGGGCTTTGTTCATGGTTTCTTTCCACTCCAACTCAGGCTTCGAGTCGGCGACCACACCGGCACCGGCCTGTACGTAAAGTGTCTTGTCTTTGATCACCGCCGTGCGAATGGCAATGGCGGTATCCATATTGCCGTTCCAGGCCAGATAGCCCACCGCGCCACCGTAGATGCCACGCTTCTCGCTCTCGAGTTCGTCAATGATTTCCATGGCGCGAATCTTCGGTGCACCGGACAAGGTGCCCGCCGGCAGCGCCGCACGCAGGACATCCATGGCGTCCACATCGTCACGCACCTGACCGGTGACATTGGAAGTAATGTGCATCACATGGGAATAGCGCTCGACCACCATCTTGTCCGTGAGTTTTACCTCACCCACTTTGGCTACCCGGCCGACGTCATTGCGACCCAGATCAATCAGCATCAGGTGCTCGGCAATTTCTTTGGGATCGTTGAGCATGTCCTGCTCCAGCGCCAGATCCTCGGCTTCTGTATGACCACGACGACGGGTACCGGCAATGGGTCGTACCGTCACTTCACCGTCTTCAAGACGCGCCAGAATTTCCGGACTGGCGCCCACCACATGGTGATCGCCCAAATCCAGGTAATACATATAGGGTGAAGGATTGAGGCAACGCAATGCCCGGTAGAGGTTCAACGGCTCGGCATCAAACGGCAACGACAAGCGCTGGGAAATCACCACCTGCATGGTATCACCCGAGAGCACATACTCTTTGATATTGGCCACGGCTTCTTTGAAGTTGTCTTCACCAAAACTGGATTTGAATTGCCCCTCGCGAACGGCGTCGCCCGACAACTTCATCGGTGCCGTGTCCGGAGTGATATCGCGCAACTTGGCCACCAGCTGATCCAGTCGGTCACTGGCTTTTGCAAACGCGTCGTCTTCGGCTGGGTCGGCGTGAACAATCACGGTCAATTTGCCCGACAGATTATCGAACACCAACACTTCGTCAGACACCATCAGCAGGATATCCGGATTACCAATGGTATCCTGCGGCTGTGACGCCTTCAGTTTGGGTTCCACATAGCGCACACAGTCGTAGCCGAAATAACCCACGAGGCCGCCGTTGAACATTGGCAGGCCATCTTGTTCGGCAACCCGGTAACGCTCTTTGAATTGCATCACAAAAGCCAGCGGATCATCACTCTGATGACGCTCCACTGCAACGCCGTCGGTCTCGATCACAATGTCGCTGCCCGACACCTTGAGTACTGTACGAGCCGGCAGACCAATCATGGAGTAACGGCCCCATTTTTCGCCGCCCTGCACCGACTCAAACAAATAGCTGTAACGGCCCTGGGCCAATTTAAGGTAACTCGACAGCGGCGTATCCAGATCCGCCAGCACTTCCCGGGCCACGGGAATGCGATTAAATCCTGCCGCAGCCAGACGACTAAATTCTTCAGGTGACATGGTTATGTCCTTGTTTTTTTAAACTTGTGAAAATCAGCGATCAAATACGGCGCTCAACACAGCGCCTCGAGCCCATGGGCCCGCTTTCAAAAGGAGGGAATTACTGACGCCATCGCCCTGCGAACATCCGTTCGCATCGAGCCATTTGCTTTGTGCTCACAAGTACACCTAAAAACCGTTAAAAATGAATAGCGCCGTAGTGTAACCACTCGCCTCGACACTGTACAGGCAGGTGCCGTAATTAATGGGCTTCAAGGCCATTGGGATGTTTGTAGAAGCCCCATAAAAACTCTAATATCGTGCGCATCAATAATAATAGTTACAGAGATTTATTCTGATGGATTGGATACTCGCTCTTCTGGCGGCGTTTAACACCGCATCAATGGCCACCGTTCTCTACGATCGCCGCACCAAGCGCATAGCACCACCCTGGACCCGCTTTGCCTATTCACTGATCACAACCGAGCTGGCCTGGCTCTGGCTTCCCACCCAAATGATTCTGGCCCTGTTACTGTGCTTTGCCGGCGCACTGCAGTCAGGTCTGGGCCTCTTTGCCCTGCTGGTTTTGATTGTCAGTTGGGGCGGTCTGGTCAGTAACATCAAGAAAGCCTTTATGGCCGAACAGCTAACCGAAGAAGCGCTGCAGGAAGAGCTGGGCAACCATTATCTGCAGGAAATCACGCCCGAGCTGCGCCATCGGGTTGAAAATCATGCGGACGCCAAAGAGTGGCTCAATCCTTTTAAAATGCAGCGCGAAGACGTCGAAGTCATCAAGGATATTGCCTATGGCCCCAATGGGGTGCGCCAACATCTGGACATCTATCGTCCCAAGCATTTGCCCAAACAGGGCTGCCCGGTACTGCTGCAAATTCATGGTGGCGCCTGGACCATCGGCACCAAGGATTCACAAGCCTTGCCACTGATGCAGCTGATGGCCAGCAAGGGCTGGATCTGTGTTGCCATCAACTATCGCCTCAGCCCCAGTGTCGGCTTCCCCACCCATCTGGAAGACTGTAAGCGCGCACTGTGCTGGATTAAAACTCAGGGGCAGGAATACGGCATGAACCCGGACTTTGTGGCCGTAACCGGCGGTTCAGCCGGAGGCCATCTCACCAGCCTGATGGGGCTCACGGCCAATATGCCAGAACTGCAACAAGACTACCCGGATGTGGACACCTCGTTGCAGGCGGTGGTGCCTTTTTATGGCGTCTACGATGTGATCGGTAAGATGGATAACAGCAGCCGGGACATGTTTGTAAACTTTCTGCAGCACAAGGTGATCTTTGACACCCCTGAAGACAACCCTGAACTGTGGGATCTGGCGTCTCCGGTCACCCACCTGCGCCCGGGACTACCGCCGTTTATGATGGTTCAGGGACAGATCGACAGCCTCACCACCGTGGCGGGCGCGCGCCTGTTCCACCAGAGATTGAAACAACAGGACAATACGGCGGTGTATCTGGAACTGCTGGGCGCCGAGCACGCCTTCGACACCATTCACTCGCCACGCACCGATGCGGTGATCAAGGGCGTCCATCGCTTTCTGGAGTGGTCTCGCAGTAAGCACCTTGAGAGCAAACAGGCAGCCACTGAAACGAAAACGCCTGAAGCCATCACCCCCGCCGATCAAAGCAACAAGGATCAACCGGTGGCAGAAGCCTGACGCACAACAGCACACAGGGCCGGACTCAACCGGCCCAACACAATCAAACTTGCGCCAACTGCTCGCGCATGGCGGCAATGGCCGCGGCGTAATCACCCTTGCCAAAGATCGCAGAGCCGGCCACAAACGTATCGGCACCCGCTGCTGCAATTTCCCGGATGTTATCTGCAGTCACACCACCATCAATCTCCAGACGGATCGGTTTGCGTCCGGGCTCAGCCGCCACAATCTCATCGATGGCGGCACGGGCTTCGCGTAACTTATCGATGGTATATGGGATGAACTTCTGACCGCCAAAGCCCGGGTTCACCGACATCAGCAGCAACATATCCAGCTTCGGCAACACGTGGCGAACCGACTCCAGGGTGGTAGCAGGGTTAAGCACCAGACCGGCTTCACAACCTGCCTGCTGAATCAGTTGAATGGAGCGATCCACGTGCTTTGACGCCTCGGGATGGAAGGTAATGATGCTGGCGCCGGCATCGGCAAATTGACCGATCAGATCATCCACCGGCTCCACCATCAGGTGCACATCAATAGGGGCGGTAATACCGTAATTGCGCAATGCTTTACACACCATGGGACCTACCGTCAGATTGGGCACATAATGGTTATCCATCACGTCAAAGTGCACAATATCGGCGCCTGCGGCCAAAACATTTTCAACTTCCTCTCCTAAACGGGCAAAATCTGCCGCTAATATGGATGGAGCTATTTTAAAATCCTGTTGCATGAGAACCTCTGCACTCTGTAATTGACCGGACCAACGTTAAGACAAACATAACTATGAAGTGCGCGCATTGTACTGAAAACCAACAGCCTAGCCCACCAACAAAAAGCCGCGGCGGGCATCTCCTGTCTGCGATCCTGCTGTGGCTGCTCGCAGCCCCCGGCTGGAGTCAGGCACCCGCTGACACGGCACCGGTTGATCCCGCAACCGCGGCCAGCACAGACGCCGCATCAGCCGATCTCACTGCTGCTCCGCCCACGCCAGAGGAGCCTCCCATCTACACCTCGCGCAGCGAGCGCGACATGAAACTGCTGGAAAAGTCTCTGGGTGAGCAGGATTCGGTGATCTGGCTCGAGGGCCTTGGCGGCCCGTTTCTGGCCCTCTACGAAGAAGACATCGGCACCGACCCCGAGGGCGCCGTGCTGATTCTGCACGCCGAGGGACAACACACCAACTGGCCCACAACCATCGAGCGGATCCGCAGCACCCTTCCCTATCACGGCTGGATCACACTGGCCACCAGCCTGCCCAACCCTGCGGAAACCGAAAAGCCCAAAAGAACCCTGCCGGCCAACCCCGTCCCGACCACTCAACCGCCGCTGACCGACGCCACCGGCAGTAGCAATGCCGCGCAAAACACACCGGCGCCAGGCGAGTCCACAGCAGACCAAACTCCGGCAGAACAGACACAGGCCGACCCGGCGACCACAGAGCCCCGGGCCGAAGCCGGCGAAGAAAACGAAATTTTTGATGACACCACCGGCGCACTGAGCGACGGCAATCTGCAGACCGAGTCTGCCTCAAGCAACGAAGAACCGGTGCCACCGCAACTGAACCCGGAGGACATTGCCCACAGCCGGATTGAAGCCGCCATTCGCCACCTCAACGATCAGGGTATTTTCAATATTGTCCTGCTCGGTGACGGTGTGGGTGCGGCCCGCGCCGGCCATTACCTCGGCAGCCTCCCCGAGCCCAAACCGAAAAAGCGCGGTGAAAAGCCCATCAAACCGATTCGCGCCATGATCATTATCAATGCCCGCAATACCTCACCACGAGGCGATATCAATCTGCTCAGCAGTCTGTACGATTCGGAATTACCCACTCTGGATATTTACTTTGGCACCCACCAGCAGGACAACCGCGACAGCATTGAGCGCAAGAAATACGCTTTGCGCAATGGCTTCAAAACCTACCAGCAAATCCTGCTGCCCGAACTCAGCCACAACACCATGCTCGGTGAAAACCGCCTCAGTAAACGAGTGCGCGGTTTTCTGAGTAAATACGCCAAGGGTGTAAAAGTGGAAAACGCCATCGTAAATCGCAGACAATAGAACCCGAATGGCGCAACCGGCTTCAACCACATGACATTGACCATCCGACTCCAGCTTCTGGCACTGCTGTTACTGGCGCTGCCATTACTGCCCAACATCAGCGGAGCGATACAAGCCAACCAAACCCTGCGCTTTGAATGCCTGATTCCACCGGAAAATCCGCTCTATGAGCAGCTAATCGACATTCACCAACAGGTCTTTGAGCCACTCGGTTACCGCATAGAGTTTGTCCCGAGCCAGATTCGCTCCGGTGGTTTCGAGCAATTGATCCGTGGAGAGCTCGATGGCAGCTGCGGTCGCACCAACGATGCCTTCAGCAGCAATCCCGAATTTCACAACCAGGTGATCTCACTCGACACCCCGGTATTCAATTACAGCCTGATGGCGATCAGCAACACGCCACTCAGTCAGCAGCAACTGTTGAAAGCAACACTCGGCAGTTCGCCTGTGACTCAGGTATTCCATGAAAAATTACAAACCATGGGACTGAACCTGCAAACGTTTGACAGCGAACAGGCCATGTTTGAAGCATTCAAACAAAAACGCCTAGACGGCATTATTGCGTTTAACCCTCTGTTTGGGTTTGCCCCAGCCATTGCCGCGGAGCTCAGGGACAAGCCAACCCAGCGGCTGATTCTCTCAAGCATCAAACCGGCACTGCACCGCAAACACGGAGAGTTGATACAACACGCCCAAAAAAGCCTGAATCTCTGGTACCAGCGGCAAAAAAAGCAGCTGCTCATTGACGCTCAGGATAACGCCAAAGCCATTCAGCAAGACCTGCAACAGCAACCACACAACCAGCCAAAAACCATCACGTTCAGCTGTGGCACCAAGCAGTGGGACCCGGCCTATGGCTTTGGTTTGCAACTGTTTGGCAAAGCCTTTGAAGATCTCGGCTACAACTTTGAGATGATCTCCGTACCGAAAAGTCGCGAGCAAACCATGCTGGCGTCCGGCCAGGTGGACGGCTCCTGCGGCCTGACTTCACATAAAAACCAGATCACCGGGGCCAATTTGATACCCGTAGACTTCCTGCTGTTTTCTTATCATGTGAATCTCTGGAGCAGCAAACTGCAGCCCATGCTGCGGGACTACAGCGAGATTCCCGATGGAGCCTCCGTGTCCTACACCCGCAGTCTGATGGTACTGGAAGATATTATGCTGTCACTGCCCCACACCATCGCCACCGGCAGCATCAATGTCGAGCAGATGCTGCGCCTTACCGCCGCGGGCAGATCGGATTATGGTCTGGGCGTGGACAATTTTATCCACAGTTACAAGCGCATCAACATTCTCAACAACGACATGTATTTGATTATGCGCAGCGGGCCCTACCGTTTCTACGCCTACCTGACCCCGGAAAATCAGGCGCTGGCCGCACCACTCGCCAGAACCCTGAAAACACTGTTTCCAGACTACCGGCCACCGGCCCTTTAACAGCGGGTATTAATCCCCCTGACTCAGCAACCTGTCCAGCTGCTGCAGACGTTCGGGAGTCCCGACATCCACCCAGTGCCCGGTGAACACCTCGCCCCGCAGACGCCCCTGATCCATCGCCCAGAAAAAAGCTTCGCGCAGCGGGAAATACTCCCGGCGCTCGGGAAAATCGGCAATCAGCTGCGGTCTCAGCACACTGACACCGCTAAAAGTGAAACTGTCACACCCCTGGGTCAACGGCTGCAAGACGCCATCGCCACCTTCGCGAAAGCAGAAATTACCCTGCTCACAATGATCCGGGTTGGGCACCAGCAGCAAATGCCCCAGGCACGCCTCAGGCAAGTCCGATTGGATCAGCGCCCTAAGATCGCAATCAGTCCAGACATCGCCATTGATCAACAGAAAGGGATCCTCCCCCAGCTGTGACAGGACCCGATTGATGGCACCGCCGGTCTCAAGAGGCTTGCCCTCTTCAGAGTACTCGATACTCAAACCAAACCGGGAACCATCACCCAATGACTCCCGGACCAGATGCCCGAGGTGAGCGATATTGATAATGACCTCGCGCACCCCCGCAGCCTGCAACCTCATCAGATGATGCTCGATCAATGGCCGGCCCGCCACCGGCAACAGCGGTTTGGGCAGGTAATCGGTCAGAGGGCGCATACGCTTGCCCAGACCGGCGGCCAGAATCATGGCCTTCACGATCCCTCTCCCGCCAACTGGTAATCAAGGTACCAGGGCTGCTGTTCACACAGGGGGATGAGCGTGCGGCGAAACCAGTCGGCGAACCCTGCCAACTCGGGATAGCTGTCGGCCACTTCCAGGGTATAGCGAATCACCAGAGGCAGATCATTCAGGTAACCCGACTTGCCATCGCGCAACCACAGCCGGGCAAAAATACCCAGAACCTTGATATGGCGCTGCAACCCCATCCAATCAAACCACTGCAGCCACTGCTGCTGACAGAGATCGTCGACCAGCCCCACATCTTCAACCATGGTGCCGTATGCCAGCGCCCACTGCTCGACCCGGGCCCTTGGCCAGCGGACATAACAATCGCGTAACAGCGAAACCAGGTCATAGGTCACCGGCCCCAACACCGCGTCCTGAAAATCAATGACGCCCGGTGCCTGACCCTCGCGGTACATCAGATTGCGCGAATGAAAATCCCGATGTACGCACACCTGCGGCTGCTGCAGAGCGACCTGAGTCAGCTGATCGTAGAAATCATTGAGCATGGTCCGCTCAGCGCTATCGAGTTCATAGTCCAACAACTGCGGCACAAACCACTGATCAAACAGCTGCATCTCCTGCCTTAAAAGCTGAGCATCGTAGATGGGCAACTCAAAGCCCGGTTCGGGTTCTGGCAGCGGGCTTTGCTGTAAGCGCAGCAGCGACAGCAACACCTCACCGTAGAGCATGTCCACGGATTCCGAGGTTAATTCGTCCTGCAGAGGTCGATCGCCGAAATCCTCAAGCAGCAGAAAACCCCGCTCGAAGTCCACGGCCACCACCTCGGGGGCGTGAACCCCCTGCCCAATAAAGTGCCGGGCCAGTGCGACAAAGGCGTGATTCTTCTCTACCGCCGGTGGCGCATAGACCGCCAGCAATCCCGGCTGAACATTGAGACGAAAATAACAACGAAAACCGGCATCCCCACCCAACGGGTCCAACACCAGTTTTTTCGGACACTGCCACTGATGCTGCTGCAACTGTTGAGACACCCAACTGGCCAGCGCCTCAATCACTTCCCCACACAGGGAAACCTCGTCATTCATCCTTTATTCACCCCATCCTGCCGGCTTTATTTTATTCTCTCGATCAAGAGGCTCGGAATTCTACCTGAGCAGTAGCCTAAAGCCAGCATCCCAAGTAGAATCCCCTCCTTAAATTGAAAAAAAGCAATAATGACCAGAAGGGATTTCCTCACTAATGCCCCTGCATAACTCTTTGCTGAGAAGACACATCCGTCTTGCTATACAGCCAAAACCTGCTTCTGCCCTCTGCGCTCTGGGTCTTCTGGCCGCATTGCCAGTCACTCCGATCCAGGCCGAAGAAAGCCACCAACAGTGGAACTGTTCACCCGGAGCCAATGGCCAGGGCTGGACCTGTAATCAACAGGCGGTACCGGGCCCGGCCTACCAGCGCCCCCATCACAGTTTCAAAAAGCTGACCCGCAAAACCGGCGCTGCCGGTGCCGCTGTTGCGATCACCAAACCGCGCAGTCTGCCAGCCGCTGAAGTGGACTGGGTTGATGAAGCAGACCTTAACGAAGAGCAAAAACTGGCACAAAAGCCCGGTTGTTGTGGCGCCTATGTCCAGCCGGAACAAACTCATGAAGATGCCGAGCTCAAGCCTGAAGACGCGCCACTGCGCGCCAGTGCCGACCGCTCCGAAGTGCAGCAGGAATCTGTTGCCAAACTGGAAGGCGACGTACGTCTGACTCAGGGCTATCGGATACTCGAGGCCGACGAGGCCACACTGGATCAGGCAGCCAATACCGCCAACCTGAAGGGCAATATTCGCATTCGTGAACCCGGACTGCTGCTGACCGGCTCCAGCGCCGATGTTGACATGAACAGCAACGACGCCGTCATCAATAACGCCAGCTATCTGCTCCACGACGCCGGTCTGCGCGGCGATGCCGGCGAGCTGCAGCACCTCAGCGACAACCGCATGGTGATGCAAAACGCCTCGCTGACCCAGTGCGAACCCGACAGCAATCTGTGGCACTTTGAGAGCAGCGAGCTGGAAATTGATCCAAACACCCTGCAGGGCAAGGGCAAACACGTCCGTCTGAAGATCAAGGATGTGCCGGTGTTCTACACCCCCTACATCCAGTTCCCGATTGGCAGCCAGCGCATGACCGGTTTCCTGTTCCCATCCTTCAGTCAGGGTGAGGACAACGGTCTGGACATTTCCACGCCCTTTTACCTGAATCTGGCACCCAATTACGACGCCACCATCACCCCACGTTACATCGGTGAGCGCGGCGAAATGCTGGAACTGGAAGGTCGTCACATGTCCGCCAACAGCGAGACCGATCTGAGCCTTGCGCATCTCTATGATGACAAAGGCGGTGACGACTCCGACCTGCTGAAGCTGGTGGAAGCCGGCGACCCTGACGCCATTGATCGCTACCACAAAGGTGATGATCGCTGGCTGGCAGACTTTAACCACCGCGCCAACTACAGCTCCGGTGTCTACACCATCGTTGATTACACCCGGGTCAGTGACAAGGATTTCTTCCAGGATCTGGACACCACCAGTCTGGAAGTGAACAGCGCCACGCATTTAAAAGAAACCGGCACTGTGGGTTACCGCACCCAGAACTGGCACAGCAAAATCAAAGTGGAGCAGTACCAGACTATTTCAAGAACCGCAGAATCGCCTTACCAGCAGATGCCTCGGATCAATATTGATGGCAACTACGATCTGGGCTGGGACCTCAAGGCTGAACTGAACCACGAGTACACCGAATTCGATCACCGCGATGCCGACAGCGAAGCCTGGGCAACCGGTCAGCGTGGCTACGTTGATTATGGCCTGACTTGGGACAAGAGCTGGATCTGGGGCTTCTTTAAACCGGGCATCAGCGTCAAACACCTGAGCTACGAGCTGGACGACAAACACCTGATTGCAGGTGCCAGCGATTCACCGAGCTTTACCGTACCTCAGGGCAGCCTCGATATGGGCCTCTACTTTGAGCGCGACGGCAGTATGTTTGGTCACGGCTACCTGCAAACCTTCGAGCCCCGCCTGTACTACTTCTACAGCGATTACGAAAATCAGGACGAGCTGATCGGGATTGAAACCGATGGCGACAGCATTGACTTCGACTCGTCTGAACTGACGTTCAGCTACAGCCAGCTGTTTCGCGATCGTCGTTTCGCCGGCCATGATCGCATCGGCGATGACAACCGCCTGTCGGTGGGTCTGACCACCCGCTTTATCGAAATGGCCTCTGGTATCGAGCGCTTCCGCGCCAGCCTTGGCCAGATCTACTACTACGATGATCGCGCAGTTGACCTGACGCTGACCAGTGAAGAGGCACGCGCCAACGCCCTCAACACCGCCAACGATTCGGAGATTGCTCTGGAACTGGCCGGCCGCATCTACGACCACTGGCAGCTGTCCACCAGCCTGATGCTTGATGATGACAACAACGACAAAGCCAGCCGCGGCAACTTCAGCCTGCGCTATCGCGACGACGATTATCGCCTGATCAACCTCAGCTACCGCTATGTGCGAAAAGATCCGGTGGCCGATGTCAACGACGTCGACAACGATCTGGATGTGACCGAACTGATCGATCGCGACGTTGAGCAAGCGGATCTGTCTTTCGCCTGGCCCCTGACCGATGACTGGAACATCGTCGGCCGCTATAACCACGACATCACCAACAGCCGTGAGCTGGAAACTCTGGCCGGACTGGAATACAACGATTGCTGCTATCGGGTGCGTATCGTCGCGCGTAAATGGCTCGACACCGACCTGCAATCCATCGTCGATGACACCCTGCTGGAAGACGATCAGGGCATCTTCTTTGAATTCCAGCTCAAAGGACTGGGCAGCATTGGCAGCAAGCTGGAAGGCATCCTCAGTGATGGCATCTATGGCTACGACCTGCGCGAGCAAAACCTGAAGTAATGCGCGCAGCAGTTAATAAAAGTAACGAAGTATTGATTACCCAATGAAACAGACTCTACTGAAATCCCTTTGCAAAACCCTGTGTGCCGGCTCGCTGCTGTTAAGCAGCCTGCTGCACGCCGAAACCATTCCCCTGGATAAAGTCATCGCCGTTGTGGATGATGACGTCATCATGGCCAGCGAGATTCACCAACGAGTACAGATGGTAACCTCGCAACTGCGTGCCAAGGGCACCCAACTGCCCCCCATGAACGTCATCCAGCGACAGGTTCTCGATCAGCTGATTCTTGAGTCCCTGCAACTGCAACTTGGCGACCGCGCCGGGGTCACCGTTTCTGAAGCCGAAATCGATCAACAGATCCAGCGCATTAAAGACTCCAATAACCTCAGCGATGACGCCTTTCGCGAGCAACTGGTTCGTGACGGCATCAGCTACACGGCCCTGCGCGACCAACTGCGCCGCGACATTATCATCGATCAGGTCCAGCGCGGCAGCGTCAACCGTCGCATCAAGATTTCCGAACAGGAAGTAAAGAACTTCCTGAAATCCAAGCAGGGGCAATTCTGGGCCTCTCCGGATTACAACCTCGGTCATCTGATCATTCACGTCCCCTCGACTGCAACCACAGCCGAGCAGCAAGCACTGCAGGACAAGGTTGAAGACATTCACCGCCGCCTGCTGGCTGGCGAAGACTTCCGCACCCTGGCGATCAGCGAATCCAAAGGTCGCGACGCCCTGAAAGGCGGTGACATGGGCTGGCGCAAACTGTCCCAGCTCCCAGACCTGATTGCCGAAGGGCTCAAGGGCGTGAAGAAAGGCGAGATCACCCAGCCGCTGCGCAGTGGCGCCGGGTTCCATATTTTGAAGGTCTACGACACCCGCGGCAGCAGTGAAAAGGTCATCGACCAAGCCAAGGTTCGCCACATTCTGCTGGAGACCAACGCCATCCTGAACGACCAACAGGCCGAAGCCAAGCTGACGGAAATTCGCCAGGAAATCCTCGACGGCGCCGATTTTGCCGAACTGGCGCGCGAACATTCTGATGACACAGGCACCGTACTCAATGGCGGCGACCTGGGCTGGTCACTGCCAGGAAAATTCGTTCCCGAATTTGAAAGAACCATCGAAGCAACCGCCACCGGCAAAATCAGCCTGCCGTTCCGCAGCCAGTTTGGTTGGCACATTCTGACCGTGGATGAACGCCGCAGTCAGGACATGAGCGAACAGGTGCGCATCAATCAGGCCACTCGCATGCTGCGCAACCGCCGCTTTGAAGAAGAGCGGGTCAACTGGTTACAGGATATTCACCGCAAAGCATTTATTGATATTCGCTCCTGACCAGATCAGATCGATTAAAGGCAGCCACAGGCTGCCTTTTTTGGCTTAACGATTGCGACATGATTGAGGCACCCGATGTCGACACCGAGACTCGCCTACACCCCCGGAGAACCCGCCGGCATTGGTCCGGACCTGATCCTGCAACTGGCACAGCAGGGCTTTGATGCCGAGATTGTTACCATCACAGATCCGGCGCTGTTGCACGACAGGGCTCAATTACTTGGGCTAGACATTGAACTGACACCGTTCGACCCGCAGCAACCGGCCAGACCGCTGGCACCGGGTGAGCTGAGATACCTGCCACTGCCTCTGGCCGCCCCTGCCGCACCGGGGCAACTCAATCCGGCCAACGCCCGCTACGTTCTCGAAAGCCTCAACCTGGCCATTGATGGCTGTGTCGATGGCACGTTTGACGGCTATGTCACCGGCCCGGCACACAAGGGCGTCATCAATGAGGCCGGCATACCCTTCAGCGGCCACACCGAATATCTGGCCGAGCGCACCCATACCAAGCGAGTGGTGATGATGCTCGCTACCGAGGGGCTGCGGGTGGCACTGGCCACCACCCACCTGCCCCTGAAAGACGTCGCCGGCGCCATCACCAGAGCCGGTCTGACCGAGGTAATCACCATCCTGCACCGCGATCTGGTGGATCATTTCGGTATTGCCAAGCCAAAGATTCTTGTCTGCGGCCTCAACCCCCACGCCGGAGAAGGCGGCCACATGGGGCGAGAAGAAATCGACACCATCGAGCCGACTCTGACCGAGTTGATTGGGCAGGGCATCAACCTGATCGGCCCCCTGCCCGCTGACACCCTGTTTACCCCAAAAGTACTTGAGGGCGCGGATGCGGTGCTCGCCATGTACCACGATCAGGGCCTGCCGGTACTGAAATTCAAAGGCTTTGGCGAGGCTGTCAATATCACCCTTGGGCTGCCCATCATTCGCACCTCGGTGGATCACGGTACCGCACTGGATTTGGCCGGAAGCGGAAAAGCCGATGGCGGCAGCCTGCTAACCGCATTAAAATATGCCATGAATATGGTCAACGCCCGCAAGGCTCTGAACGACCTCTAAACCTATCGCTACCGAGCAACCCATCTATGGCGAAACATTTTGCCTCAAAGCCAGCAGCCAAAAAGTCATCGGCTCAAGGCCTCAATGAGCACCGTGCGCGCAAGCGCTTCGGCCAGAACTTCCTCGAAGACGACGGCATTATCCGCCGCATCATCAAATGCATAAGCCCAAAAGCCGAAGACAACCTTGTGGAGATCGGCCCGGGCAAGGGCGCCATCACCCAGCATCTGCTGGAGGCCTGCCCCACCCTTCAGGTGGTAGAGCTCGATCGCGATCTTATTCCGGTGCTGCTGTCGCAATTTATTGCCCGCTATCCCGACTTCAGCATCCATCAGCAGGATGCCTTGAAGTTCGATTTCAGCAGTCTGCTGGGAGAGCCGGCCAACCCCCTGCGGATTGTTGGCAACCTGCCTTACAACATTTCGACGCCACTGATCTTTCACCTGCTCAGCTACCATGGCCAGGTGCGCGACATGCACTTTATGCTGCAAAAAGAAGTGGTGGATCGCATGGCCGCACAACCTGAGGAAAAAGCCTATGGGCGTCTGGGCATCATGGTGCAATATTACTGTCGAGTGGAAAATCTGTTTGACGTCCCCCCCGAGAGCTTTAATCCCAGGCCCAAAGTCGACTCCGCCATTGTACGCCTGACACCTTATGAGCAACTGCCAGTGGTTGCCAAAGATGTGAAAACGCTGGAAAAGCTGGTCAACACCGCCTTTCAACAGCGCCGTAAAACTCTGCGCAATTCGCTCAAACAATTGATGCCGGCAGCCGCCATTGAGGCTCTGGATGTGGACACCGGCGTTCGCCCGGAAAATATCAGTCTGGCAGAGTACGTTCGTCTCAGCGACGCACTGTTTGAACTGGAACAAGGATAGAGAAGGAAGAACCCATAAATGGCGACCTATGCCGTTGGCGATATTCAGGGGTGCCTGACCCCGCTGCAATGCCTGCTGGAAAAAGTGGCATTCAACCCGGAAAAAGACCGTCTCTGGGTCGCCGGTGATCTGGTGAATCGCGGCCCGGATTCGCTGGGCACACTGCGCTACCTCTACAACATGCGCGCCTGCCTGACCGTGGTATTGGGCAATCACGACCTGCATTTGCTGGCAGTCGCCCATCACCAGCGCGCCCTGAACCGACAGGATACGCTGGACGAAATCCTAGACGCCCCCGATGGCAAAGAGTTACTCGAGTGGCTGCGCCAGCAACCCCTGGTGCACCATGATTCGGAACTGGGCTTCACCATGGTTCACGCCGGCATTCCCCCGCAATGGGATATCCGTAAGGCACTGAAACGCTCAAGGCGAGTAGAAAAATATCTGCAGGGGCCGAAATTCAAACGCTTCCTGCGGGAGATGTACGGCAACCATCCGAGCAAGTGGCGCAGTACCCTGCACGGGATGAAGCGACTGCGAGTGATCACCAACTACTTTACCCGCATGCGTCTGTGTACCGCCGATGGCCGCCTCGACCTGAGTCACAAGGGATCGCCAAAAAATGCCCCCAAGGGCTACGCCCCCTGGTTTGAGCACAAAAAACGCAAGACCCGCAAAGACAAAATCATTTTTGGCCACTGGGCCGCTCTCGAAGGCCAAACCGGCACCAAGAATATCTACGCTCTGGATACCGGCTGCGTATGGGGCGGCAAGCTGACCATGATGCGCCTCGAAGATGAAGTCTTGTTCAGCTGCGACAGCGACGCCACTTTAGCGCCCCCGACAAGCCCGGATACAGCCTAACGGGACTGATCACCCCAGACCTGATTGAGGCGTTGATCACGACCACAGTTGTGGCGATAGAACTTATAACGCAGCGGGTTTTTCTGATAGTAGTCCTGGTGGTAGTCTTCGGCCGGGTAAAAAACCGCAAAATCTTCTATCGGCACGACGATCTTGCCTGCCACATCCAGCTGCGCACGACTGGCTTCCGCTTGCTGCTTTTGCTCTTCGCTGTGAGCAAAAATGACCGGCCGATAGCTCCAACCCCGATCACAGAACTGCCCTTTGCTGTCGAGCGGATCGATATTTACCCAGTAGACCTCCAGCAATTGGCTGAAACTGATTTTGGCCGGGTCATAAGCCACCTGCACCACTTCGGTATGACCGGTGTCACTAGTGACAACCTGCTTGTAGGTGGGATTAACCACATGGCCACCACTGAAGCCTGAGGTGGTACTAATGACCCCGTCAAGCTTGTCAAAAGGTGGCTCCATACACCAGAAACAACCGCCACCAAAGGTCGCCAGAGCGGTCTTAGGGGGTTCGGCAACAGCAGTCGCAGACAACAGTAGCAACAGATTAAGCAAGACAGCGGGGATGAACTTCATAGGGCTATACCGTTATTTTATTTTTGGTAATGCCTATGACCCATCCCCACCTGATTGGTTTCGCCTGATACCGGAAAAATCAGGACAACAGCGGCGCGATCACCAGACTGACGATCGCCATCACATTGATCAGAATATTCATGGCCGGGCCACTGGTGTCCTTGAACGGATCGCCCATGGTATCGCCGACAACGACCGCCTTGTGAACTTCCGACCCCTTGCCACCGAGATTGCCTTTTTCCACATATTTCTTGGCGTTATCCCAGGCACCACCAGCATTGGCCATGGTCAGCGCCAACAGCACACAACTGATCAGAGCGCCACCGAGCATGCCTCCGAGAGCCGCCGGGCCAATCCCAAAGCCCACCACCACAGGGGCAAACACCGCCAGCGCACCGGGCAACACCATCCGCTTGAGCGCCGCCTGGGTGGCAATGTCCACACAGCGGCCACTGTCAGGCTTGGCCTTGCCTTCCATCAATCCGGGAATTTCATGAAACTGGCGACGAATTTCCTTGATCATATCAAAGGCCGCATCGCCCACAGCGCGCATGGTAATGGCACTGACCAGAAACGGGAAAATACCACCCAGAAACATGCCCATCAGCACCAGCGGATTATTGATCTCCAGCGAGAAATCACTGACGTGCAGGGAAACCGTTTCAATGTAGGCCGCGATAATGGCCAGTGCGGCCAATCCGGCTGCACCAATCGCGAAGCCCTTGCCAATGGCCGCCGTGGTATTACCCACTTCATCCAGACTGTCGGTGATATTGCGGGTCTCTTCACCCAACTCAGCCATCTCGGCGATCCCCCCGGCGTTATCCGCCACCGGGCCATAGGCATCAATCGCCATGGTAATGCCGACAGTCGCCAGCATGCCTACGGCGGCTATGCCGACGCCGTAAACACCAGCGCCTTCGGGCAGTAAGGCACTGGTCGCAAAAATAATACCGGCAATCACCAGCACCGGAATCACCACCGACTCCATACCGATCGCCAACCCGGCAATCATCACCGTCGCCGGCCCGGTTTCACCTCCCTCAGCAATGGTTCTGACAGGTTTACCCCCGGTGTAGTACTCGGTTACCAGACCAATCAAGGCGCCACCAACGGCCCCACAAACCACACACCACCAGACATTGGCATGAATCCCAAGACTGTCGATCACCAGCCAGGCTGCAGCAATAAAGATTGCCGAGGCACCGATAGTGCCTATCCGCAGCGCCACCTCGGGAGATTTTGCCGCCGACATTTTCACCAACGCAATACCGGCAATGGAGCACAACAAACCAATGGATGCGAGCGCCAGTGGCGCGAACATCAATTCGCTGCGCTCAGCACCCAACTGCTGCAATGCAACCAGACTCATGGTGGATGCGATGGCAATGGTGGCGATCATGGAGCCGCAGTAGGACTCAAAGATATCTGATCCCATACCCGCCACATCTCCGACATTGTCACCAACGTTATCGGCGATTACGCCAGGATTGCGTGGATCATCTTCGGGAATGCCTGCCTCAACCTTGCCCACCAGATCGGCACCGACATCGGCACTCTTGGTAAAGATACCGCCGCCGACACGAGAGAACAGCGCCACCGTCGAGGCGCCCATGCCAAAGCCATGAATGGCCTCGGCGTGTTCCGGATCACCACCAAACAGCAGATACAGGCTGCCCAGACCAAGCAGGCCCATGGAAGCCACCACCAGCCCCATAATGGAGCCACCAAAGAAGGCCACACTGAGCGCCTCAGCGGCACCACTGTCTGCCGCTGCCACAGTGGTTCGCACATTGGCCTGAGTCGCGGTGTACATACCAATGTAACCGGCCAATGCTGAGCTTAATGCACCCACAATAAAGGCCACCGGCGTGTGCCAGCTCTGAAAACCGATAAACAAGAGGATCACCAGCACCGCAGCAAACGCAAACAGGATGGTGTATTCGCGCTTCATAAACACCAGCGCCCCCTGATGGATGGCATCGGCAATCTCGGTCACCAGACCTTCACCCGCAGGGTGTTTTTTGACAATCCGATAAATAACAAAGGCGGCACACAGGCCCACCACCCCCAACAGGGGCGGCAACAGCAACATATCCATAATCACTCCCAAGTATCATTATTATTTGGGGGGCAACGACATCTTGATCCCTACCAAGAGTCTAGACTATGAATCTGGGCCCGTAGACGTTGGGCAATGCCGGGCAGACTCACACCAAGGTCGAAATTGAGGTCGACCACATTTGTGATAGAATTGCGGCCTTTCTAAAATCAGCCATGGAATCAGTCATATGAGCCTGCATGAAGTACCCTCCGGCAAGAACCTGCCAGAAGAAATCAACGTTATCATCGAGATCCCCCTGAACGGTGATCCCATCAAATACGAAGTGGACAAAGATTCTGGTGCCATCTTCGTTGATCGCATGCTGGGTACCGCCATGCACTACCCATGTAACTACGGTTATGTTCCCCACACCCTGTGCGGTGACGGTGACCCGGTAGACGTTCTGGTTATCATGCCTCTGGCTCTGATCCCTGGCTCTGTTATTCGCTGCCGCCCAATCGGCGTTCTGCAAATGACCGATGAATCCGGTGAAGATGCCAAGGTTGTAGCGGTACCAGTAGACAAGATCACACCGCTGTACACCGGTGTTGAGTCTGTTCGCGATCTGCCTGAAATCACCCTGAACCAAATTGCCCACTTCTTTGAGCACTACAAAGACCTGGAAGCTGGCAAGTGGGTTAAGATCAACGGCTGGGGCGGCCCTCAGGATGCGCGTCAGGAAATCATGGATTCCGTTGAGCGCTTCAACAACGCCGAAGACAAGCCTCACTTCTGAGTGCGCGCTTCGTGGTGATACAAAAAAGGGGCTGTTAGCCCCTTTTTTATTGCCTTGCCGTTACCTCATTCTTCCAGCTCAATACCGGAAGTATCGGGCGGCGGCGGTGGGGCGGACGGTTTGATTTGTCCCATGTCACTGCCGGGCTCGGCCAGATCGATGGCCGACAGGTCCAGCTCCAATTCTACAAAGGCCTGCTTCTCCTCAGCGGCAAGCAAGTCTTCACCCACTTCACCCAGACTCAGATCACTGACATCCACGTCCACCACCGGCAGCTCGGCTATTTCTCCGGCATCGAGCAGGTTGCCTCCGGACTCTCTCAAACTGATATCCGATACATCCACCTCGACCGGCTGAACTTGCGAACGCTCATCGGGGCGCAACACATCGGCGCCCACCGGAGCCAAGCTCAAACCCGATGGATCACTCTCCTCTGACGCCCTGCTACTGGCAGCCTCTTCCTCCGCCTGGCGCTGCAACTCCTGTTCGGCCAAACGCTCAGCCATGGACTTGCGCGGCGCCTGCGCTTGAGGTGTAGTAACGGGCGTTTGCGGTGTGGCAACGGCACTGGTTGCAGCAGGTGTCGCTCGGCGCGGAGCTGGTTTACGGGCCTGACGCTCAGCCAGCTTACCCGCTTCCATCAACTGCACATCGGCACCGGCCTGATTCAACGCCGCCACGTATTTATCCGCCACGGCCTTTTCCAGATTGCGCTTTAATGGCACCGCACCGCCGGCAAACAGACCATTGATTTTGGCTTCATCGGCTTTGAACAACTGCCCCAGACGCTGTTTCACCTCAACCAGATTTTTGCCGGGTAAAATGTCGCCACGAAACACAATATCGAATAGGGGTGTGGTCACGACATCACTCCTTTTACCTGATTGCGCCCCGCGTGCTTGGCATCATAGAGGGCTTTATCCGCCCGCCGAAACAGTGTTTCAGCCACATCGCCCTCCAGATTGGCACTGACGCCAACCGAGACCGTCACAGGATCCAGAGTTTGCTGATTATCACCCACAATCAAACGGGTTTTGGAAATACTGGCGACAATACTGCGTGCCAGACTCATGCCGCCGTCAAAATCGGTTTCCGGCAGGATAATGGCAAACTCTTCACCGCCATAGCGGGCCAGAAGATCGCGCCCCTTGATCATCTTCTTCAACATCAACGCAACAAAGCGCAACACCTTGTCGCCAACCAAATGACCATGGGTATCATTGAATTTCTTAAACTCATCGATATCCACCAGCAGCAGACAACAATTGTCTTCTGTGCTTTGGGCCTCGAATAGGTGCTCGCGGAATAATTGATCGAAAGCCCGGCGATTGGCGACACCGGTCAACGGATCTTCCAGGGCGTGCTTTTCCAATTCGCCAAAGGCAGTCCTAAGCTCGGCCAGCTCCCGCTGCATTTTATCCAGTTCCTGCTTCGACGATGCGGCATTCTGACGAGCCTTCTCCGAGGCGTCGGCCAACAACGTCACCAGCATTTTCATGTCTTCGGCGTTGGGTATCTCATCGAGCTTTTGACCGCAGCTAGTCAGGACTGCATCGTAGGCATCCAGCTCTTCACTGAACTCGCCCACCACTTTATTGGAGAGCTGCTCGATCAAGTGACCAATGGCCTCGCGCAGCAAATCCAGCTGGCGTCGATCGGAATCGATAAAATAGCAGGTATAAAGTTGCTCACAGAGTTCTTCAGAAAAAGCTATCTGGCGGGCCAGCAATTTATCGAGTTCTTTCGATAGCTGCGGCACACTGCCTTCAAGATGGTGATACCAAACCGTCAGATTCTGGGGCGTTGGCGCAATCTTTAACGGCCTCATTTGCTCCATAGCGCGCTCCACCAACTGAGCCGCTAAAGCAATGCGATTGTCACTCATCTGTTTAATCCTTTAAATCCTGATCCATATCCAATGCCGGACTGTCACAACTTGGTCTGCCCACAATGCGCGCCGGCACACCGGCAACCGTGCTGTGGGACGGCACAGATTCGAGCACCACACTGCCACCACCAATTTTGACTCCGTCACCAACCGTAATATTGCCGAGCACTTTGGCACCGACACTGATCAGGACGCCATTGCCAATGGTGGGATGACGCTTACCGGCAGCACAACCCGAACCTCCCAAAGTCACCCCGTGTAACATCGACACATCGTTGCCCAGCACGGCGGTTTCACCGATCACCACGCCAGTGGCATGATCGATCATGATGCCGCTGCCTATCCGGGCGCCCGGGTGAATATCCACCGAAAATGACTGGGATATCTGATTCTGAAAGTACATGGCCAAAGGTTTGCGCTGATTACGCCACAGCCAGTGACTGACACGATAAGCCTGCAGCGAGTGATAACCCTTGAAATAGAGAAACGGCATGATGTACTTGTCACAGGCCGGGTCGCGATCGTAGTAGGCCAGCAAATCCGCACGCATCGCCTGACCAATTGCCGGGTCGGACGCAAGTGCCTCTTCAAAGACTTCGCGTATGGTCATCGCTGGCACCGTATTGCTGCCCAGCAAATTGGCTAACTGGTAACTGATGGCCGCTTCAAAGTTGCTGTGATTGAGAACCGCGGCGTGGTAATAGCTGGCCAGCACCGGTTCCGACTCGCTGCCCTCGCGGGCCTCCCGGCGTAACCGTTGCCATACGTTGTCTTCGACGCTGTCACCAGCGGTATTTTCTGTAGTCAGTACCGAGGCCGGCACTGCAATTTCGGGTTTCATGCTTATCCTTTATGAGCAATTACTGCGCCCTTGGCGCTGCATTACACCGCCACTATTGTGTCTATTATAGGGCTCTCACCACAGGTTCAACAAAGAGAAATGTAGCGTTCAAATATTTCACGAGCGTGATTATCCAGCAGATGGTTCAGGGGCAAGTTGTTTTCAGACAACAGGCGCTGAAACAACTCGAAATCGTAGGCCTGCTGTAGCGAATCTGCCAGAGGGTAATAACTGATGTGCCAGGGTTCTGGAGCTACTCCACCGCGATCAAGGGCATAGGGGCGACAAAAATCTTCTCCACCCTCCCCTTTGAGGTATTCACCCAGCCAACAGTGAAACTCCGCCAGAGGACCACCCGCCACGCACTCAGCGGCAGTAAGCTGTAAGGCCAGCCCCTGTTTACGCAGTGCATCGGCGGCAAACACATCCAGATCAGTACCCCAGTGATGACGGGAAGCACCGGGAATGGCCGACCAGCGCAATAGCGCCCAAAGCGCTTCGGTTTCTGACAGGTGATTGATATCCAACGGCTGCTCATCGGCATCCAGCAGCGGCCGGCGGCCGGCCAGCTTATCCTGCCAAATCACCAGCTGGCGCTGATAACTGCGATAACCACTGGCAACAGCCAGTTCAAACCCCGCCTCGGCTGCAGCCTCGCGCATGCGCTGCAAGGGGGCGACAACATCACGATGAACCAGATGACCACTCCAGCAGGGACATAACGGCGATTCGTCTCGCCCGGTTAAAAAATCATAACGGACACTGGAGGCGTTTTTCATAAGCCAATATCAACTCTGGGGACATTGCACAGGCCTCTCAGTGTACTATACTGGATCGGCCTGATATTCCTTTTAGGCCTAACAATACAATAAATATAATAATTTTTGCGGGGATCTTGCTGGATGACCCAGTCACAAAGCGATTTGCTGGAGCTTAAGAATCTTGGCGCAGCGAGCGTGAATATATTGCACGCCATCGGCATCAACAACTACGAAGACCTGAAGAGCACCGGCTCGGTCGAGGCCTACACCAAAATCAAAAATCGGGGCATCAATGTCTCCAAGGTCATGCTTTACGCACTGGAAGGGGCCCTGCTCAATGTTCCCTGGAATGAACTCGATAGCACCATCAAGCAAGAACTGGTGGATCAGGCCAACAAGCGACTGGAACAGGCATCCTGAAACAGGGTGCGCCACATTCTTTGCTTTTATTCACACAAATTTCTCACCCCAGCAATTGAATTTTGCCGTTTAGCGCGCATCATATAAGCCATTACTGAAGCCAAAATTCATAAGGAGCTTATTGTGTTGCGTATCGGTCTGTTTCTGTTAACCAACCTCGCGGTAATACTGATGGCCAGCATCACCCTCAATATTTTGGGGGTTGGTTCCTATCTGGACGCCAGCGGTTCCGGCTTGAACCTTAACAATTTGCTGGTGTTCTGTGCCGTCTTTGGTTTTAGCGGCTCGATTATTTCGCTGCTGCTGTCAAAGACCATGGCCAAGATGAGCACCCGCACCCAGATCATTACTCAGCCCAGAAGTGCCGACGAGAAATGGCTGGTAGACACCGTTGCCGATCTCGCGCAAAAGGCCGGCATTGGCATGCCAGAAGTGGGGGTTTTTCCCGCTCAGGAATCCAATGCTTTCGCCACAGGCTGGAACCGCAATAATGCTCTGGTGGCCGTCAGCCTTGGGTTGCTGCAGCGTTTTGACAAAGAAGAAATTCGTGCGGTACTGGCCCACGAAATCGGTCACGTTGCCAACGGTGACATGATCACCCTGTCACTGATTCAGGGCGTGGTTAACACCTTTGTGATGTTCTTTGCCCGCATCATCGGTCACACCATTGATCGCGCCGTATTCAAAAACGATCAGGGTCACGGTTTTGCCTATTACATCAGCGTATTTGTCGCCGAAATGGTGTTGGGCCTGCTGGCCTCGATTATCGTTATGCGCTTCTCCCGCTACCGAGAATTTCGCGCCGACCACGCAGGCGCCGAGCTGGCTGGCCGGGGTGCGATGATCCGCGCTCTGCAGCGTCTGAAAATGGAAGTGGATGCCAAGGTGCCAAGCTCCATGCCCGACAGCATCTATGCCTTCGGCATCAGTGGCGGCTTCAAGGAGAGAATGAGTGACCTGTTTGCCAGCCACCCACCGCTGGAGCGCCGCATCGAAGCGCTGCAGCAGGGTTGAGCACAGTGCAACTGTGCGAGCTTGAAGACCTGATCAATCACCACAGCAAAGGCTTTGTGGTGAACGATCAGGCTCTGTTTGTGGTACGAAAAAATGACAAGGTGTTTGCCTACAAGAATCACTGCCCCCATTTGGGAATTCAATTGAACTGGCAAGAAGACAGCTTTCTCACCTATGAAAAAGAACTGATTCAGTGCTCAACCCACGGAGCGCTGTTCAACATTCACAACGGCTTGTGTGTCGCCGGCCCCTGCAGCGGCCAATCTCTGGAAGCCATCCCCGTCACCATTGATCAGGGCAAAGTGCTGATCACTCTGGCGTAGTCGAAACCGGCAACTCGGTATCCAGTACAATCTCCTCGGCGCTGATGCGGGCGCGGTAAGCATAGACCTCAACCCCATCCGCCACAGCCTGATAAAAAGCCTCGGCATAGTCAGGATCAATATCTACCGCCGGAGCCACGCTCTCAATCCCGGTGTGCTGTACACAAAAGAGCAAAACGGCCCGATGCCCCTGTTGCACCATCAGGGACAACTCGCGCAAATGTTTGGTCCCTCGGGTGCTGACCGAGTCCGGGAACAACCCCTGACCACCGTCCTGACAGAGAGTGACATTTTTGACTTCGACGTAGCACTGCTCATGCCGGTCATCGACGTCACGCGCCAGCAGCATATCAATGCGACTGCGTTCATCGCCGTAACGCACCTCCGTGCGCAGACTGGAATAGCCCTGTAACTGGGCAATAATCCCCGATTCTACCGCCTCGACCACCAAGCCATTGGCCCGCCCGGTATTGATACCGGCCAAATCACCGGCAGGGGTGGTGGCGATCTCCCAGGTGCAGGGGTATTTGCGTTTAGGATTGTCGGAGCGGGAAAACCAGCAGGGCTCCCCTTCGGCCAGACAAGCCTTCATGGAGCCGGTATTGGGGCAGTGAATGGTCATCTCCGAGCCATCGGGCAGACGCACATCAGCCAGAAAACGTTTGTAGCGTTTCAGTAAAATTCCCCGTTCCAGGGCGGGCTCGATTTTCACAACTGAATCCTCGGTCATATCAAGTGGTTGACAGCAGGCTCGAAGCGGCGCAGTATCCGCGCCCA
The DNA here is from genome assembly GCF_040362265.1 of Candidatus Pelagadaptatus aseana. Classification (NCBI taxonomy): domain Bacteria; kingdom Pseudomonadati; phylum Pseudomonadota; class Gammaproteobacteria; order Cellvibrionales; family Cellvibrionaceae; genus Candidatus Pelagadaptatus; species Candidatus Pelagadaptatus aseana. The sequence continues at coordinate 120,389 of NZ_BAABNJ010000009.1, forward strand.
AATAAAAAGTGGGAACCATAAAACAGTGGCAGCCCCCCAGCAGATCTGTTAGCTTTTTACAGTTAACCCGACCAGGCTTATAACCTTACGAGACCAGTCGGCTGCGGATTTGATCATTAAGCACCACCAGACGCAACTCCAATATAGAGGCGACAAGAACAATGCCGAAGAGCGCTAAGAAAAACGACCCTATCACCCTGCGGGACTTCACTCCTTATAAAGAGAAGAAGGGTGAAGAGTATATGAACGACAACCAGAAGGAACACTTCAAGGCCCTGTTGTTCAGCTGGAAAAAAGAACTGATGGAAGAAGTTGATCGCACCGTATCTCATATGAAAGATGAGGCCGCCAACTTTCCCGACCCTGCCGACCGCGCCAGCCAGGAAGAAGAGTTCAGTTTGGAATTGCGCACCCGCGACCGCGAGCGCAAGCTGATCAAAAAAATCGACAGCACTCTGGAGCTGATTGAGAACGACGACTACGGCTGGTGTGACACCTGCGGTGTTGAAATCGGCATTCGTCGACTGGAAGCCCGCCCGACAGCCACTCAATGCATCGACTGCAAAACCCTCGACGAGATCAAGGAAAAACAGCTGGGCGGCTAAGCCTTCTGGCCGTCATGATCGAGCCCCCCGACTCGACCCATCGCCCGGCCTACACCGGGCGTTTTGCCCCTTCCCCTACCGGCAAACTCCATCAAGGCTCATTGCTCGCCGCTCTGGCCAGCTATTTAGACGCGCGTCACCATCAGGGGCGCTGGCTGGTTCGCATGGAAGATCTCGATCCTCCCCGCGAACAGCCAGGGGCCGCAACCGCCATTTTGCAATCGCTGGAAGCCCACGGCCTCTTCTGGGATGGACCCGTGCTGTTTCAGAGCCAGCGCCTGGATGATTATCAAGAGATCCTCAACCAGCTCCAGCAACAGGGTCTGACCTACCCATGCAACTGCAATCGCCAGCGCATGAAAAACCTCAACGGCATTTATGACGGCCACTGCCGGACATTTCCCGCCGACCGACCGCCATTCGCTACCCGGCTATGCACAGAGGACAGGGACATCCGCTTTGACGACCTGTTTCAAGGTCCGCAACAACAAAACCTTGCTCGCGAAGTGGGAGATTTTGTGATTCACCGCAAAGACGGCCTGTTTGCCTATCAACTGGCCGTTAGCGTCGACGACACCCACCAGAACATCTCCCATGTGATTCGCGGCTGCGATCTGCTGGATTCCACCCCCAGACAACTGAGGCTGTTCGAACTGCTCAATACCGAACCACCCACTTATGGTCATTTGCCGGTTATCGTTAACAGCGAAGGCCAAAAGCTCAGCAAACAGACCTTTGCCAAACCCCTCGACAACCGCACCGCTGCGGATAATTTACTGCTGGCACTTAAGCAGCTGGGCATACCAGCCCCCGGGGACCTGATCGGCGCAGACTGCAACACTCTGCTACTCTGGGCCACACCCCATTGGCAAAGGGCCAAGGTGCCGCAAGGCCAGACCATTGCGGCACAGTCCTGATGCCTTCGCCCGCGACTCCCAACCACCTCGGGTAAAGCCAAGCGATGGCAACAGCCAAAAGACTTGAGTAAGATTCGCACTTCGAATTCTGGGCCAGCCGGCAACACTATGAATAATCAAAGGCTATTGATTGTAGCGATGCTGATCGTCTACATCTTTTCGCCAATCATCTTTAACTGGATCGTCAATCCCGCAGGCAATTGGTATCGCCCTTACATCATCTGGGTATTACTGATTGCAGTTGCTTTTGTCCTGCAGCTGCAGCGGAGCAGGAAATGACCTTCAGCATTACTGAAATCAGTGTTCTGGGTATTCTGTACACGGCCGCGTTGTTTTTGATTGCCTTTTTGACCGACCGAGGCGTGTTCCCGGAGCGATGGTCTCGCCACCCCCTGATCTATATCCTCTCCACTGGCGTGGTCATCAGTGCCTGGGCCTATTATGGCGTGGTCGATCTGGCATTTCAGTTTGGCTATGGCTCTCTGGCTTACTATCTGGGCTCTTGCGCGCTGTTTCTATTTGCGCCAGTGGTGCTGCTGCCGCTGGTGCAACTGGCGCGACGCTTCCAGCTACGATCACTGGCCGATCTGATGGTGTTTCGCTACCACAGTCAGGCAGCCGGAGCTCTGACCGCAATCTGCCTGCTGGTTGCCTCCCTGCCCATTATCGCCCTGCAAATTCAAGCGGTCGCCGATACCGTGCAAATCATGACGGCCAATAAAACCGCCCATATATTTGCCATGGAGTTGCCCTTTCGCGACGTGGTAGCCATTGGCTACTGCGCCATCCTAGCCATGTTCACGGTAATCTATGGCCACAACACCCGCAGCGAAAACAGCCTGATGCTGGCCATGGCCGCGGAATCCCTGATCAAAGTCATCGCTCTGGGGGCCGTGGGACTGGCCGCCATCTACTATGTCTTTGGTGATCTGCAATCACTTGATCAGTGGCTTTTAGACAACCCCAATCAATTTGATATTTTGCACCAGGCGGCCAGAGATTCCTCCAGCCACGCATTACTGGTGGTCTTTTGCGCCTCAGCCGTCACCCTGCCGCAACTGTTTCATATGGCATCGCTCAAATCGGAGCCCGGCGAAGTCACCGCCACTCTGAGCTGGGGTTTCCCGCTGATGTTGCTGTTTCTGGCCCTGCCCATCTTCCCGATCATGTGGGCCGGCTTCGAGCTGGGTACGCCCTTGCCTCCCCAGTATTTCACCATCGGTGTGCCGCTGATGCTGGAATCCAAAGCCCTCAGCATTCTCGCCTTTCTCGGCGGCATCTCTGCGGCGACCGGCGCCCTGATGGCGATCACCATTCACCTCAGCACCATGCTGATGAATCACTGGGTACTGCCCTTCACCCCCATCCGCCATGGCCGCCTGCATCGTCAGCTGCAGCTGACCCACAGCGTCGTCGCCATTACCCTGTTTGCTGCCGGCTACGGTTTCTATCGTCTGCTCGCCAACAACTACAGTCTCACTGACATGGCCCTGATGTACTTTATTGGCACCCTGCAGTTTCTGCCCGGCATCTTTTCTGTGTCGTTCTGGCCCGGCAACAACAGCAAAGGGTTTATGGCCGGCCTGACAGCGGGCATCGCCATCTGGGCCATTGGCATGCTGCTGCCGGCAATCACCGGTGCGGATCGCATTCCCGCCGAATTGCTGGGCCACGAGATTCAGCTCGGTGTCGAAAACTGGCAGACCATCACCCTGTGGTCCCTGACCCTGAACATTATCCTGATGTTTATCGTGTCTTCCGTGTCCGACACCAGCGAAGAAGAACGCTACAGCGCGGAACTGTGTACCGATGACGAATTAAGCCACCCGCTGAGGCGGGTGCTGAGCCTTCACAGCGTCCAGGATTTTGTCGATCAGCTGGCACAATCGCTCGGTGACAAAGACGCCAATCTGGAAGTCATGCGCGCCCTGGAAGATCTCAAACTGTCTCCCAGCGAACGCCGCCCCTACGCCCTGAGACGCCTGCGCGACCAACTGGAAATCAACCTTTCCGGGCTGATGGGTACCACCATGGCTACGGAACTGGTGAACCGCCACATCCCCTACAGCCTGCCCGAGGGCAAAGGCAGCACCGACATCAATCTGATTGAATCGCGCCTGTCCGAGTACCGCAACCAACTGACCGGTATGGCGGCGGAACTCGACGACCTGCGATTATTCCACCGCAACACATTGGAGCGCCTGCCCTTGGCAACCTGCTCACTGGGCCGCGACACCGAGATCCTGATGTGGAACCGGGCCATGGAAAAGCTCACCGGTATTTCCGCGGAAGCCACCATCGGCTCGAGCCTTGAGAGCCTGCCGTCACCATGGAACCAACTGATCAGCGACTTTACCGAATCTCCCTCAGATCACGAGCACAATCGTCAGGTCAGCATTGCCGGCAACAAGCACTGGCTAAGTCTGCACAAGGCGAATATCCGCACCCCGGCCAACAGCGGCGATGACAATCAGGTCATCCTGCTGGAAGACACCACCGAAATCCAACGACTGGAGCAGGAGCTGATTCACAGCGAACGACTGGCGTCCATCGGTCGATTGGCCGCCGGGGTGGCACATGAAATCGGCAATCCGGTCACGGGCATCGCCTGCCTTGCGCAAAACCTCAAATACGAAACCGAGACAGACGACATTCAGGAAACCTCGGCCCAGATCGTCGGCCAAACCGAGCGCATCAGCCGTATCGTTCAGTCTCTGGTGACCTTTTCCCATTCCGGGCAACACTCCGACACCCAGCTTGAAAGTGTCACCCTGCGCCACTGCGCAGAGGAAGCCATCCAATTGCTGTCACTGGACAAAAACAAGACTCAGGTGCTGTACATCAACAACATTGATCCGGAGCACCGCATTACCGGTGATTCCCAGAGGTTGATTCAGGTATTTATCAACCTGCTGTCCAATGCCCGGGACGCCAGCAACGAAGGAGATCGCGTCACGGTCGCCTCGGAACTGCAGCCGCCATACACTGTGCTTGAGATTACCGACGAAGGCAGTGGTATCAGCGAAGAACAGCAACCTCAGGTGTTCGAGCCTTTCTTTACCAGCAAGGAACCGGGGGAAGGCACCGGCCTGGGCCTGGCAATGGTGTACAGTATCGCCGAACAGCATAAAGCCCATATTGAAATCGACAGCCCGCCACCGGGACAAACACAGGGCACCCGATTCACCATCAAATTTCCATTGTTACCTGTAACAACCTCTTGAAAGTAACACCCTCACAGGTAACACTTACCATAGGTAACAAACAGCAAAGATATCGGCACCAGCATGAGCAAAATACTGATCGTTGAAGACGAAGACATCATTCGCACCGCACTGCGCAAATTACTTGAGCGCAACGGCTTTGATGTCCGTGAGGCGGCCTCGGTTACCGAAGCCACCAGCAAACACAACTTCAGCGATTACAATCTGATCATCAGCGACCTGCGCCTCCCGGGGGCCCCCGGCACAGATCTGATAGAACTGGCCGGCCAGATTCCGGTACTGATCATGACCAGCTACGCCAGCTTGCGCTCGGCGGTGGACTCCATGCGCCTCGGCGCTGTCGACTACATTGCCAAACCCTTCGATCACGAAGAGATGATCAGCGCAGTCAAACGGGTGCTCAGTAAAGCGCGAACCGTGGCCAGACAGGCCCCGGAGCAACCGCCCAAAGCCAAGGCGCCCGGCATGATCGGTGACAGCCCTGCCATGCAAAAGCTCTACAGCCGCATCCACAAAGTTGCCCCCACCAGTGCCTCGGTACTGATCCATGGTGAAACCGGTACCGGTAAGGAACTGGCGGCCAAGGCCCTGCATCAGGAGAGCCCGCGCAGTTCGAATCCCATGATATCGGTGAACTGCGCCGCCATTCCCGAAACCCTGATCGAATCCGAACTGTTTGGTCACGAAAAAGGGGCTTTTACCGGGGCAGCCAGTCAGCGCGAGGGCCTGATTGCAGCGGCCGACGGAGGCACTCTGTTTCTCGATGAAATTGGTGAATTGCCGCTGGAAGCTCAGGCCCGACTGCTCCGGGTGCTACAGGAAGGCGAAGTGCGCCCCATCGGCTCGATTGAATCGAGAAAAGTGGATGTGCGCTTGGTAGCAGCCACTCACCGCGACCTGCATAAACTCTGTAAAGAAGGCAAGTTCCGGGAAGACCTCTACTACCGCATTAACGTCCTGCAACTCACTTTGACGCCCCTGCGCGATCGTGGCAAAGACATTCTGGCGCTCACCACCAACCTTCTGCAGCGCTACTGCGAAGAGATGGGCAAACCAAGCCTGCAATTATCACCGGAAGCCATTCAGGCCATCACCACCTATACCTGGCCCGGCAATGTCCGGGAACTGGAAAACGCGATTCAGCGTGCCGTGATCCTCTGTGAAGATGAACGTGAAATCAGCCACGACCTGCTGGATATCGAACTGGACCTGATCAATCTCAGGGAGGCCGGCATCGAGCCCAATAACGCTCGACAGCAGCTCGACAGCCTCAGCTCGGAAAGCACCGATCCCGCCGAAGATCTGTCATTGGAGGACTACTTCCAGCGTTTTGTTCTGGAAAATCAGGACACCATGAGCGAGACCGAACTGGCGCGCAAACTGGGCGTCAGCCGCAAATGCCTCTGGGAAAGACGCCAGCGCCTTGGCATTCCGAGAAAGAAAAGTTCTGCCAAAAACGCCTGATCGCGGGTCATCCTGTATCGGGCTCCCCTTCGAATTGATAGCGCCTTGCTGTATTTCCGCCCCCGTTTGGTGCCTCGTCCATCTGTTACCCGTTACCCTCGTAACAGGCGCACACAAAGTGTTACCCCAATCACACATTCGTAACGATTTACGACACAATAAGTAACGGGTTTTAATAGCAAATCCAAATAAAAACACCCAAAGAAAATATAACCCATTGATAAATAAGACATTTTAAAAGTTGGCACGCGGACTGCTATATAGATCCGCATAATAAGAACAACAAATAATAAAAACGAAATAAAACAATAATAAAAAAGCTTTAATTGACAATAATAATAAAAACAAAACTACAAAAATAATAAAAACCAAAAACTTGAATAATAAAAATAGTTATTAGAGTTACTTAAAAATAACAAATACGTAACAACTGACTAATTAGAGTTTGCCGGAGAAGCGAACGCTTGCGACTGCAACGTTCAGGCTGCTCAAAATTCTATCAACGGGAAGGCCTTGGCCTTCCCGTTTTGCTTTCTGGCCCACCTGTAACATTCCACCTCGCAAACACCCCATTTTTGATCGACCCATGGTAAACTTCGGGCCTTTCATTCACAGCCACTAACCACGGTTCGGCCCACGATCAATCCACCGAGGCCGGAGAAAAGATAACATCATGCTAAAAAAGCTGGCCAGCTACTTCTCAAAATCCGCCCCCAAAGTCAGACTGAATATCATTCCGCGCGAAAAGCACAATATTTCACGCCGAAACATCAGTAAATCCGCCCTGAAGGTTATGCAACGCCTGAATCAGTCAGGCCATGAGGCCTATCTGGTCGGTGGCGGGGTCAGAGACATTCTGCTCGGAGGCCACCCCAAAGACTTTGACGTAGCCACCGACGCCACACCGGAGCAGGTCAAACAGCTATTTCGCAACTCGCGCATCATCGGCCGTCGCTTCAAAATTGTGCATGTGCGCTTTGGCCGTGAAATCATCGAGGTTACCACCTTTCGCGCCCATCACCATGAAGACGCCGGCAAGGCCAAAGCCTCTCGCTCCGAGTCCGGCATGCTGCTGCGCGACAACGTCTATGGCGATATCCGCTCTGACGCCGTGCGTCGCGATTTCACTGTCAACGCCCTCTACTACACCAGCGAAAATTTCTCGGTATACGATTTCACCGGCGGTATGCAGGACATTGCCCGACGCAAGATACGGATCATCGGCAATCCCGGTGAGCGCTACAAAGAAGACCCGGTTCGCATGCTACGCGCCGTGCGTTTTGCCGCCAAGCTGGATTTCCATATCGACCCAGCCACAGCCAAACCCATCCTGCAGCTGGGCGAGCTACTGCATAACATTCCAGCCGCACGGCGCTTCGATGAAACCCTGAAGCTGTTTATGGGCGGCTATGGCCGCGCCTGCCTCAAGGGCCTGCAGGACTACAAGCTGCTGCAATACCTGATTCCGTCAGCAGCCGAAGCATTGGACAAGGACCAGCCCTTTGCCTTTGATCTGATCGATCAGGCCATGGCCAACACCGATAAGCGCATCAAACGGGAACTTCGAGTGACACCGGCGTTTATCTTTGCCGCCATGCTCTGGCCTGCGGTACAGCAGAAGGAGCAACAATTAAAGGATAAAGGCGAACACCCCGCCCGAGCTCACCAGCTTGCGGCCCAGAAGGCCATCAGCGCTCAGATCCAAGCCACCGCCATACCCAAACGCTTCACCCAAAGCATGCGGGAAATCTGGGAGTTGCAGTACCGACTGGAAAAACCCCAGGGTGTACGCTCATTAAAAGTCATGGAACACCCCCGCTTCCGCGCCGCCTATGATTTCCTGCTATTGCGTGAGCAAGCCGGCGAACCACTGAACAAGATGGGGGATTGGTGGACCAAACTGCAGGAGGCCCCTGCAGAAGAGCGCGAACAAATGGCATCACAACTCAAGGGCAGCGGCGGCAACAAGCGACGTCGCCCACGCCGGCGCAAAACCAACACCAAGCAACAGCCCAGCAATCACTGACAGCCATCAACCCATGACACGAGTCACGGCATACATAGGCCTCGGCAGCAATCTGGAAACTCCCGCAGAACAGGTTCTAAGTGCTCTTGAGGAGTTGGACCAGATCCCAGCCACCAAGCTGGTGCAAAGCTCCAGACTCTACGGCAGCAGTCCCATGGGCCCACAGGATCAACCGGACTACATCAATGCTGCCGCGGCCATCACCACAGAACTGGAAGCCCACGACCTGCTGGATCAGCTGCAGGCCATAGAAAACCGCCACCTGAGGGTGCGCCAACAGCGCTGGGGGGCACGCACGCTGGATCTGGACTTACTGCTTTATGGCCAGCGACAGATACAGACAGAAAGACTCACCGTTCCCCACAGAGAGCTACCCAATAGAAGCTTTGTGCTATACCCTCTGGCAGACATAGACCCCAATCTGACGCTGCCCTCGGGTGACACCCTAGCCAGCCTGTTACAGCAATGCCCCAAACAAGGCATCTGGCCACTGGATGACAACTAACACCCACCATTGACAACCACCACTGACAACAACAGGAACCATTGTGACCCAAGGTTTTGATCTGCAAATTGACGCCATGGACCTCCCCCGCTTTATTGCCGTTGAAGGCGCCATAGGCGTCGGGAAAACCACCTTGACCCACAATCTGGCCGCCACGCTCGGCTACAACACGCTACTGGAAAGAGCCGAGGAGAACCCCTTTCTGGAGCGCTTTTACAAAAACCCAAAAAACTCGGCGCTGGCCACCCAACTGTTTTTTCTGTTTCAGCGGGCCCAACAGATTCAGGATTTGCGTCAGGAAGATCTGTTTGAAACCAATCACGTTGCCGACTTTCTAATGGACAAGGATCGGCTATTTGCCCAGGTAACACTGGATAAAGACGAACTGGCCATCTACGACCAGGTCTACGACCGCCTCACCATTGATGCCCCCGAACCGGATCTGGTGATCTACTTGCAGGCCCCCAACGATATCCTGCTGGAACGCATTCAGATGCGGGGCGTACCCGCGGAAAGAAACATTGACAGCGGCTATCTGACAGCACTTAATGACGCCTACATGGAGTTCTTTCACTTTTACGACAAGGCACCACTGCTGATCGTCAATGCGGCAGAACTGGATCTGGCATCCAACCCGGATCACTACCGACAGCTGGTGGAGTTTATGCTGACCATCAAAAGTGGTCGCCACTACTACAACCCGACACCGACGCTGTAACGCCATATACAACCCCAGATGTAACCACCAGAGCGATATGACTATGCCCTATGGAACCCCTGCCACCACCGGTGGCCTGACCAAAGCCATTACTACCCTGACCCTGCGTAAAATGAAGCAGGAGGGAATCAAGTTCGCCACCGTCGCCCTCTATGACGCTCCAATGGCCGCCATGGCCAAGAAAACCGGTGTAGAAGTATTGCTCGTGGGTGACAGTTTGGGTATGACCGTACTGGGTTATGACAGCACCGTGCCAGTCACCATGGAACAAATGATCTATCACGTCGAAGCGGTTAAACGGGGCAACGACAAATCCCTGATTATGGGTGACATGCCGTTTATGACCTACGCCACTCCCGAGCAAGCACTCACCAATGCCACTCGCATCATGCAGGCCGGCGCCCACATGGTAAAACTGGAGGGCGGAGCCTGGCTGGTGGATACCGTGCAAATGCTCAGTGACCGGGGCATTCCGGTTTGTGCTCATCTGGGGCTGACACCTCAGTCCGTCAATAAGCTGGGAGGTTTCCGGGTTCAGGGCCGCGATGACGCCAAGGCCAACGAGATACTCGAAGACGCCATGGCTCTGGATGCCGCCGGAGCCGATCTGTTGGTACTGGAATGCGTACCCAGCACTCTGGCCAAGAAGATTACCGATGCCGTCAGCATGCCCACCATTGGCATTGGTGCCGGTACCGAAACCGACGCACAGGTACTGGTGATTAACGACATTTTGGGCCTGACAGAACAACCACCGAAATTTTCCAAGAACTTTCTGGTGGAAGCCAAGGACATTCCGGGCGCACTGGAGAAATACGTCAATGATGTCAAAACCGGCGTATTTCCAGACGCCGAGCATATCTTCCTGTAAAGACTCGCTACTGGGGAATCACGTCCATCTCTGGCAAGAACGATTCGACCAGACCTTCCACATCGCAGTCGCTGCAGTCGCGGCGACTGAACGCCTTAGCCTTTGACTCTTTAATCTGTTGTCCCAACTGTGCACAGGGCTCAAACGATACCTTGCGCAACTTCACCACATAGGCATTCAAATCAGAAAACAACGCGTAGTCGCGCAGGTGCAGCTTGGCGTCGGCGTGGGTCTCAAAAACACCGTAATAGAGGGCGAACAAACCGTTATCGCGAACACGACAAAGAAACGGAATCTCCTGGTACTGTGAAGCAATGCGCTGTCCGTAGTCGGCATACTGATAAGTGGCCACTTGCACACTGTACACTAGGTCATACTGAGGCTTTTGTTGCTTAACGGGTTCTGCCGTCACTGCGACTGCCAGCAAACCAAACAAGAATAAAGGAAAAACGCGCATACTTATTTTTCGGTGCCACCGAAGTACTCATTGAAAGCTGATTATCATACCGCAGAAACAAAAGAGCCCGCTAATGCGGGCTCTCGAAACAGGACAAAGAATTAAGTTTATTCTTCACCTTGCTCAGGGGCAGACTCGACTGGCGCTTCAGCGGCAGGAGCCTCTTCAGTCGCTTCCTCGGCCTTGGCCTCTTTGATGGACAGTTTGATACGACCGCGCTGGTCAACGTCCAGACACTTAACGCGCACCATCTGGCCTTCTTCCAGATAATCAGAAACGCTGTTGACACGCTCTTCAGCAATCTGGGAGATGTGCACCAGACCATCTTTACCAGGCAGGAAGTTAACAAAAGCACCGAAGTCGACGATACGAACAACCTTGCCTTCATAGATCTCACCGATTTCAGCTTCGGCAGTAATCTCACCAATGCGATCCAGAGCCGCCTTCAGAGAGTCCTGATCTTCGCCGTAGATCTTCACGGTACCATCGTCATCGATATCGACAGATGCGCCGGTTTCCTCGGTGATGGAGCGAATGGTCGCACCGCCCTTACCAATGATATCGCGGATCTTGTCTGGGTGAACCTTGATGGTTTCGAACTGAGGCGCGGTGTCGGCAACGCCGTCACGAGACTTGTCGATCACCTTGTTCATCTCAGCCAGGATGTGCAGACGAGCGTGCAGAGCCTGCTCCAGAGCGATATCCATGATCTCTTCGGTGATACCCTCGATCTTGATATCCATCTGCAGAGCAGTGATACCGTCGGCAGTACCGGCCACTTTAAAGTCCATGTCACCCAGGTGATCTTCGTCACCCAGAATGTCAGTCAGGACCGCAAAGCCGTTGTCTTCTTTCACCAGACCCATGGCAATGCCGGCAACCGGTGCTTTCAACGGTACACCAGCATCCATCAGTGCCAGAGAGGAACCACATACGGAGGCCATGGAGGAAGAACCGTTGGACTCGGTGATCTCACTGACAACGCGGATGGTGTATGGAAATTCTTCTTCGGTAGGCAGTACCGCAGCGACACCACGACGAGCCAGACGACCATGACCAATCTCACGACGGCCTGTGCCACCCATACGACCCGCTTCACCCACAGAGTAGGGAGGAAAGTTGTAGTGCAGCATAAATGGGTCACGACGGGAGCCTTCCAGTGCATCGATCATCTGCGCGTCACGGGCAGAACCCAGAGTCGCAACAACGATGGCCTGAGTCTCACCACGGGTAAACAATGCAGAACCGTGAGTTTTAGGCAGACTGCCCACTTCCACAGCTATAGGACGAACAGTTTTGGTGTCACGACCATCGATGCGTGGCTCACCGGCAACCACAGACTGACGTACCGTTTGTTTTTCCAGCTTGCTGAATACGCCAGCAACTTCATCACCGCTCACTTCTTCAGTAGCCAGCTGCTCAACCGCAGCGGTGCGCAGCTCGCCCAAACGGCCGTAGCGCTCCATCTTGTCGGTGATTTTGTAAGCTTCTTTGATCTGGGCGCCGAAAGCATCGGCAACAGCAGTTTTCAGGGCTTCGTTCTGTGGCTCGGCAGTCCACTCCCAAGTGGGCTTGGCCGCTTCTTTGGCCAGCTCGTTAACCGCCTGAACAACCGCCTGCAGCTCCTGGTGAGCGTACAGAACAGCACCCAGCATAATGTCTTCCGGCAGCTCTTTGGCTTCGGATTCAACCATCAGTACCGCGTCCTGAGTACCGGCAACCACCATATCCAGCTCAGAAGTTTCCAGAGCGGAATAGGTTGGGTTCAGCAGGTAACCGTCAGCCTGGGTGTAACCCACACGAGCGGCACCAATTGGGCCGTTAAACGGAATGCCGGAAATAGCCAGCGCCGCAGAGGTACCGATCATGGCAGCGATATCCGGATCAACGTCTTTGTTGGCGGACATCACAGTACAGACAACCTGTACTTCGTTCATAAAGCCGTTAGGGAACAGCGGACGGATCGGGCGATCGATCAGGCGGGAAGTCAGAGTTTCTTTCTCGCTCGGACGACCTTCGCGCTTAAAGAAACCGCCAGGGATCTTGCCAGCCGCGTAGGCTTTCTCGATGTAGTGCACAGACAGCGGGAAGAAGTCCTGACCTTCGCGCATACTCTTGGCACCTACAACAGTAACCAGCACCTGGGTATCACCCATGGTAACCATAACCGCACCGGTTGCCTGACGGGCAATGCGGCCGGTTTCTAAAGTGACAGTCTCGCCACCATATTGAAACGTTTTAACTACGGGATTCACAATATTTTCCTTTTCTTCTATTGCGTTTAATTCAATCTATTCAGTCTTAGACCCGTTTAACAACTTGCCACAGTCTCGTACGAAGATTGTGAGCAAACCCAAGCAATTTCCAGCGAAATCAATTGGGTTTGCTCGCAACATGGACTGCACTCTGCATGAGTTAATCAGGCGCTGACAGAACAATAAATAGCAAAGTGCCCGCTAATGCGGGCACTTTGAATCGCTTATCGACGCAGACCCAGGCGTTGGATCAGAGAAGAGTAGCGAGAGGCATCTTTACCTTTCAGGTAGTCCAGCAGCTTACGACGCTGGTTTACCATGCGGATCAGACCACGACGAGAGTGGTGATCCTGCTTGTTGTCCGCGAAGTGACCTTGCAGCTTGTTGATGTTGTGAGTCAACAGAGCAACTTGCACTTCTGGAGAACCGGTATCGCCTTCGGATTGCTGATACTCTTTTACGATTTCAGCTTTTTCAGCAGCATTCAATGCCATGATATTTTCCTCTTAATATGCTTAATAAATTCAGCCACATCCGTGCATATTTACAGACTGGCTACTCATAAAAGCCGACCTAAACCGGCTTATTGTGTTGCCCGGCACCGATTAAAATCAGAACCAGACAGCGCAATTCTTGCAACGGCGACCCTTGCAACTTAACAGTTACATAACGACCAGCCGCTTCGGCGCAATGCGCCCCTCATCGTCGATCACACCAACCCCTAAAAAAGGACCTTGGTCGACAAAAACGCGAACCATATCACCTTCATCGCCAATGCGATAGACCTGAGAGTCCATTACCGGGTTGCCCTGCTTGAAGTAGTAGGCTGAATCTTCCGGCAGATCCAGTCTCGGCAAGCTTGCCACCGGGGCATCCACCGCCAGCAGATGGTGATCCAGAGTCTCGGCCCGGTCCTCACCGCGCTCGGTCTCCAGCGCATCAAGGGTAATGGTATCGGCCACCTCAAATGGGCCGGCCTGAGTGCGGTGCAGTTTTACCACATGGGCACCACAGCCTAGCTTGTGACCGAGATCTTCGCCAATACTGCGAATGTAAGTCCCCTTACTGCAGTGCACGTCGACGTCGACTTCCGCCTCGACACCCGGCCTGAAATCAAGAATATCGGCTGAGTAAACGGTCACTTCCCGAGCGTCACGTTCAATTTCAATCCCCTGACGGGCCAGTTTGTAGAGCGGCTGACCATTATGCTTCAACGCCGAATACATCGGGGGCACCTGCTGAATGGTGCCTACAAAATCTGCCAGAGCATCTGCCACTGATTGCAGCGTAATGGCCGAGGCATCAACCGGGTCCAGCAACTCACCATCACTATCACCCGTGGTCGAAAAAGCACCCAAGCGATAAGTCACCTGATAACGCTTATCAGCATCAAGCAAAAACTGGGAAAACTTGGTGGCCTCACCAAAACACAGAGGCAACACGCCAGTAGCCAGCGGATCAAGACTGCCGGTGTGACCGGCCTTGGCCGCAAAAAACAGCCGTTTCGCCATCTGCAGCGCACCATTAGACGTCACACCCTGAGGTTTGTTCAATAACAAAACGCCGTGCACGGCACGACCTTTGGCTCGTCTGCGCCCCATGGAGGTTATTGCTCGTCGTCGGAGCGGGATTGATCCTGAGCCACAGCCCGATCAATCAGGGATGACAAGGCCTGCCCCTTCACGGACGTCTTGTCATAGATAAAATTCAAACGTGGTGTCATGCGGATATCCAGCTCTTTGGCCAACATTGAGCGCAAAAAGCCGGACGCCTTGTTCAGAGCCTGGGTAGACTCTTCGATTTCCGCATCGGTTTCCCGATCCACATAAGTCACATAGACTCTGGCGTGAGACAGATCGCGGCTGACTTCTACGTCGTTGATATTGACCATACCAACTCGCGGGTCGCGCACTTCAAACTGGATCGCCTGAGCCAGAAAACGCTGAATAGCGTCGGCCAGACGATCGGTACGATTAAATTCTCTTGCCATAGGTCTCTACTTCTCCGCGCGACTTAAAGCTCGCGCGCAACCTCTTTTACATCAAACACTTCGATTTGATCGCCAACCTTAACGTCGTAGTCCTTAACACCGATACCACACTCGGTACCACTGCGTACTTCGGCCACGTCGTCTTTAAAGCGGCGCAGAGATTCCAACTCGCCTTCAAAGATCACCACATTGTCGCGCAGTACACGGATCGGCTTGTTGCGGTACACGGTACCCTCAACCACCATACAACCAGCCACCTGACCAAACTTGGGCGAACGGAATACTTCACGCACGTCGGCAATACCAACAATCTCTTCAATACGCTCAGGCTCGAGCATGCCAGCCAGCGCACCTTTCACCTCATCCAACAGCTGATAAATGATGCTGTAGTAGCGAATCTCGATGGACTCACGCTCAGCCAGTTTACGGGCAGAGGCATCGGCACGGACATTAAAGCCCAGCACAATCGCGTTAGAGGTCAATGCCAGATTGACGTCGTTCTCGGTAATGCCACCGACACCGGACACAATCACATTGACCTGAACCTCATCGTTACCGATATCCATCAGGGCAGACTGAATGGCTTCCAGAGAACCGCGCACGTCGGTTTTCAGAACCACAGGCAGAATCTTCTTCTCACCTGCGCCCATACCGGCAAACATGTTCTCCAGCTTGGCCGCTTGCTGACGTTGCTGACGGGCTTCGCGCTCTTTCTCGGCGCGGAAGTTAGCCACTTCACGGGCTTTACGCTCGTCGGCCACCACAACAAATTCTTCACCTGCCTCCGGAGGACTGTCCAGACCCAGAATTTCTACCGGAGTAGACGGGCCCGCTTCTTTGACTTTCTTGCCCAGCTCATTGGTCATAGCGCGCACGCGACCATAGCTCTGACCAGCCAGCATAATATTACCGCCTTTCAGCTCGCCGGCTTGCACCAGAACAGTCGCAACCACACCACGACCCTTGTCCATGCGGGATTCAATCACCACGCCGCGACCGGGAACACCGACAGGGGCTTCCAGTTCCAGCATTTCTGCCTGCAGGGACACCGCCTCCAGCAGCTCATCAATACCTTCACCGGTGTGAGCAGATACGTGGATAAACTGAGTATCACCACCCCACTCTTCCGGGATCACTTCTTTGGCAGACAGCTCGTTCTTAACGCGCTCCGGATCGGCCGCTTCTTTATCAATCTTGTTGACCGCAACCACGATAGGCACGCCAGCAGCACGGGCATGCTGAACCGCTTCTTCGGTTTGCGGCATAACGCCATCATCGGCAGCCACAACCAGAATCACCACGTCGGTACACTGGGCACCGCGGGCACGCATAGAGGTAAAGGCGGCGTGGCCCGGGGTATCCAGAAACGCAATCTCGCCCTTCTCGGTTTGTACGCGGTAGGCACCAATGTGCTGGGTAATACCGCCAGCCTCGCCGGACACCACTTTGGTGTTGCGAATGTAATCGAGCAGTGAGGTCTTACCGTGATCAACGTGACCCATAACGGTAACGACCGGTGCGCGAGCTTCCATATCACCTTCATGAGCAATGGCTTGCTCAAGGGACTCTTCCACTTCGTTGCCACTCAGCAGCTTGGCACTGTGGCCCATCTCCTCAACCACCAGTTGAGCAGTTTCCTGATCAAGGGATTGATTCATGGTCGCCATGGTACCCATCTTCATCAGGTTTTTAACCACTTCACCGGCTTTGACAGACATACGCTGCGCCAGATCGGCAACGGTAATGGTTTCTGGAATTTCTACTTCGTGCACTATTTTTCCTGTGGGTCGTTTAAAGCCATGCTTATTGCTCAGCTTGATGGCCTTGCGGGGCGCAGACTTGCGTTTGGCTGGCTTGGCCGGCTCGTCATCGCGCTCCAGCTCTTCCATTTCATCCAGCTCGTGAAGCAAATCAGACTTACTGGTCTTTTTATTGCCCAGCTTTTTGGCAGGCTTAGCAGCTTTCTTACGCTGCTCTTCAATTTCATCAACCTCATCGATGGCATCAACAGGCTTCTCTTTCTTCTTGCCATGCTTGCCTTTCTCCTCTTCCTGCTGGGCTTTCAAGGCTTCAGCTTCGGCGGCAGCACGCTGCTGCACAGGATCTTCGACAGGTTTTTCAGCCGACTGTTGCTTCTGCTCAGCCTGCTGACGCTCTTCTTCCTCTTTCTGGCGACGGGCTTCCAGCGCCGCAATACGCTTTTTCTCTGCATTGGCCAGAATATCATCCACTGAAGGCTCAGCTTTAGGCGCTTCCTCAACCTTGACCGGCTCAGGCGCTGGCTGCTCAGGAGCCTCTTGCGGCTGTTCTACTTCAGCCTGTGGCGCTTCTTCGACAACTTCTTCTGCATCGCGTTTCACAAAAGTACGTTTTTTACGCACTTCGACATTGACCGTCTTGCGAGAGGCACCACTGCCCGTCTTAAGGGTGGTCGTAGTTTTACGCTTCAGGGTAATTTTCTTGGGAGTCTCTGTGGACTCACCATGCTGGGTCTTCAGATAAGCCAGCAGGGTTTTCTTTTCTTCATCGGACACCAACGCATTCTCATCAGTATGCTTGAGGCCCGCCTCTGCCATTTGTTTCAACAGGCGCTCTACCGAGGCACCTACTGACTTGGCCAGTTCACTAACGGTTACTTCTGCCATGTTCTTTCCTCGTCCTCAGTAGTTACTGATTGTCCTCGTCCTGCGCCTCTGCGAACCACGGCTCGCGCGCCTTCATAATCAATGCTGCGGCACGCTCTTCATCCATGCCTTCAATATCCAGCAACTCATCCACCGCCTGCTCAGCCAGGTCGTCCATGGTGATCACACCACGGCTCGCCAGCAAGTAGGCCAGATGCTTATCCATGCCTTCCATAGTCAGAAGATCTTCAGCAGGCTCGGTATCGAGCTGCTCTTCGGTAGCCAGAGCCTGAGTCAACAGGGCATCCTTGGCGCGGCTGCGCAATTCACCGGCGATGTCCTCATCGAAGCCATCGATTTCTGCCATTTCTTCCAATGGTACGTAAGCTACTTCTTCCAGCGTGGTAAAACCTTCTTCCGCCAAAACGCCAGCCACGTCCTCATCCACATCGAGGGCATTCATAAACAACTCGATACTGCTGCCAGCCTCTTCTTCCTGCTTGGCCTGCCAGTCTTCAATGCTCATTACATTGATGGACCACTGGGTCAGCTCACTGGCCAGACGTACATTTTGACCGCTACGGCCAATGGCCTGAGCCAGGTTTTCTTCGTCGACGGCAACGTCCATGGAACCGGCATCTTCATCAACCACAATGGATTCAATCTCGGCCGGCGCCATGGCATTGATAACAAACTGAGCCACGTTATCGTCCCACATCACGATATCAATGCGCTCACCACCCAACTCATTGGAAACCGCCTGAACACGTGAACCACGCATACCCACACAGGCACCCACTGGATCAATGCGACCATCATTGGTGGTTACGGCGATCTTGGCGCGAGACCCTGGATCACGGGCAGCACCCTTAAGCTCGATGACCTGCTCGGATATTTCCGGCACTTCAATCTTGAACAGCTCAATCAGCATTTCCGGACAGGAGCGCGACAAGAACAGCTGTGGACCACGCGTCTCGGTACGAATATCCAGCAGCAGCGCACGCACCCGATCGCCCATGCGAAATACTTCACGGCCAACCAGTTGATCACGGGGCAACAAGCCTTCCGCATTATTTCCCAAATCAACAATGATGCTGTCACGGGTCACTTTTTTCACGGTACCGCTGATCAGTTCACCCACACGATCACGATAGAGTTCAACAATCTGTGCACGCTCGGCTTCACGAACCTTCTGCACAATAACCTGTTTGGCGGTCTGGGCAGCAATACGGCCGAACTCAACGTTTTCTACGACTTCCTGGTAGATATCGCCCACCTTCAGATCAGAGTCTTTTTCCGCCGCTTCTTCGGTGGTCAGCTGAGTGCCCAATTCCGCCAGCACATCATCTGCAACCACTTCCCAGCTTCTTGTGGTGACGTAGTCGCCAGTCTTGCGATCAATCACAACCTCAATGGTGGACTCTTCGTCGTAGCGTTTTTTAGCTGCAGTGGCCAGAGCCAGCTCAATAGCTTCAAAAATAACGCCCTGATCGACACCTTTTTCATTTGAAACCGCCTCGGCGACCAACAAAATTTCTTTGCTCATGCGTATGCCTCACTCAACCGCACTTATCAACATAATCCGTTAAAAACGGGGCACAATATTAGCTTTCTCAATCAATTCAATGGGCAGAAGATATTCATGCTCATCCACCACAACCAGCACTTCGTCAGATTCGACGCCGCGCAAAACACCGGAAAACTTGCGACGCCCTTCAAAGGCCGAACGCAATTTGATGTTTACCTGCTCACCGCTATAGCGAGCAAACTGCTCAAGAGTATAGAGCGGACGATCCATGCCCGGCGAAGACACCTCCAGGGTGTACTCACCGGCAATCGGATCTTCCACATCCAGCACACTACTGACCTGGCGACTGACAGACTCACATTCCGTCAGACCAACACCGCCCTCCTTATCTATATAAAGACGCAAGGTGCTGTGACGCCCCTGAGAGAAATACTCCAAACCCCAGAGTTCACACCCCAAAGATTTGACTACAGGAGTCAGCATTTCTGTCAACTGATCGTGCTTAGATGCCATCACTCAATACCCATTCCGTGCCCTGCCCCTGCGATCCGCTAACAACGTTTCGAAGAGCGCGAGCCCCAAAAACAAAAAATGGGCTCAAGGCCCATCCAACATGTACGACTCTCGCCGCACCAAACTCCAGATACAAAAAAACCCCTAAAGAGGGGCCTTTGACTGCCGGCACAACAACACTTGCCCGGCCCGACCTGCAAACTTCACAGATCTATGAAAATTGGTAGCGGAGACTGAATCTAAACCAACGACCTTCGCCGGCCATGCCGCCCAGATAAAGAGGAGCCCGAGGGCGTCAGCGTCTCTATCTCACCAACTCATGAATTGGTAGCGGGGGCTGGATTTGAACCAACGACCTTCGGGTTATGAGCCCGACGAGCTACCAGACTGCTCCACCCCGCATCCATGACTCAGCTAAAGTCCCTCACCAAATGAGGCTGACCCCCTAACTGAGGACGCGAATTATAGGGAAGCCGCACCAAGCGGTCAAGGCCAAGTTGGCATTTAATTGTTCTTTTACAGTAATAAAATAGCAGCGATGCAGAAGAAGGCGGAAGAGTTGATTAATATCAGAACAAGCAGCTTTATTTAGCGGCACGGTATTCTAAAATTGCTACACAAACTGCCACCACCATCTTTCAATGCAAACAAGGAAGCCACCATGAACGAAGAGCAAACCAACACCAACGAGAGCAAGCCCTCCACGCCGCAAGCAACACAAAGCACGGCACCCAAGCCCAAAGCAGCAACCAAGAAAACCGCTGCAAAAAAGGCACCGGCCAAAAAGGCGGCAAGCAAAAAAGCCCCAGCAAAGAAAAAGGCGCCCGCCAAGAAAGCACCGGCCAAAAAGGCCGCTGCTAAAAAGGCGCCCGCAAAAAAACCGTGACGCCACGCTCAGTCAGCAAAGCCCAAAACCTGAAAGCCAAGAGCCAGCAGTCCTATAAAGAAGCCAGAGAAAAGCTGGAAGGTTTTCTGAGTGATACCACCAAGAAGTTACGCAGTTACGAAAAGGACCTGCGCAGTCGCAGCGAAAAACTGCTGAACACCAAACGCGCGGAACAGGCGCTGAAGGACCTGAAAAAAGACTATGACGATACTCGCAAGCGCTACCAAAAAACCGTGAAGGACTTCCGAGCCATTGCCAAAGCACAGGAAAACCTGCTGAAGCTGGCTTACGAAGAAGAAAAGAAAGTCGCCCAGAAACTGATGGACGAACAAAAGAAAATCCTCAAGGACTTGAAAAAGACCACCACCAAGAAGAAATAACCCCATCATCTCAGCCCGGCCTCAATGGCCGGGCCCCACCCTGCTCAAATCACCGCCTTCCCGATCTATGTTTGTGCACCATCTGTGATGTAATCTAAGATCATACAAACTCCAATAATAGAATGCATTCGGGCACCAACTTATGACGATATGGGCACAGCCAACTACTTTTCCTTGGGGCCTCGCTGGCTTGCGGATCAATCATGTCATCACCCCCAGGCACTGGCGCAGCCTGTTTTGCGCCCTGCTCATCTGCCTGACCTCAGCCTGCGGCAGCCTCCCCAAAAACGACCAACAGAAAACCTCATACGCGATGAAAGACACGGCACACACTCAACTGGGAAAGGGCATCTACGAATGGCGCAATAAAAACAGTGTATCGGACGAAGACTCTGGCCTGCTACTGCTGAAGGACGGAGTCAATGCCTTTGTCGCCCGCATTGCCATCGCCCGACTCTCCAGCGAGACACTCGACATCCAATACTACCTGTACCACAACGATCTGGCCGGCGGCTTGCTGACTTCAGAACTCTGGCGAGCGGCTGAACGAGGCGTCCGGGTACGGGTTCTATTGGACGATATGGACATGGCCGGCAGAGACAAAAATCTGGCCATTCTCAATGCTCACAAAAACATAGAGATAAGGATCTTTAACCCCTTTATCCGCGGCAAAGCCAGAACCAGCCAATTTGTTACCCGTTTTGGCAGCGTCACTCGACGCTCCCACAATAAAGCCATGATTGCCGACAACCAGATCGGCATTATCGGCGGCCGCAACATTGGCGACGAATATTTTTCTGCCGACCCCAATATGGAGTTTGGCGACCTCGACATCGCCATCACCCGCCCGGGAGCACTGGATATTTCTGCTGAATTCGATCTTTACTGGAACAACCAGCTGGCCTACCCGGTGGCAACATTAATACCCAAGCAAACCACTCCCGAAGAACTTGCCTCGGTGGAACACTATGTCGCGGAATTTGCCGAAGAGCACAAAGACTCCGAATACATCCAGCGACTGATCAACAGTGAGTTCATTCAGCGAATCGAGTCCGGTACCACCCCCTACCACTCTGGCAAGGTGGAGATACTCTACGACCACCCGAATAAAATATCCTCCGATCGCGACCAGATTGAATTCCATCTGACACCGAAACTGGCTCCCTATATCACCGGCACCCAGAGCGAACTGCTGGTTATTTCGCCCTATTTTGTACCGGGCAAACAGGGGGTGGAATTCTTCTCCGCCATGAAGGCCCGGGGAATTCAGGTGAAAGTACTCACCAACTCGCTGACATCCAATGACGTTCCCATAGTTCACGCCGGTTATTCAAAGTACCGAAAGCGCCTGCTAAAGGCCGGTGTTGAAATTTTTGAGCTGGACAAAGAAGCTCTGGGACAGGACTTTAAACGCCATAAGAGCCGACTCACACGAGAGGGACTTAAGGGTTCAAAAGCCAGCCTGCACGCCAAATATTTTATAATGGATCGCAAGACGGCTTTTATCGGCTCACTGAATCTTGATCCGCGGTCGGTAGTGGAAAATACAGAAATTGGCGCGGTTGTGGATTCACCAGAACTCGCAACCGAACTGGCCGAGGAGTTCGACCAGTACATCAAGAAAATTGCCTTTGAATTAAAACTGCAAGACAACCGGATCGTTTGGCACCGCCACGGCAACCAAGGCAACATTAAAACTTTTTACAAGGAGCCCCACAGCTCCTGGTGGGATCGATTCAGCATCAACCTGATGAAATTGCTGCCCGCTGAATCCCAGTTATGATCAACGTCGCGGAATATCCTGCAGCAGGTCAGCAATCACCACTTTAATTCGCTCCTGTTGCTGGGCAGCAGAAAATTCCGGGTGCAAAGCTCCCTGTATGGCCGAGCGCCAGAGAAACTGACGACTGCCCGGGCGGGCCAACCCCACCAACAACATACCTTGCTGCAACTGATCCGGAGAAGCCCCGAGAGAGGGGTAGAGCTGAGCCACCTCCAATACCGCATCACCAGCTGGAGAATCACCGAGAACGATTGCCGCCACGACTTCGTAACGGCCACCTTTACCCGGCACGACAGGAAAACCAAGAGCCATAAAACCCTGCTCAAAAACGTTACGCACCTGCCGCGCTTCGACATGCTCAATGGCCCCCGGCATAACCTCACCTTCGACAACAATAACGTCCCGACGCCAATTCAAGGTATCACCAGCCTCCAGATAAAAACCCGGCGCCGTAACAGACACCTCCGATAAACGCGGCTTATCCAAGACTCGTGGTGCCATGTCCACAGTTTGCGGACTGGAACAAGCCACACAAAACCAAAGCGAGGCAACCACTACCACCAGACCCTTAACTGACATAACTTCTCCATCTCCTTTTCATCCCCATATCCTTTTCACTCCCGCACCATTTGCCCCCAAGCCGAACACAGGCTCCATGATTGCCGATCAATACAGATACAACAGGCTAAAACCGGCAGCAATTTCTGTCACATCGTATTTAAACCAATCGTCATCGCCCTCAGAATGCTTCTCGAAATTGATGTCTTTCACATCAATCAAGCCTCTCAACATCCAGTTTTCGCCAAATGTCTTATCCAGCGATGTGACAAAATGCACCGTATCGGAGTTATTGAAGCCATAATCCAATTGATTGCTCCATGTGAGGGTCGGTGAAATCTGGTAGTTGTAACTCACCCCCAACAACAGATCGGTCCTGTCTTCATCCACCGCCCCATCGAAAGCGGTCAAACCGCCAATGGCGATGTCGGTATCATATTCCTGAACCCCATAGCGCAGGCCCAGAATGGCGCCCCAGGCATGCTTACCCGAGCGGTGAAAGGTGTAATCGACCAACCCTTCTGCCACCAGTGTGTAATAGGTAATATCAGCCGAAGCGGTTAGTGGCCCAACGGAGGCAGAGCCCTTATCTTCCAGTTCCAGCTTGTCGATCGAATAACGGAATGTCAGATCGCCGTTGGTGGAAAAACCATCGAGACTAAGACCCGACTCAAACAGCTCGGCAATTGTGCCGGTATCCAGATGCACATCGGTATTCAGTGGCCCCGATAACAGCACCGTATCGAAGCCGGATTCACCCTGCACATTGAGCCCCGTCAGGGTGACCCCCACTCCATGCTCCCAATCACCGGCCGATGCCGCCACAGAATTGAGACCACCAATACCTACTATCATTAACCACTTGATCAACTTCATTGCCACCACCTCTTCCAAGACTCAAATCAGTATAGACACAGCCTTCAACCTCGGGACCGATAACTGACTAGTTACACTCAACAGACAAATGGTTATGACAGGATTGACCAATCACGGTTCCTCTTAAACCCCAACAATATAACGGCCCGTGCAGCCTTGGCGTATAATTCCAACATGAATATTTCTGGTGCCGGCTTTTCCATTCCTCTTGCCACCAGCCGCCCCAATCCTGCGGCTGAGAGCCCTCCTGTAAATCCAGCCAGCAACCCATCGTCGACACGCCCTGAACCGGATGATCGACCAGAGGTTCGAGTCCGTCAAAGCCAAGCTCCGGAGCGACTGGAAACTGACACACCGGAGCAACCGCCGAGACAAGCACCCGATTCAGGCCCACCCGCGGATGACACGCCCGAACAGCCTCCGGAATCCGTCCCGCTGACCCCACTGGAACCCAGCGAACCGGCGCCGCGCCTGAGCATTGAGATCACCCCATCAGAAGATAACGTCAGTACTGGTGATCGCTCCAACAACAGCGCCACCATCACTCTGGAAACCCCCAACCTCAGCATCAGCCGTGAAGTCACCCGGCAAGAGGTGGCAGACAACGCAGAGGATCGCTCTCAACAAGCTCTGGCCAGAGCTGCGCTTGGAATTGATCAACCCGGCCCTGTTGCCCGGGCCACCCTGCGCAATGCAGACTTGGATAACAGCGACATAGAAACGCTGGCTGTCGCCCGCAACCAGCAGAATCTGGCAAACACCTACCTGAATATTGCCCAACCGGATGACAACACCAATTCTGGAGCCTCATCCTCTAACCCGGCGGTTGAACTTGCAAACGAGGCAATCGATGCCCGCACTCGCCAGACATTGCTTTTCTCAGGAGTGGAAAGACTCGGGGACTCTGGCATCTCAACCAAGGCCTGATTGGTACCATTCTCTTCAACTCGCGCTATGAAAGCGCGTGAATATGTGGGAATAAAAAAGCCCGACTGCTTTCACAGCCGGGCTTTTTATTTGTATGGTGCCTAGGGCGGGACTTGAACCCGCACGAGCTATCGCTCACCACCCCCTCAAGATGGCGTGTCTACCAATTTCACCACCTAGGCATATTCAGAGAATTACTCAGTAGCAGGAATTTCTGCTGCCGGGATATCACCGGCGGCCGATTTTACAGAAGTTTCCGCCTGAGGGATATCACCAATTACTTCATCAGCACCAGCCTCAACAGCTGCTGGAACTTCCTCAGAAAACTCCACGGAAGGCATATCTGGCAGATCGGTAATACCGGCTTTTTGCTTGGCAACAACCGCCAAACCAAAACTGGTAATAAAAAATATGGTTGCCAGAATTGCTGTAGCGCGGGTAAAAAAGTTACCGCCACCGGCACTGCCGAAAACAGTCTGAGAGGCACCGCCACCAAATGAAGCACCAGCCTCTGCACCCTTGCCCTGCTGCAGCAGAATCAGGGCAATAATCGCAACTGCCGCCAACACATGAACTACGAGAATTACACTTTCCATTTTTCCATCCTGCAAGTTGCCAACAAGGCAACCATTTATAAATAATCTTTAGCGATTCGCCGCTTCACAAATGGCCAGAAAATCTTCCGCCTTCAGGGAAGCGCCACCAACCAGCGCGCCATCAATATCGGCTTGAGCAAACAGCTCGCTGGCATTATCGGCTTTAACACTACCACCATACAAAACCTGAACACTGGCACCAGCCTGTCCAAGCTTTTCACGGATAAACTGATGCACTTCCTGAGCTTGCTCTGGGGATGCCGTTTTACCGGTACCAATGGCCCAAACAGGCTCATAGGCAACAACGACATCCTCAAAGGCCTCTTCACCAATCTGACTCAAGACGGCATCCAGTTGCTCAGCAATGATTGCCAGCGCCTGACCGGATTCACGTTGCTCAAGGGACTCGCCCACGCACAGTACCGGTGTCACTTTGGCCGCCAAAACAGTGGCTACCTTATCGGCAACATCCTGATCGGTTTCGCCATGATACTGGCGACGCTCAGAGTGACCGACGATGGCGTAACGACAACCCAGCTCTGCCAACATGGGCGCAGCCAGCTCACCGGTGTAAGCGCCGGACTGGTATTTACTCGCATCCTGTGAACCCACAGCAATATCAGTACCCGACAGCAGCTCCAGAGTTTGAGCAATGTAAACCGCTGGCGGACAAACTCCCACCTGGGCCTGCCCCGACCAACCTGCAGCAAGCTCCTGCAACAGAGCCCGATTGCTGTCGGTACAACCATTCATCTTCCAGTTGCCGAGTATCAGTGGTTGGCGCATGTTCTCTATACCCAATTGTTCAGGTTCCGTTCCGAGCTTTACAAAAGCCCCCTAAAAAGGGGCGCCAATCTTATAGGAGAACGCTGTAACTTACAATCGCTGACAGAGCGGCCTATGCGCTGGCAAACAACTTCTCAACGACAGCCGCCAGATCCTGTGCCAACTGGTTAACCAGAGGCAGATCTTCCCCTTCCACCATCACTCTAATCAAAGGCTCGGTACCTGAGGGACGCAACAGCACCCGGCCTTTACCATCAAGATCGGATTCGGCTTTAGACACGGCATCATCAAGCTCGGAATGGTTGAGATCAACCTTGCCGTTGATGCGCACATTGATCATGGTCTGGGGCAACTTGCGCATGCCCTGCTTGGTCTCATGCAAACTCTGCTCAGATCTGGACAGGGCCAGCAACACCTGCAACGCAGCAATAATGCCATCACCGGTGGTACTGACGTCACCACAGACAATATGACCAGAGTTCTCACCACCCAGCAGCCAGTTATTCTGCTTCATTTTCTCTATGACATAACGATCACCGACTTTGGCGCGCTCAAAGGGAATACCCAATCTTTCAAGCCCCAGCTCAAAGCCAAAGTTACTCATCAAGGTCCCGACAACGCCATCACACCCGGAACCAAAACGCTGACGATCCGCGGCAATCAGGTAGAGAATCTCATCACCATCAACCAGCTCGCCCTTGTGATCCACAAACACCAGCCGATCACCATCGCCATCAAAACCAATTCCGAGATCGGCTTCAGTTTCCAGTACCCGCGACTGCAATCTACCAGGCTTGGTAGAACCACACTGCTCATTGATGTTCAGGCCATCAGGTTCTGCGCCGATGACATCGATGCTGGCACCCAGTTCGCGAAACACATCGGGCGCCACATGATAGGTGGCACCATTGGCGCAATCCAGCACCAGTTTCAAGCCCTTCAGGCTGAACCCCCAGGGCATGGTACCTTTGCAATATTCAATATAGCGACCGGCAGCATCATTGATCCGCAACGCCTTGCCCAGTTGGGCCGCCGTCTCCATGGGTTTGTCCAGCTGCTCTTCAATGGCCAGCTCAATATCATCGGGTAACTTGGTGCCAGTACCGCTGAAGAATTTGATGCCGTTATCCTGATAGGCGTTATGGGAGGCACTGATGACAATGCCCGCCTGAGCCTGAAAAGTCCGGGTCAGATAGGCAATAGCCGGCGTGGGCATAGGCCCTAACAAACCGACATCGACACCGGCATTGATCAGCCCCGCCTGCAGCGCAGATTCGAACATATAGCCGGAAATGCGGGTATCCTTACCGATCAGGATCAGCTTTGAATCCCCTTCGGCGCGCTCCGCAAGAACCTTACCGGCGGCCCAGCCAAGACGCAGCACAAAATCAGGCGTAATGACCCCCTTACCAACTTCACCTCTGATGCCATCGGTACCAAAATATTTACGCGTCATTTGCTTCCCCATTACTTACGCAGACCTAAGCCTGCTCAACCGCACTCATAAACAGCAACACATCCCGAGTGGCGGCAACATCGTGGACGCGCATGATACTGGCCCCACGCTGAACAGCCAAGAGTGCCGCACTGAGACTACCCGCCAGTCTCTGATCCACGGCCCGGCCGAGCACCTGCTGAAAAATTGATTTACGGGAAATACCCACCAAAACCGGACAACCAAGCTCCTCAAAGCGAGGCAACTGCTGCAGCAGCAACAAATTGTGCTCAACGGTCTTGCCGAAACCAAACCCCGGATCCACAAGCAACTTGTCACGCTCGAAGCCCAAGCTCAGAAGTGACCCAATGCGTCCGGATAAAAAAGCCATCACCTCAGCCACCACATCCTGATAAACGGGCTCAATCTGCATGGTCTTGGGCTGCCCCTGCATGTGCATAAGGCAAACAGGCAATCCCGTTGCCAATGCCGCCGCTTCAGCGCCCGGCCGCTGCAACGCACGCACATCATTGAGCATAGCGGCACCAACAGCCGCTGACTGGGCCATCACCTCAGGAGTACTGGTATCCACCGACACTCTGGCCCCCAGCTCTGTAACCAATGCTTCAACCACCGGTACAACCCGATCGAGCTCTTCAGCCACAGTAACCGGATCGGCATTGGGGCGAGTGGATTCGCCACCCACATCAATGATATCAGCACCATCCCGGATCATCTTCTCGGCGGCCGACAAGGCCGAAGACAGATCCAGTCGGCGACTCTTATACAGAGCGCCACCATCGGAAAAAGAATCAGGGGTAACATTCAAAATCCCCATAATGCGGGGAACAGATAAATCCAGATCGGCAATCATTACAGAGGACACTCTTTAAACGAACAAGGCCCGACGACCAAAGTCGCCGGGCCCATAACATCTTCCGTCAGGCTCAGTGATGCTGAGCAGGACCACCAATCGGATTGGCGCCCTTATCTTTCTCTTGCACCTCGTCTCCAGCATCTTTTGGCGCATTACCGCCAAAATCATCATCGTGCCAATCACGCGGCGGGCGCACTGGCTTGCGAGCCATCAGATCATCAACCTGCTCAGCATCAATGGTTTCATACTCCATCAGGGCATCTTTCATGGATTCCAGAATGTCCCTGTTTTCATGCAGCAGTTTATCGGCAATCTTGTAGCACTCATCCACAATGCGACGAATTTCTTCATCGATTGTTTTTGATGTGGCGCCAGAGTAATTGAGAGGTCCGGGAGTGCCGGGCATACCGCCATCGTCTTCGCCATAGTGTAATGGCCCCAACTTTTCAGTCAGACCCCACTTGGTCACCATGTTTCGGGCAAGGCTGGTAGCCCGCTCGATATCGTTCTGGGCACCGGTGGTCACACCTTCAAAGCCCAGAGTCATCTCTTCGGCAATACGGCCACCAAACAAGGTACAGATCTGGGATTCCAGAGCACGCTTGCTCAAACTGTATTTGTCGTCCTCGGGCAGAAACTGGGTCACCCCCAGAGCGCGACCGCGAGGAATAATGGTTACCTTGTGCACAGGATCATGCTCAGGCACCAAACGACCAACAATGGCATGACCTGCTTCGTGATAAGCGGTGTTCTCTTTCTCTTTTTCGCTCATGACCATGGTCTTGCGTTCGGCACCCATCATGATCTTGTCGCGGGCCTTTTCAAACTCCTCCATGGTCACCACACGCTTGTTGGCACGAGCGGCAAACAAAGCGGCTTCATTAACCAAGTTGGCCAGATCGGCACCGGAAAAACCGGGGGTGCCACGGGCAATGATGGAGGCTTTTACCTTGTCATCCAACGGCACTTTACGCATGTGCACCTTGAGGATTTGTTCACGACCGCGAATATCCGGCAAACCGACAAACACCTGACGATCAAAACGACCGGGGCGCAGCAACGCCTTATCCAATACATCCGGGCGGTTGGTAGCAGCAATAACAATAATGCCTTCATTGCCTTCAAAACCGTCCATTTCTACCAGCAACTGGTTGAGGGTTTGCTCACGCTCGTCGTGACCACCGCCATGACCGCCACCACGATGACGGCCCACGGCATCAATTTCATCGATAAAGATGATGCAAGGAGCCTGCTTCTTGGCCTGATCAAACATATCGCGGACCCGGGACGCACCCACACCAACGAACATTTCGACAAAATCGGAGCCAGAAATTGAGAAGAAAGGCACTTTGGCCTCACCGGCAATAGCCTTGGCCAGAAGAGTTTTACCCGTACCCGGAGGGCCCGCCATCAGAACGCCTCGGGGAATTTGGCCACCCAGACGCTGGAAGCGGGAGGGATCGCGCAGAAACTCAACCAGCTCCTGAACATCTTCTTTGGCTTCATCAACACCTGCCACATCGGCAAAGGTGGTTTTGATCTGGTCTTCACCCAGCAACCGGGCCTTGCTCTTACCAAAGCTCATGGGGCCACCGCGCCCACCGGCCCCGCCCTGCATCTGGCGCATAAAGAACATAAAGACAAAAATGATCAGCAGGATTGGGAAGCTGGCCACCAGCAACTGCTGCCAGATGCTGGGCTGCTCCGGACGGGTGCCTTTCACTTCCACGCCATGGTTGAGCAGGTCATCCATCAGGCGATCGTCCATTACCTGAGGCCGGATCGCCTCAAAGTGCGAACTGTCGTGACGTTGCCCCTTAATCACCAAGCCGTCAATTGTAACTTCGCGAACCTGATCCGCCTGAACTTCCTTAACAAATTCGGAGTAGGTCAGATTTTCCTGAGTGGTTTGTGGACTGAAATTCTGGAAGACCGTTAACAGCACCGCTGCGATGATCAGCCACAACACCAGATTTTTTGCCATATCGTTCAAAGAGTTACCCTCACACCTTGCTCAGACTTCACCAAACAAGTTACTTCTATAAAAATGTACTGCTGTTTCTAAGATAGCCTTATGACCCCGAAGCAGCAACAGGATTCAACAAAACTTGACCCATCAGCAACCGCTTCGATGATTCCTTAACCTTTAAAGCCCTTGCCAACGATATAGACCTCCCGCGAACGGGGTCTTGAGGCACTGGGTTTGCGCGTGACTACTGTCTGAAAGGATACACGCACATCTTTAAGATATTCATCAAAGCCCTCGCCCTGAAACACCTTGGCGACGAAGTTCCCCTTGGGTCTCAGGGTGTTACGCGCCATATCCAGAGCAAGTTCAACCAGATACATGGCCCGCGGCTGATCAACGTCGGCCATACCACTCATATTGGGGGCCATATCCGACATTACAAGGTCTGCTTTATTTGGCCCCAGTGCCGTCATCAGCTCTTCAAACACCTCATCTTCGGTAAAATCGCCCTGAATAAAGTGGACATCGGCCAGAGAATCCATGGGTAAAATATCCGAAGCGATGACCCGCCCCTTGTCACCAACCAGTTCAGCCGCCACCTGCGACCAGCCACCAGGGGCAGCACCCAGATCCACCACGGTCATTCCCGGGCGCACCAATTTGTCTTTTTCTATTAATTCGATCAGCTTGTAGCTGGCTCGGGAGCGATAGCCATCCTGTTGGGAGCGCTGTACATACTGGTCATTGAAATGCTCATCGAGCCAGCGATTGCTGCTTTTTGAACGTGAGCCTTTGGATTTAGTCATAAAAGAAGTGATTTGCCGCGATTCATTGATACTTGGCTGGAGACCATTTGAGGTACAATGGCCCTAGGGGCATACCCCCATTCATGTTCCAAACCAAAGAGACAGTATAATGCCTTTAACCCCAGAGCGGAAAAAACAATATCGCAATATTGGCCACAACCTGAAGCCGGTCGTCACCGTTGCCGGCAATGGCCTGAGTGAAGGTCTGATGGAAGAGCTGAACCGGGCTCTGGATGACCATGAGCTGATCAAGGTAAAACTGATGATTGGCGACCGCGAACTGCGCAAGCAGGTTTCCGCCGAGATGGTAAAACAGGCCAACGCCGAACTGGTTCAGGAAATCGGCAAAGTCGCCCTGATTTTCCGTGCCGCCAAACGACCCAACCTGAAACTGTCCAACGTCAGCCACTGACGCCGAAAGAAACAGGCAATAAAAAACCCCTGCAGGTGAACCTGACAGGGGTTTAACAACATCATCCGGCTGATCAGCCCTCGGCTGCCGCCATTTGCTCCTCGATAATGCGCTTCTTCTCCTCCCGCCGCGCCACCCACCAGGCAGCAACAACACCAATGGTAACCACCAGCACCATCAGGGTAGCCAGTGCATTGATCTTGGGGCTCACACCACGTCGCACGGAAGAGAACACCTCCATTGGCAACGTCGTCGAAGAAGGCCCGGAAACAAAGCTGGCGATCACCAGATCATCAAAGGACAGGGTAAAGGCCAGCAACCAGCCAGAAATAATCGCCGGAGCGATAATCGGCAGGGTGATTACAAAGAAAGTCTTGAGAGGCGTAGCCCCCAGATCCATGGCCGCTTCTTCCAGCGAATCATCCATATCTCGCAACCGCGAGGTAATCACCACCGCCACATAAGCCGTGCAGAAAGTGACATGGGCAATCCAGATGGTCAGCATGCCCCGGCCCTCTGGCCAGCCCAACAGATCGGACATGGTCACAAACAGCAGCAACAGCGACAGGCCGGTAATCACTTCAGGCATTACCAGCGGTGCCGTAATCATGCCGGCAAACAGGGTTTTACCGCGGAAATTTCCAAAGCGAACCATCACCAGTCCCGCCATAATACCCAGTATTACAGCACCCCAGGCGCTCCAGAAAGCAATTTTCACACTCATCCAGGCTGCGTTCATCATCTGGGCATCACGAAACAGCTCGCCGTACCACTTGAACGAGAAGCCCGCCCAAACCGTCACCAGACGCGACTCATTGAATGAGTAAAACATTAGGATCAGGATCGGCAGATAGAGAAAACCAAAACCGAACACCAGTGACAGCTTACCCAGCAGGGAAGTCTTATTGGATACGTTCATTATTTATTTTCCTCCAGCTGCTTTGCCTCGCTCTGGTGGAACATCATGATGGGCACCAACAACAATATCAGCATAATGATTGCTACCGCCGAGGCCACGGGCCAGTCGCGGTTGTTGAAGAACTCCTGCCACAACACCTTACCGATCATCAACGCTTCCGAACCACCCAGCAACTCGGGTATCACGTATTCACCCACAGCCGGAATAAACACCAGCATGGAACCGGCAATAATGCCCGGCTTGGACAATGGCAGGGTAACCGTCAGAAAAGTCTTCACAGGGCCGGCACCCAAATCGGAGGCAGCCTCTAACAGACGGCCATCAAGCTTCACCAGATTGGTGTACAGCGGCAACACCATAAAGGGCAGATAGGCGTAAACAATACCGATGTAGATAGCCAGCTCGGTGTGGAGAATTTTCAGTGGTTCATCAATCAACCCCATGCTCATCAACATATTGTTGAGCAGCCCATTGTTCTTGATGATGCCAATCCAGGCGTAGATGCGAATCAGGAACGATGTCCAGGAGGGCAGAATCACCAACATCAACATAATGTTACGGGTGGACTGCGGCATTCTGGAAATGGCATAGGCCATTGGATAGCCCACCAGCAGACACAAAATGGTCGAATTGATAGCAATGCCTACAGAGCTCATATAAGCACTGACATACAGATCGTCTGTCAGCAGGTAGAGGTAATTCAACAGGTTCAGGCTGAGAACCCATACCTCCCCGTCAAATTCGACGAGATCGGAAAACGGAGGCATGGCAATCTGCGCCTCCGAAAACGAAATCTTCAGAACAATCAGAAAGGGGACGGCAAAAAATAGCAGCAACCAGACATAGGGAACGCTGGTCACCGACCAGTGCCTTGCTGGCAGCCAGGAGCGCAGCTTCTTGATCATGACATCAACACCACCCCGGCATCGTCTTCCCAGGATAACCAGACGTCATCTTCCCAGGTAAAACGATCCGAATGTCGGTCAGCATTCATGGCATTGGCCATCACTATAAAGCCAGATGGCAGACGCACATGGTACACAGAGTGACTGCCAAGATAGGCGATGTCGTCAACCTTGCCTTTAAATTTGTTATTTTCCTGCTGGGGCTCGGTTGCAGAAACCGCAATCTTTTCTGGACGAACCGCCAGAGCACACTCCATGCCCTTGCTACCAGTCAGACCGTGACCAATGTACAAATCACCGCCCGTGGCGTCACAACTTACTGAGCACCAATCGGGATGATCCTCGTTCAGCTCACCCTCGAACAGGTTTACTGAACCAATAAACTCGGCAGAGAAACGGGAGTTAGGCTGCTCATAGACCAGATGGGGTTCACCTACCTGCTTAATCTCACCAGCGTTCATAACCGCAATGCGGCTGGCCATGGTCATCGCCTCTTCCTGATCGTGAGTCACCATCACACAGGTAACACCCAAACGCTCAATAATGTCGACGATCTCCAACTGAACCTGAGTGCGCAGTTTTTTATCCAGCGCCCCCAGCGGCTCATCAAGCAGCAACAATTTCGGACTCTTAACCAGAGAACGCGCCAGAGCCACGCGCTGTTGCTGACCACCGGACAACTGATGGGGTTTGCGCTTGGCAAAACGCTCCATCTGCACCAGCCGCAACATTTCCGTGACCCGATCTCCGATTTCTGATTTGGGAATATTATCCTGCTGCAAACCGAACGCGATGTTCTTTTCCACAGTCATATGCGGAAACAGCGCATAGGACTGAAACATCATATTAATTGGGCGGGAATAAGGCGGCAGCGTGCCGAGATTCTCACCATCAAGCCAAATCTCACCTTTGGTAGGCAAATCAAAACCACCCAGCATGCGCAGCAACGTTGACTTGCCACAACCGGACGCACCCAACAAAGCAAAAATCTCACCCTGGTGAATATTGACACTGACATCATCCACAGCGGTAAAGTCACCAAACAGCTTGCTGACATTTTTAATCTGCAGATAATCTTTCTTCTTTTCTTTTTGAGCGCCGGCCGCTGTTACCGCAACAGCCGGGCTACCATCTGATGTAGCCATAACAATCCAGAGTAAAATCTTTGCTTTGTAGAGAATAGCCGCAAAACTACGGCCTTAAAAAAAGGGTCGAACAGGGGCCCGCAGACCCCTGACCAGTATTACTTACCGGTTTTAACTTTGGTCCAAGTACGAGTGTAGGCACGATCCACTTTTGGTGGCGTCATTTTGCCGGTCCACAGGTTTTTGGCCGCATCTTCAGTTGGGTAGATACCCGGGTGATCCAGAATTTCCTGATCAACCATTGGCAAAGACGCTTTGTTGGCGCTGGCGTACCAAACGTAGTTGGAAATACCTGCCATTACATCCGGACGCAACAGGTAGTTCAGGAACAGGTGAGCATTGTTTGGATGCTTGGCATCTTTAGGAATGGCCAGCATATCGTACCAGGTCAGCGCACCTTCTTTAGGAATCACGTAAGCAACTTCGACGCCATTCTCAGCTTCGGCAGCACGGTCAGAGGCTTGCAGAATATCACCAGACCAACCTACAGCCACACAGATGTCGCCATTGGCCAGATCGTTAATGAACTGAGAAGAATGGAAGTAGGTAATGTGCGGGCGCAGCTTCATCAGGTGATCCTGAGCCTTGCCTTTGATCAGCTTGGTGTCAAAGGTATTGGGATCTTCACCCAGGTAGTGCAGCACACCGGGAATGATTTCGCTTGGCGCATCCAGGAAGGCCACGCCACAGCTGTGCAGTTTTTCCAGGTTGGCCGGATCGTAAACCAGATCCCAGCTATCAGTCGGAGCGTCTTCGCCCAGAACTTCTTTCACTTTATCGACGTTAAAGCCAATACCGGTGGTACCCCACAGATAAGGGATGGAGTGGGTATTACCCTCGTCCAAGGTGGCGATGGTTTGCATCAGCCCTTCGTCCTGATTGCCATAGTTGGTCAACTTGGACTTGTCCAGAGGCATAAATACACCGGCCTGAATCTGACGCGCCAGAAACGACAGGGATGGAACCACTACGTCGAAGCCGGTGTTACCGGCCAGCAGTTTGGCTTCCAGTACTTCGTTACTGTCAAACACATCATAGGTGACTTTGATGCCGGTTTCGGCTTCAAAGTTCGCCAAAGTGTCTTCAGCAATGTAGTCCGACCAGTTGTATACATTCAGGACTTTTTCCTCTTCTGCTACTGCAGTACCGGTTACACCGGCAGACAGCACGGCGGCTGCCAGAGTCGTTTTCACAAGCTTATGCATAGTTCTTCCTTCCTTTCGGTTTAGTAGAGTTTTATTTTTATGACCATCAATAAGGAACCTTGAAAGTAAAAAGTTCCCGCTCTTCAGTCAATTGTTTTAATTCGTTTCAAGGCGTCATCAATCTTCAGCCAGTGCACCATCTTCGATCGCCTGCAAGGTGTCATCGAGCGCTTTACGGGCTTTTTCAACCAGTTCATCGACCTGCTCATGAGTAATCACCAACGGCGGAGATACCAGCATGGTGTCGCCTGTCGCACGCATCACCAGGCCATTGGCCGTACAGGCATCCCGACACAGAGTGCCGACTTTGCCATTCCCCGGATGGCGCTCACGCTTGGCCTTGTCTTTGACCAATTCCAAAGCACCAATCAGGCCAACACCGCGCACTTCACCAACCAGAGGGTGATCGCCCAGTTCTCGCCAACGTTTTTGCAGATACGGGCCTATGTCCTGCTCTACCCGCTCAACCAATTTTTCATCCTGAATGATTTGTAAATTCTTCAACGCCACAGCCGCAGCCGCTGGGTGGCCAGAATAGGTGTACCCATGGGCCAGCTCGCCGCCATCGTTCTTGAGGACGTCGGCCACGCGATCACTGATCATTACGCCACCAATGGGCAGATAACCGGAAGACAGGCCCTTGGCGATGGGCATAAAGTCTGGCTTAACACCAAAATAATCGGCACCAAACCATTTGCCGGTTCGACCAAAACCACAAATCACTTCATCGGAGATCAGGAGAATGCCGTACTTGTCACAGATGCGCTGAATTTCTGGCCAATAGGTCTCAGGGGGAATAATGACACCGCCTGCGCCCTGAATCGGCTCGGCGATAAAGGCAGCGACGCGATCAACACTCAAATCGAGAATTTTCTCTTCCAGCTGACGTGCCACCCGCAGACCGAATTCGTTAGGATCTTCGTCACCGCCTTCCCCGAACCAGTAGGGTTGATCGATGTGAACAATACCCGGAATTGGCAGGTTGCCCTGCTCGTGCATCCAGGTCATACCGCCCAGACTGGCCCCGGCTACAGTTGAGCCGTGATAGCCATTTTTACGACTGATGATCACCGACTTCATTGGCTCACCGCGACAGGCCCAATAATGACGAACCAGACGTAAAATCGTGTCATTGGAATCGGAGCCAGAGCCGGTGAAGAAGACATTATTAATGTGCTCGGGCGCCAACTCCGCCAGTTTCTCTGCCAACTTGATAGTCGGCGGTGTGGTGCACTGGAAGAAGCTGTTGTAATAAGGCAGCTCCATCATCTGATCGTAGGCGGTTTGCGCCAGTTCTTTGCGGCCGTAGCCCACATTGACACACCAGAGCCCCGCCATGCCATCCAGTAATTTGTGGCCATGAGCATCCCAAAGATAAACGCCTTCGGCTCTGGTAATGACGCGAGTGCCCCGATCATTCAAATCACCCTGATCGGTGAACGGGTGAATATGATGCTTCTCATCCAAAGACTGTAATTGAGTTAACTGCTCAGTCATCGGTTACTCCAAACTTTTATTTCAACTATCAAACATTCAACAACAAGTATTCACGCTCCCAGGAGCTGATCACCTTCTTAAATTCTTCGTATTCCACTTCTTTTACGGCGCAATAGGCTCTGACAAAACGATTGCCCACCACCTCCGCCAGAGGCTCACAACTGCGCAGCAGATCCAGTGCTTCCAGCAGGCTTCTTGCCACCGCAATGTCTTCTTCATAAGCACTGTGAGCGGTTGGTTCAGAAGGTTCGATTTTCTGCTTCATGCCCAGATAGCCGCATGCCAGAGAGGCTGCCAGTGCCAGATAGGGGTTGGCGTCCATCCCCGGAAAACGGTTTTCCACACGCTTGGCCTGAGGACTGCTTGCCGGCACTCGGATCCCCGTCGTGCGATTGTCATAGCCCCAGCAAAGATTGATGGGCGCGGCGATATCCTTGGTAAAGCGACGATAGGAGTTCACATTGGGTGCATAGAACGCCAACGCATAGGGGGTGTATTTCTGCAAACCACCAATGTAATGGCGGAACAGATCGTTTTCTTCACCCTTGTCATCCACAAAAATGTTCTTACCCGTTTTGATATCCACAACACTCTGATGAATGTGCATGGCACTGCCAGGCTCTTTCTCCATAGGCTTGGCCATAAAGGTGGCGTAGATATCGTGGCGCAATGCGGTCTCACGCACGGTGCGCTTAAAGATAAATATCTGATCAGCCAGATCCAGCGGATCACCGTGAAGGAAGTTGACCTCAAACTGAGCGGCACCGGATTCGTGGATCAGGGTGTCCAGATCCAGATTCATGGCATCGCAGTAGTCGTACATATCGTCAATGACATCTTCGTATTCATTGGCCGCATCGATACTGTAGGCCTGACCCGGGCGCTCATGGCGACCAGATCGCCCAATCGGCGGCACCAGCTCCATGTCCGGATTGTCGTTTTTCTGAACAAAATAGAATTCGGCTTCGGGGGCAATAACCGGCTTCCAGCCCTCTTTTTCGTAGAGCTCCAATACCCGGCGCAATACACTTCGGGCAGCTAATGGGTGTAACTCGCCATCGGCAGTGTAACAATCGTGGATAATCTGTACTGTCGGCTCCGACTCTTTTGCCCAGGGTACAACCCGGACCGTACTGGGATCGGGCTGCAACACCATATCGCCATCCAGATCACTGCCCAGTAATTCTTCGTGCTCATCGGACCAGGCACCATTGACGGCCTGAACCAGAACGCTTTCGGGCAGTCGCGATTCTTCTTTGACGAATTTCTTGGCCGGGATCAGTTTGCCCCGGGCATTACCAGTCATATCGGGGATCAGGCACTCCACCTCCTCAACGCGGTGTTCTTTTAAGTAAGTGCCTATATCGATAGTCATAAATAGCCTTGTTGTTTTAATTCAATTTTCTGATGTAACGGTTAACTGCCTAATCACTGAACGGCAAATGGTCTGTCTTAAGATAGCAGTTTCTGTCACTGCGCGTTTATGACAGCTGTGTTTCACCGTTTCTAAAAACTACTTTGCCAGAGCCCCCTCAATCAATGTGTTTTTTTCAAACCAAACTTCAACATAAATGCAACATTTGTTGCATAAAAGCGAACAAGAATCCTTGCGGATTGGGTTAAGCTGTAAAACCACAACCTGATTAATAACAAGAACGCCAAGTACAACCAATGTGGAGCCCCTATGAGCACAATCCCAAATCCGGCCGATCAGTCCACTCTTGATCAAATGCGACCCCCAGAATTCGTCGAGCTGCTACTCCCTGACTGTAACGGCTTGCTGCGGGGCAAGCGGGTCGAGGGAGACAAACTTCATAAGGTCTACAAGAACGGCATCAATCTACCTCTGTCTACCTTGGCCTGCGAAATTACCGGCGAGTGCAATGAGGACAGCGGTCTGGGTTTGGATATTGGTGACAAAGACACATTTTGCTACCCGATTCCCGGCAGTCTAGCGAGCATCGACTGGAATTCTCGCCCCTCGGCACAGCTACTTCTCGATATTGTTGATGAAAGCGGCAAGTCGTTTACCGGCAACCCTCGGGTGGTATTGCAACACTGTCTCGAGCGCATCAATGCCATGGGCTTTTACCCGGTGATCGCTGTTGAACTGGAGTTCTTCTTGCTGGATCAAAACAATACAACCAGTGGTGCACCACAACCCCCCATCAATCCCGCCAGCGGCCAACGCGACGACAACACCCAGGTCTATTACCTTGCTGATCTTGAAAGCTACAGTGATTTTATTGAGGACGTGCGCCAGACTGCTAAAGCCCAAAACATACCCGCAGAGGCTGCCGTCGCGGAATACGCACCTGGGCAGTTTGAAATCAACGTCAGTCACTCCGATGACATTCTGAAAGCCTGCGATGAAGCCATCCTGCTAAAACGTGTTATCAAAAGCGTGGCCCGTAAACACAACTTCCAGGCTACCTTTATGGCCAAACCCTACGCTGACACAGCGGGCAGCGGCACCCATATTCACATCAGCCTGCTGGATAAAGACGGTAACAATGTGTTTGCAGCACCGGAAGGTGAGCCTACGGAAGCAATGCAGCATGCTCTCGGCGGCCTGCAACAGACCATGCGTGATGCCATGCTGATGTTCGCGCCCAACGCCAACTCTTACCGCCGTTTCCAGAAGGACTCCTATGTCCCCATGAACCCTCACTGGAGCTATAACAACCGCACTGTTGCCCTCAGAATACCCTACAGCGATGAAGCCAATACACGTATCGAACACCGCGTGGCCGGTGCCGATGCCAACCCATACCTGGTGGTTGCTGCTGTTCTGGCAGGCATTACAACCGGTCTGGAAAATAAACTGGATTGCACACCGGCGATTGAGGGTAATGCCTACGAGAAAACCCAGGCGACCAATCCCCGTCACTGGCAGGAAGCCATCGCCCTGTTTGCAGACAGTGAATGGGCTAAAGAGGCTTTTGGCGAGACATTTCACAACCTGTTTTGCTGCATTAAGAACAGTGAAATGGAAGTCTTTCACAGTCAAATTACACCGCTGGAATTCGACTGGTATTTGAACTCGGTATAAACGATAAACCCGCTTTTAAGCGGGTTTATTTTTCTGTGCAGCTGATTACTTACGGATTGAGGTTAATCCAGGTCGCTTTCAACTCAGTGTACTTTTCCAGCGCGTGAATAGACTTATCACGGCCATTACCGGACTGTTTAAAGCCGCCAAAGGGTGCTGTCATATCACCACCGTCGTAATAGTTTACCCAGACACTCCCAGCGCGTAATTTCCTGGCCATCTTATGGGCTCGGGTAATATCGGAAGTCCACACCGCTGCAGCCAAGCCAAACTCTGTATTGTTTGCTATTGCGAGTGCTTCTTCTTCCGTTTTAAAGGTAATACACGACAGTACCGGCCCAAAAATTTCTTCACTGCCAATCGCCATATCCATATTTACCCCATCAAAGATGGTCGGCTGCACGTAGTAGCCACCGGTTTCCTGCAGTACGCGCTCACCGCCTAACACCAGTTGAGCGCCCTGTTCAGAACCCTTAACCACATACGAGAGAACTCGCTCCATCTGCACATCATCAACGATGGCGCCCATAGTGGTGTCTGGATCCAGCGGGTGACCCGGTTGCATTTTACGACCGGCATCGATAACTTTTTGCAGGAATTTATCCTTAATATCTTCGTGCACCAATAAGCGGGATGCGGCTGTACACACTTCACCCTGATTATAGAAAATCGCTTCCGCCGCAGACTGTGCGGCCTCATCCAGATTAGGGGCATCCGGGAACACAATGTTCGGGCTCTTGCCGCCGCACTCCATATAGGCACGCTTCATATTAGTAGTGCCAGCGATTCCCATCAGATGCTTGCCTACTCCAGTGGAGCCTGTAAACACCAAACCATCAACATCCATATGTGCCGCCAAGGGCTCACCCGCCGGTTTACCGAAACCGGGCACAACATTCAGAACACCCGCCGGGATACCGGCTTCAACCGCAAGCTCGGCAATGCGTATTGCTGTCAAAGGAGACTTTTCAGAGGGTTTCAGAACCACACTGTTGCCTGTAGCGAGCGCTGGTCCAAGCTTCCAGCAGGCCATCAACAGCGGAAAATTCCAGGGCACGATCGCCGCAATAACACCCAGAGGCTCCCGGGTAACCAAGCCCAATTCATTACTGCCAGTAGGCGCTACTTCATCGTATACCTTGTCGATTGCTTCACCATTCCAGGCGATACAGCGCGCAGCACCGGCAACATCCACACTGAGACTTTCACTGATGGGTTTACCCATATCCAGTGTTTCAAGCAACGCCAACTCCTCAGCGTTAGCTTCGATTAACCGGGCGAAATTAATCAGTATCTTCTTGCGCTCTACCGGTGGTAATTCAGACCATGTTCCTGCTTCAAAAACCGTTCTGGCATTAGCGACAGCAATTTCGACATCGTCCCCGCTACATTCAGCAATCTGAGCTAATACCTTGCCATCAATCGGGCTAACACAGTCAAAAGTACTACCGGAAACAGAGTCACAATAAGCACCATTAATAAAAGCCCGCCCCTCAATACTCAGCAATGCAGCTTTTTCTTTCCAGTGTTCAAAGGTATTTGCAGACATTCCATTCCCCTATTTTCAGGATCTTATTAGTAAAGCATCAATCCTAAGCGATAGCAGGAGTCAGGTCGGTAATCATTTATGAAAGTTGAAGTTCAGGGGATCGTGCGTTTTCTGCAGGGTTTAAACGAAAAAACCCCTGATCGCGCTAGCGATCAGGGGTTTGGTATTAAAGTCTGACGATGACCTACATTGATCAGAAGCTCCGCTTCTGACCCTTCGGGCTCCTTCGGAGTCCTCC
Organism: Candidatus Pelagadaptatus aseana; assembly: GCF_040362265.1. Taxonomy (NCBI): domain Bacteria; kingdom Pseudomonadati; phylum Pseudomonadota; class Gammaproteobacteria; order Cellvibrionales; family Cellvibrionaceae; genus Candidatus Pelagadaptatus; species Candidatus Pelagadaptatus aseana. Next base: position 162,887 of record NZ_BAABNJ010000009.1, read on the forward strand.
ACCCGTTCCGGTGGAACAGGGCGTAGTCACATGAGCCGTTGTAGTAACACTAGAACATCGAGCTAAAAAAAATCCCCCAGCACGAGGTGCTGAGGGATTTATGTTTAGTGTCTGACGATGACCTACTCTCACATGGGGAAGCCCCACACTACCATCGGCGATGCATCGTTTCACTTCTGAGTTCGGGATGGGATCAGGTGGTACCAATGCTCTATGGTCGTCAGACAAACTGGTATGAAGGATTCGAGTCTTATCTGATTAATCAGGGCTCTAGCCGCTTCAAATAGGGTGGTAAAAAGCACTCTTTCGAGTAAAAAGTTGTAATGTAATAAACACAACGCTATGACGTTTCGTTCTGTCGCATTTGACTCAATCTGTCCGATGTTATCTCTGAGTCATCACTCAGTTACATCAGTTATATGGTCAAGCCTCACGGGCAATTAGTACTGGTTAGCTCAACGCCTCACAACGCTTCCACACCCAGCCTATCAACGTCGTAGTCTTCAACGGCCCTTTAGGGGAATCAAGTTCCCAGGGAAAGCTTATCTTGAAGGAGGCTTCCCGCTTAGATGCTTTCAGCGGTTATCCCGTCCGAACATAGCTACCGGGCAATGC
>NZ_BAABNJ010000010.1:0-146378 GCF_040362265.1 Candidatus Pelagadaptatus aseana
AATACCGGCCTGTCACGCCGGGGGTCGCGGGTTCGAGTCCCGTCCGGTCCGCCATCTATAAAAAAGTCGCCTAGTGCGGCTTTTTTTGTTTTTGTCTCTTTTGTTTGCCGGCAATCATCTATTTTTCTGATCTTTCTCGTTTTTTCGCAGGTATAAGTGGTGACAGGTTTGTTGGTAATGGCGTCTCTTTTAATAATGGCTCTGTTATACTCAGCCGCCGAAATATTCACCGCTGCACGGATAAACATATTGTGATTCGAATTCTGTCCGCTTTTTTTATGTTGTTTTTGATGGGGGCATCTGCTCAGGCCGTCATCGATGTCTATGAGTTTGAAGACGAGGTGGAGCGGCAGCGTTATTTGTCGTTTATTGATGAAATGCGTTGCCCAAAGTGTCAAAACCAGAATTTGGCGGGATCTGATTCCCCCATTGCACAGGATTTGCGCCGTGAACTTTATCGGATGCTCAAAGATGGCCGGTCTGATAAAGAGATAACCGATTTTATGGTTAATCGCTACGGTGATTACGTTCTCTATCGGCCCCAGTTGAAGAAAAATACCTATATGTTGTGGGGTTTGCCGGTGGTGTTGATGGCCGTTGGCTGGCTGGTGGCTTTTCTGGTTGTGCGTCAGCGCCGATCCAAAATACAGGCGGCTGGTGAAAAGCAGTCCGATAAAGATCAAGGGCGCCTTCAGGACCTTCTGGATGCGGCGGACAAGCGTCGTAATCAACAATAATTTCGTCTATTTAATTTTCTCGGGAAAGAATAAATGTCTCAGTTTTGGCCAATTGCCGCTGTTTTGATGTGTGTTGCTGCTTTTTTTGTTGTCTGGCCGGCTTTGGGGCGAGGCAGGGGGAGTGGCTCTGAGGAGCAGGGTGGGTTTCTGCTGGATCTCTTTAATGAAAATCGCGCTGAGCTTCAGTCACAGCTTGATTCCGGAGAGATCTCCCAAGCTGAATTTGATCAGTTAAATGCCGAGCTGCAACAAGGCTTGCTGCAGGATGCTGATAATCAGCAGGTCAGTGTCAGTTCGGGCAGTCGTTGGCCTTTACTGGTGTTTGCGGCTCTGGTCATGTTGGGTTCTGCAATTTTCTACTTGCAGCGTGGTTCCATGGCGGATGTCGCCATCCAGGGGATGCTGGAGCAGCGCTACGCTCAATCCATGAATGCCTTTCAGGGTGGCGATCCGATGGATCCGACTTTGACTGAGGAATTGATTCAGGCGCTGGCGGACAGGGTCGAGGGTTCGGGGGATCAATCTGAGAATCGCTATCTGCTGGCGCGGCTGGCGGCGGAATCCGGGCGCTACGGTGTGGCGGTTGAGCAATACACGGTGTTGCTGCAGACCACTCAGCAGAATGATCCTCGACTTATAGCCGAGTTGGCGCAGGTGGTGTTTCTGGCTTCCGGTAATCAGGTGACGCCGGAAGTGAGTATGTTGATCGCCAAGGCGCTGGAATTAAATGGCAATGAGACAACCGCTTTGGGGTTGGCGGGAGTAGAGGCCTATGAAAAGGGCCGATTTCAGCAGGCCATAGAGTTCTGGCAAAAGGCCATTGCCGGGATGCCTCACAATTCCCCGGTTATTGCTGGTATGGAGGCTGGAATAGAGCGCGCCAGGGCCAGATTGGCCGATGACGATTCTGTGGCGCAGGGGCAGTCTGCAGCAGATGTTGCTGCGGATACTGTGGAGTCCGATGCTTCTGATCTGTCGCGTGTGACGGTCACTGTTGATCTGGCTGAGGGCGTTGATATCGATCAGGGTGCGGTTGCTCTGGTTTATGCTCGGGAATGGGGTGGTCGCATGCCTTTGGCAATCAGTCGGTTTCCTGCATCCGAGTTGCCCCGTCGGGTAACGCTGGATGAGACCATGTCGATGATGCCCGGCATTAATATTGCCACGGTTGAAAAGCTGGAATTGGTGGCGCGTATTTCCAAAAGTGGCGGTGCCATGCCTCAGTCCGGTGACTGGCAAGTCTCGGTTGGCCCGATTGTGCTTTCCGAGGTGTCTGAACCTGTTTCCATGATCGTTGAAAAGCAGCTTCCATAAGGCGTTTTAAAACCTCCGATTTGCCGGTAGAATTCCCTCCTTGCGAGTTTTTTGCTCCGTCTTTTGCAGCCTCGATTACGAGGCGGAGAGGCGGCTGCAGGCACAGGGATGGAGCCGGCTCTGGTGAGTGATCTTCTGTCTTCTCTGTTTGAAAAAAACATAAAAAATCAAGATGTTATCTATTTTGAGTGAAGCATTTCTATGCGCCTAAAGTGTATTAAGTTGGCTGGTTTTAAATCGTTTGTTGATCCGACAACGGTTCATTTTCCCAGCAATTTGGGGGCAGTGGTTGGCCCCAATGGTTGTGGCAAATCCAATATCATTGACGCCGTGCGTTGGGTGATGGGTGAATCCTCGGCAAAAAACCTCCGTGGTGAGTCCATGACCGACGTCATTTTTAATGGCTCAGGAGGGCGTAAGCCCGTTGGTCAGGCCTCTATTGAGCTGGTTTTTGACAACAGTGATGGCACTTTGGTTGGCGAATATGCGGGCTTTTCCGAAATCTCTGTCAAGCGCAAGGTAACCAGAGACAGCCAGAACAGTTATTACCTCAATGGCACCAAGTGCCGCCGTCGTGACATCACCGATATATTTCTGGGTACCGGCCTTGGGCCGCGCAGTTACGCCATTATCGAACAGGGCATGATTTCGCGCCTGATCGAGGCCAAGCCTGAAGAATTGCGTGTATATATTGAAGAAGCCGCGGGTATTTCCAAGTACAAAGAGCGTCGCCGGGATACGGAAAACCGGATGCGTCGGACCCAGGAGAACCTGGAGCGACTGACAGATATCCGTGAAGAGCTGGAAAGACAGCTTTCACGTTTGCAACGCCAGGCCGCAGCCGCTGAAAAATACACAGAATTCAAGAAAGAAGAGCGCCTGCTCAAGGCTCAACTGCAGGCTTTACGCTTCAAGTTGCTCGATGACAAGGCCAATGGCCGCAAAGATGCCATTACCGAGCTTGAACTGCAGGTGGAGTCCTTCGTCAGTGATCAGCTGCATCACGACGCCAACATTGAAAAGTATCGCACTGAGCATACTGAACGCGGCGATAAAATGAATGATATCCAGGGGCGCTTTTACGCCGTTGGTTCTGACATCGCACGAATTGAGCAAAGCATTCAGCATACTCAGGAGCGCAGTCGCCAGTTACAGATAGATCTGGAACAGACTGAACGCGATTACAAAGAAGCGGAAGAGCATCTGCAACTCGATCGCGACAAGGCGGAAGCCTGGGAATCGGAGTTGCTGGAGATGGAGCCTGAACTGGAAATGATCCAGGAGGCGGAAGAGGATTCCGGCGAGGCGTTACAGTTTGCCGAAGATGCCATGCAAACCTGGCAACAGGCCTGGGATGACTTTAACCACTCTGCAGCCGAGCCTCGACAGAAGGCCGAAGTACAACAATCCAGAATCCAGCATCTGGAACAGGTTCAATCCCGATTACTGGATCGCATCAAAAAGCTGGAAGACGAAAAGTCCAATCTGGTTGCCGGCGAAGAAACCGAAGAAATCGATGAGCTTAATGAGCAGCTGGCCGAAGTGGACTTGGTTCTGGCTGAGAAAACCGAACAGATTGAGACGATTACCGGTGATATAGACACGCTCCGTGAAGGCGTTCAGGCGTCATCGGAGGCATTGGATAGTGCCCGAAGTGAATTGCAGGGGATGAAAGGTCGCAGGGCTTCCCTCGAGGCTCTGCAGCAGGCTGCTCTGGGTGAGCAGAGTGGGGCTGTTTCAGACTGGTTGGCAACCAGTGGCCTTGCGGATAAGCCGCGCCTGGCTCAATCTCTGGAAGTAGAATCCGGATGGGAACAGGCGGTTGAAACGGCTCTGGGTAATGCTTTACAGGCGGTTTGCACCGACGAGTTTGATGTGGCGGCCCAGTTATTGGGCGAACTGGAGCAGGGTGAAATAGCGTTGCTTGACAGTGCGGTGGCATCTGCCCCGTTAACTTCTGAAAAAGCTACTTTATTGCTGAGCAAAGTTCATTCAGATATTGCCTTGGATGCTCAGTTGGCGGGTGTTTATGCCGTCGAAAATCTCAGCGAGGCCTTATCTCTGCGTCCGCAACTGGATGCCGGCGAATCTGTGGTGACAAAAGATGGCATTTGGCTCGGTGCCAACTGGTTGCGCGTCGCCCGGGATACAGACGCCAGCTACGGTGTGATTGCCCGCAAGAGCGAACTGGAATCCCTGTTGGCTGATATTGAGACCGCTGAGTCGCGTATTGATGAGCTCAGTGAGGCACTGGCGTCCGATCAGGAGCGCATCAAGCAACTAGAAGAGCAGCGTGAAAGTCTTCGCCGCGACAATAACGATCAGAACCGCAAACACGCAGAGCTTCTTTCCCAGCTTAGCGCCAAGAAAGTCCGTGTTGAGCAGGTTCTGGTTCGTCGTGAGCGGGTTGAAGGTGAGATCGAGGAAGCCAAAGAACAGGGGCAGCAAGAAGCGGAAAATCTGGCAGAAGCCAGAGCCATTCTGCAGGAATCCATTGAAGCCATGGAAATGGATACCGAAAAGCGCGAAGAATTATTGACTCAGCGCGATGATATTCGTGCCAAACTCGATGATGCCCGCCAGCGCGCTCGCCATGACAAAGACCGTGGTCATCAGCTGGCCATGCGCCACCAGAGCGTGAAGACACAGCTGGAATCCATGCGCGCGGGACTGGTTCGACTCGAAGAGCAGATCGAGCGCTTGAGCAGCCGTCGTGAAACACTCAGAGACAGTCTTGAGGATCAACAGAATCCGGTAGAAGAGCACAAGCTTGAGTTGGAAGCCCTGCTTGAGAAACGCTTGAGTGTTGAGTCTGAGCTGGCCGAGGCCCGTCGTGAGGTTGAGCGAGTTGAGCATGATTTGCGCAAGGCAGAGCAGGAGCGCCATCGAATTGAGCAGGATGTGCAGAATGTTCGCAGTCGACTCGAGCAGGAACGTCTCGCCGCACAAACATTTGAAGTACAGCGCAAAAGTTTGCAGGAGCAGCTGGAAGAGGACAATTTCCATTTGCCGACACTGCTTGAGCAATTGCCCGAGGATGCCACTGAGCAGCCAATGGAAGAAGAGCTTGAGCGAATTGCCAATCGGATTACCCGACTGGGGCCCATCAACCTTGCGGCGATTGATGAATATAAAACAGAGTCTGAGCGCAAGAACTATCTGGATGCGCAAAACGATGATCTGATAGATGCTTTAACAACTCTGGAAAATGCCATCAAGAAAATTGACCGTGAGACCCGGACACGATTCAAAGAAACCTTCGATCAGGTCAATAGCGGTTTGCAGGAGTTGTTTCCGAAAGTATTTGGTGGCGGCCACGCCTATCTGGAGTTGACCGGTGAAGACCTGCTCGATACGGGTATTGCCATTATGGCCCGTCCTCCAGGCAAGCGTAACAGCACCATTCATCTGCTTTCTGGTGGTGAAAAAGCCCTCACGGCAATTGCGCTGGTATTCTCAATTTTCCGATTGAATCCAGCTCCCTTTTGTATGCTTGATGAGGTGGATGCACCGCTGGATGATGCCAATGTGGGTCGATATGCACGCATGGTTGAACAGATGTCGGAGCATGTGCAGTTTATTTACATTACCCACAACAAGATCGCGATGGAAATGGCCCATCAATTACTTGGGGTAACCATGCACGAGCCAGGTGTGTCGAGACTGGTGACCGTGGATGTTGAGGAAGCAGCCGAGCTGGCTGCCAGTTGATTGTAATCTGGAGCTGATAGGTTAGGGGTTCGAAAACCAATGGACTTTGGAATGCGTGAGTGGCTAACAGTAATCATTATTTTGCTGATTGTCGGGGTACTGCTCGACGGCTGGCGACGGGTTCGTCAATCACGGCAGGAATCCATCAAAATGTCCCTGAGCATGCACAAGGAAACAGAGCGCGAAGAACTGATGGAGTATGGCAGTGAGTTGCCAAATGGTGGCGCCAGAGTGGTGGGTGAAGAGCGGGGTGATGAAGAGGCTCGTCAATTGACTCAGTCTGTCAAAGACTCGTTTGCCCAGACACGTGCACCGTCTTTAAAAAATCAGATCCCTGAGCAGGTATCTCTCAACCTAGAAGAAGTACCAATGCTGATGGAAGCCGTTGAAGAGGCTTTTGCTGGTGATGTTTCGCAAGCCCGTGAAGTGGAGCGTAAAGAGCCGGTTTTGGATGCCCTGGAGCGAGAGCTGGGTACTGATGAAACCATTACCGTAGGGACTGGGAGTCACGATTCTGTCTCTGGAGATAACGAGGCGCCATTAGCTGGCGATGTTGCAGAAGCTCAACCTCCTGCAGTGGATGAGGCGCCAAAGCCGGTAGCTTCTCAAGAGGAAGGTGCAGCGCAGGCAGAAGAAGTGCTTATCATCAATGTGATGGCGATACCTGGAACCCGTTTCAATGGCGAAGCGCTTCTGGATTGTCTGCTCGAATGTGGCATGCGTTTTGGCGAAATGAAAATTTTTCATCGCCACGTTCACGAAGATGGCGAAGGTCCGGTAATGTTCAGCATGGTGAACATGGTGGTTCCCGGGACTTTTGACCTCAATGATATGGCCAACTTTGAAACGCCGGGCATCAGCCTGTTTTTGAGCTTGCCTTTGGGTAGCAGTGCCATGGACGCTTTTAATTGTATGGCTGATACAGCACAAATACTGGCTGCCCGCCTGGGTGGTGAGCTCAAGGATGAAAATCGCAGTGTGATGACAGCCCAGACTCTGGAGCACTGTCGAGAGCGTATTCGCGAGTTTGAACGCAAGAAATTAACCTGAGCAGGTGGTGTATAGTTTTTTATGTCCGTCAGTCATTCTACCCACCAGCGTATCGATGAGTTGCGCCAGCAACTCAACTATCACAACTATCGCTACTATGTTTTAGACGATCCCACCATGCCCGACAGTGAGTACGATCGCCTTTTTCAAGAATTAAAGCATCTGGAAGCGGATCACCCTGAGATGGTGACCGATGACTCTCCGACCCGGAGAGTCGGAGAGGCACCCCTGAGCGTCTTTTCCCAGGTGCGCCATGAAATACCGATGTTGTCGCTGGATAATGCGTTCAATGACGATGATCTGCAAAGCTTTAATCAGCGTCTGTTAGAGCGTCTCGGTGGAAACATTAAAACCTTAGACTATGCCTGCGAGCCAAAGCTAGATGGTATTGCTGTCAGTCTGCTTTATGTTGATGGGCTTCTGCAACGTGGTGCAACTCGAGGTGACGGTTCTACCGGTGAGGATATTACGCTTAATGTCCGGACTATTCCTTCCATTCCACTCAAATTGTTGGGTGAGGGTTATCCCCAGACTCTTGAAGTTCGAGGCGAAATCTATATGCCTAAAGCAGGCTTTGATGCTTTGAATAAAAGTGTTAAAGCCAAGGGTGACAAACCTTTTGTGAACCCGAGAAATGCGGCCGCGGGAAGTCTGCGACAACTCGATTCAAAAATCACCGCGTCCAGACCTCTTGAAATGTGCGCCTACAGTGTTGGCTGGGTTGAAGGTGGGGAATTACCGGGTGAGCACAGCAACGTACTGCACGCACTGCATCAGTGGGGTTTTAAGATCAATCCGGAGATGCGCGTTGCTAAAGGCATTGACGAGTGCATTGAGTATTACTCTCAAATCGGTGACAAGCGCGATCAACTGGATTATGAAATTGACGGCATTGTATTCAAAGTCGATGACCTGCAGTTACAGGAACGACTGGGTTTTGTCTCCAGAGCACCTCGTTGGGCGATTGCCTATAAATTTCCAGCACAGGAAGAAATGACCAAACTTGTGGATGTGGAATTTCAGGTGGGACGAACCGGTGCTGTGACTCCGGTAGCGCGCTTAAATCCGGTTTTTGTCGGCGGTGTTACCGTATCCAACGCGACCTTGCATAACCGCGACGAGATGGAGCGGCTGGGTGTTCGCATCAATGATACCGTGATTATTCGCAGAGCCGGGGATGTGATACCCCAGGTGGTTTCAGTCGTAAAATCAAAGCGCCCAGCCGACGCCCGTATCATTGAGTTTCCGGAGCATTGTCCGGTTTGTGAATCACCCGTTGAAGTGATTGCCGGTGAGGCTGTGGCCCGTTGCAGTGGAGGGTTGATTTGCGGTGCTCAAAGAAAAGAGGCCATCAAACATTTTGTTTCTCGTAAAGCCATGGATGTGGATGGTATCGGTGATAAATTGGTGGAGCAGTTGGTGGATGAAGGGCTTATTCACTCAGTGTCAGACCTTTACGATCTTTCCTTAGAGCAATTGTCCGAGCTTGAAAGAATGGGGCAGAAGTCGGCAGATAATTTGCTGCGCGGGCTTGAAGCATCGAAACATACTCAGTTGGATCGCTTCCTTTACTCTCTTGGCATACGCGAGGTGGGTGAGGCCACTGCCAGGAATTTGGCCAAGCACTTTGGCAGTATTGAGTTGCTGATGTCGGCTACAGTTGAAGACTTGCAGGAAGTAGCGGATGTCGGGCCGGTTGTGGCTCATTTTGTTCAGGAATTCTTCCAGCAATCTGAAAATCTGGATGTCATTGAGAACTTGAGGCAGAAAGGCGTTCACTGGGCGGATATTGAAGTCAGTGAAGCCGAAGAACCATTACAGAATCTGACATTTGTAATCACCGGCACCTTGGAAACCATGGGACGCAGTGAGGCCAAAGAAAAATTACAAGAGCTGGGAGCCAAGGTTGCTGGTAGCGTGTCAGCCAAAACTCATTGCCTGATTGCTGGCGAAAAGGCGGGCTCCAAAAGATCCAAAGCCGAAGAGTTGGGTATTCGTATTCTGGATGAACAAGGGTTGCAGCAATTACTGGCGGACCCAGCAAGTTTTGCCGGAGATATTCAGTGAGGGTCCTGCTGCTCGGTTTTATGACGTTGATACTGGCGGGGTGTGTGACCAGCCCTCCCACGCACGTCGACAATATTTGCCACATTTTTGATGAGAAAGATGGTTGGTATGATGACGCTAAAGACGCGCAGAAAAAATGGGGCTCTTCGATACCGGTGATGATGGCTATTATGCATCAGGAATCTCGTTTTCGACCTAAGGCCAAGCCACCCAGAACCAAAATTCTATGGGTTATCCCGGGCCCACGAAAAAGCGATGCATACGGCTTTTCCCAAGCGAAGGACAATACCTGGGACTGGTATATCGACAAGACGGGTAATTGGGGTGCGGACAGAGATAAGTTTGAAGACGCCATTGACTTTATTGGCTGGTACAACTCTTTGAGTGAAAGTAAGAGCCACATCAAACGCAACGATACCTATCATCTATACCTTGCCTACCATGAAGGTCATGGTGGCTTTAACCGTCGTACCTATAAAAATAAAGGCTGGCTTAAACAGGTGGCCAAAAAAGTATCCGCTAAAGCCAATACTTATCAGCGCCAGTTGAATGGTTGCCAAAAAAGGCTGGAAAGTACCGGGTGGTGGTTTTTTTAACTATTTTCTGAGCATTGGGGGAAGTATGGATCAGGAGTCTATTGTTTACGGTTGTATTAAAGATGCCACTTTACAGGGCAGTGATACCCTGCGCAGAAGTGCAAATCGTAATGCCATGATGTCTCTTCCTAAAGCTGATGAATGGCCATTTTTGTGTCAGGAAATGTTTTCTTTGCCCAGCAAGGAGGGGCGGGGTGAAAACTATCAGACTGACGTGATGCACTTTGGTGCGTCCTATAAAGCCGTTGAGTATGAATGGGATCAATGGATCAACAAGTTTGAAGAGCTACTAAGCCAAATGTATTGGGTGTCTGCCACGGTCCACCTTGAAACTGAGTTGTCCGGCACGCATACCTTTACCTGGGAATCCACCGCCAATAGCCATGAGCCCGGTTCAGGTGATATGCAAGTAAGGTGCGAATGGAGCCACGAAGGGGCGTTATCATTCTGAGTTTGATCATTTCGGTAATAGATTATTGTGACTATAGACCCCATGGAGCAGTTGGAAAATCGTGACTTTCGGGTCGCTTTTTTTGATGTCGATGGCACTCTGTTGGGGTTTAACGGCGAGTACACTCAGCGTTTAAAGAATGCCTTGTGGTGCGCCAGGGATAAAGGGTTGAAGACAGCCATTGCGTCGGGGCGGCCTATGTTCGCAACCGAATTTCTGATCGACGATCTAGGGCTTGTTGATGCAGGAGTATTTTACACCGGCGCTTTGGTTTACGATCCCTCTCGGGCGATTACACTGAGCCAGCACGCTCTTGGCAATGAGGAAATAGCCAGTTTGCTGGCGGTTGCCAAGTCTCATGGTATCTATACTGAAATATACACCCGAGATCACTTTTATATAGAGGGTCCTCACCCTATCGCCGCTAAACACAGTCATCATCTCAGATGCAATCCAATTGTAGGCTGTTTTGATGACATGCCTGATGACCCTGTTATCAAGTTATTACTGGCAGTAACTGAGCCTGACCAGCATCAACTATTACAGGCGCTTGAAGAGCAATTTCCACATCTTATTTTCGCCTATGCCCATCTTGCAGAAGAGCCTGACTGGTTGTTTGTTAGTGTGATTTCAGATCAAGCCTGTAAAAAACAGGCTTTTTTGCAGTTACTCAAGTATTATGACGCCCGCCCTGATCAGGTGCTGGCGTTTGGGGATGCGCAATCAGATATGCAATTTTTATCACTGGCCGGTACCGGGGTCGCCATGGGTAATGCTTCGGATCAGGTGAAGCAGGTGGCTGATTTGGTAACCCTGCCGGTGTGGGATGATGGAGTCGCACACGTTTTGGAAATGATCACGCAAGACGGGTAAACGGATAAAACAAATGGTCGTTTTAAAAAGCAGCTCTCGGACAGTTGTTCTAAGCTTGTTGGCGTGTCTGGCTTTTATTGGTGCAGCTATTTTTGCCTGGGGGGTTCCCGTATCAGACATAACCAGTATTTTATGGTTGTCATTGTTCTTGATGGCCTCACTGGTTGTGGCAGCAGCCTTGTTTATGCTGTTGTTGAAACTGGGACGTCGAATGACAAAGCGTTTTAAAGATTAAAGTGGTCGGTTAAACGAGACTTATGACTGTAAACGATAGTTTTATTTCCTCTGAATACGTTCGCTCTTTACTGTCTGCGGCAGAAGAGCAGGGGTGTGATGTCGATACCATGCTTCGAGAGCTGGATATCGATCGCGATGAAATTAACGATTCACGGCAGTTTTCCTCGGTAAAGTACGGCCAACTCTATCAGAAGGTAATGCTGGTCGTTCAGGATGAATGCTTCGGTATGATGAGCGGCGGCCGGGTTCAGCTGGGCTCGTTTCGGCTTATGTGCTTAAGCGTTATACACTGCGACGATCTGTATCAGGCTGCCATGCGTGCAGGCGAGTTCAGTGAAATCTGCCGCGGCTTTTTGACACGTCCAAAAATCGAGATTTTGGACAATGGCCTTGCGCGTACCCAGATGGTCCCAATCCGGCTGTTGTCGCAAGAAGATTTTGAAAAACTGATGGTTATCGATAACGCTGACAAGATACGGACTTCGTTGGCAGTATGGCACCGTTTCAATTGCTGGTTGACGGGGCAGGAAATACCCTTGGAGAGTATTTCTTTCAGTTTCTCCTGTCCTGATTCTTTTCGCGAGCTGGCCGAAACCTATCCTGCGGCCATTCGTTTCGATCAACCCTACAATGGCTTCGAATTTAAAAGTGAATACCTTGAATCGAAAATCGTTCAAAGCTCTAAGTCACTGGACGACTTTCTGCGTATGGCTCCCTACCATCTGGTCATTCGTGAATCGGCTAAGAGTACGTTATCCAACAAGGTGCGCACGATTCTCTCAAAGGACGTCAGTTATTCTATGCCTGGGGCCGAAGCCGTTGCCTCGCAGTTGAACCTATCCTTGACAACGCTGCGACGTCGCTTGCAGCAAGAGGATACTTCATTTCAAAAAATCAAGGACGAATGCCGACTTGAGGCTGCTATTCACTACTTAAATCTACCCGATTTGACCAATTCTAATATTGCGGAAAAGCTAGGATTTGATGAACCAAGTGCTTTTTTTCGCGCCTTCAAGAAATGGACAGGCTTAACACCCGGTGAATACCGCAAACAAATGGCCGAGTAGCCTTTGGGCTTTTGTGACCATGTTGTCTTTCTTGGTCATTCTCTAGTCGTATTTACCACTGTATCTAGTCAAATTTACCATTGAGGCAAATTGCGAAAACTTAGAACCTTACCAGCGTTGAAAAAACACCTAATTTCGTAATAGTGAGGTTATAAGAATGGCTGATTACAAAGTGCCAATGCGTGATATCCAATTCAACCTGTTTGAGCTGTTTGATTATGAACAGCACTGGCAGTCGGTTCCAAAATTTGCTGAAACTACTGCTGATCTTGCTAATGCGATCCTCGATGAGGGCGCCAAGTTTTTTGAAAATGTTGTAGCCCCCCTGAACCAAGTAGGTGATCAGGAAGGTTGTACTTGGGTAGACGGTGAAGTTAAAACACCTACTGGTTTTAAAGAAGCCTATCAGCAATACGTAGAGGCTGGTTGGCCTTCAATGACTCACGATGTTGAACACGGTGGTCAAGGTCTGCCACCTTCTCTGGGTCAGGTTTTAACCGAGATGTCTGGTACTGCCAACTGGTCTTGGGGCATGTACCCTGGTCTGTCCCACGGTGCCATGAATACCATTGCTGAGCATGGTACTGAGCAGCAGAAAGAAACCTACCTGACCAAGCTCATTAGCGGTGAGTGGACTGGTACCATGTGCTTGACTGAGCCTCACTGCGGTACTGATTTGGGTATGCTACGTACCAAAGCTGAGCCAAACGCTGATGGTTCCTACTCTGTTTCCGGTACTAAAATCTTTATTTCCGCCGGTGAGCACGACATGGTGGATAACATTGTTCATATCGTACTGGCCCGTCTTCCAGATGCGCCTTCTGGTACCAAAGGTATTTCCCTGTTTATTGTTCCAAAGATGAACGTAAACGAAGATGGGACCATCATTGATCGCAATGGTGTGAGCTGCGGTTCTATCGAGCACAAGATGGGTATCCACGGTAACTCTACTTGTGTAATGAACTTTGATAATGCCAAAGGTTTCTTGATTGGTCCTCCCAATCGTGGTCTGAACTGTATGTTCACCTTTATGAATACTGCTCGTCTGGGTACTGCGATGCAGGGTGTTGCTCACGCCGAAATGGGCTTTCAGAAGTCTTTGGATTACGCTCGTGATCGTTTGCAGATGCGTGCATTGAGTGGCGCCAAGAATCCTGAAGGTCCTGCTGATCCTATTATTGTGCACCCCGATGTACGTCGTATGTTGCTGACCCAGAAAGCGTTTGCTGAAGGTGGCCGTATGATGATAACCTACTGTGCCAAGTTGGTCGACCTGATTGAGTCTGGCGATGAAGAGCTTGCTAAAGAAGCCGATGGCAAATTGGCTTTCCTGACGCCTATTGCCAAGGCTTTCCTGACCGAGGTGGGCTTTGAGTCTGCTAACCATGGTCTGCAGTGTTTCGGTGGTCACGGCTTTATCTCCGAGTGGGGTGCTGAGCAGAATGTTCGCGATTGTCGTATTTCTATGTTGTATGAAGGTACAACCGGTATTCAGGCGTTGGATTTGCTGGGTCGTAAGGTTCTGATGACCCAAGGTGAAATCATGAAGCCTTTCACTAAAGAGATTCACAAGTTCTGTCAGGCCAATGAAAGCAATCCATTTGTTGCCAAATTGGCTGAAATGAACAAAAACTGGGGTGATCTGACCATGAAGATTGGTATGGCCGCCATGAATGACCCAGAAGAAGTGGGCGCGGCTTCCGTTGATTACCTGATGTACTCCGGTTATATGGCTTTGGCTTACTTCTGGGCTGCAGCTGCTCAGAAAGCTCAGGAAAAACTGGATGCGGGTGAAGGTGATGAGGCTTTCTACAAGGCCAAGCTGCAAACCGCTCAGTTCTACTATGCGCGTATTCTGCCACGTACTACATCACTGGCAGAAACCATGACTTCTGGTGCCGATAGCCTGATGTCTATGGACGCTGAAGCTTTTGCATTCTAAGTTCAGTTAGAACTCATGAATCATATAAAAGAGAGTTTTGAGAAAGCCAAAGGCCGCTTCGATCGAGAAGCGGCTAATGGCTTTTCAGCTATCTTTCAGCTCTTGATTTCCGATGGTGGTGACTATTATCAAGTTATCAGCAACGGGGAGTGCAAATACTTTCCGGGTCTCCATGATTCTGCGGATGTTACTTTGATTTTGAATCAGGCGACTCTGCTATCCGTATTGAATGGAGAACTCGATGGCGCTCAAGCTTTTGCATTTGGTCAAGTAAAGGTCGATGGCGACTTGAGATTGGCCAAAAAAATGTTGGAGCTTTTCCCTCACTGCTCCAATTAATAAGATTATTTTACCCAGACTCAATCGCAATAATACGGAATAGCAATGGATACTAATAATATGACAACAGCTCCTGAAGCTTTTCAGGCTGCGTTTAAAGCTTATTCGGATAAACCGGCATTTACCGCTTTGGGAAAAACCCTGACCTATGGTGAAATTGATCGCCTCAGTGCCCAATTTGCCAGCTACTTGCAAAATCATACTGGCTTGAAAGAGGGTGATGCAGTGGCGGTTCAGCTGCCGAACATCCTTCAGTATCCGGTTGTTATTTACGGTGTACTGCGTGCAGGTATGACACTGGTTAATACCAATCCTTTGTATACTACTCGTGAAGTCAAGCACCAACTTAATGACTCCGGAGCCAAGGCTCTGATTGTTTTGGCAAACATCGCTGAAACTGCGGCAGAAATTATTGATGAAACTCCAGTAGAGCAAGTGATTGTTACTGAAGTAGGGGATTTACATGGTTTCCCCAAGGGATTGATTATCAATGCCGTAGCCAAGCATGTTAAAAAATTGGTTCCAAAGTTTCACTTTAAGAATCAGATTTCATTTAAGTCTGCGCTTGCCAAGGGCTCTAAGCAAAATTTTACGCCGGTTGAGCGTACTGCCGAAGATGTAGCGGTTTTACAGTATACCGGTGGTACAACGGGAGTTGCCAAGGGTGCCATGTTGACCCATGGTAATTTGGTTGCAAATATGAATCAGGTAGCTGACCGTTTGGATGTACTTGAGGTCGGTAAAGAAATCTTGATTGCGCCATTACCCCTTTACCATATCTATGCATTTACAGCTCACTGCATGGCAATGGCTGTAAATGGTTGTCATAACATCCTGATTCCGAACCCTAGAGATTTGGACAGCATTGTTACTGCAATGAAACCATATCAAATCACCGGTTTTGTTGGCCTGAATACTCTTTTTAATGGGTTATGTCATCACGAGCCTTTTAAAGCCCTTGATTTTTCTAAGTTGAAGCTGACAAATTCTGGCGGTATGGCGCTGACCAGTGATGTGGCTGAACTTTGGAAGTCAGTGACCGGTTGTGAAGTCAGTGAAGGCTATGGAATGACTGAAACTTCGCCTGTTGTTACTTCTAATCCCCCCAATGCGATCAAGCTTGGCAGTGTTGGTATTCCGGTGAAGGATACCGAAATCAAGATTGTAGACGCTGAAGGCAATGAAGTTCCTACTGGAGAGTCAGGTGAGTTGCTGGTTCGCGGCCCTCAGGTTATGAAGGGTTATTGGAAGCGCCCGGAAGCTACCGCTGAGATTCTTTCAGAGGATGGCTGGCTTGATACTGGTGATATGGGTGTGATTACCGAAGATGGTTATTTGAAAATTGTCGACCGTAAGAAAGATATGATTATCGTCTCTGGTTTTAACGTCTATCCCAATGAGATCGAAGATGAAATCTGCAAGCATCCCGGTGTTTTGGAAGCTGCTGCAATTGGTGTTGAAGATGCCAAAACCGGCGAAGCTGTTAAATTGTTTTTGGTTAAATCAGATGAAAATTTGACCAAAGAGGAAGTGATCGAATTTGCTCGTAAGCAATTGACTGCTTATAAAGTGCCTAAGCAGATTCAATTTATGGAAGATCTGCCCAAATCGAATGTAGGAAAGATCCTTCGTCGTGAGCTTCGTGATGCAGAAAATGCATAACTGATCTGATCCTCTGCCATAAAAATAGCCCTGCAAATCCTGCGGGGCTTTTTTATGCCTGCATTATGTTTCGTCGATAAATTCCCATCCGCTTTTGCCCATAATGACACGCTGCTTTACACCATTATGGTCCATATCGCCTGAATCATAGCCACTATCGTTTTCGAGAAGTATTCCCGGTGTTTTTTCATGTAATACAAGATTGGGGAAGTATCTTGGCAGCTCTCTGGATGATGTCATTGTTTGTACATCATCAATATTTGAGCACTGAGCAAGTTCATAAAGCGTCAAAAAGGTGGGTGGAAGAATCTTGATTTCCTTGCGTCTCATCATTTGTATAGCATCGGAAGGGGTAACCCAGAGGTGGTCCACTATTTCACCTTCATCGACAACAATGCTTTGATCACGAGAGATCTCACTCCATAGGAACCAGGTTGAGAAACGCTTCTTTTCTATCAGTGGTGTAGTCCAATGTGAAAAGAATGAGAATTCTTCAGAGTTAAGGGTTAGACCGGCCTCTTCAGAACTCTCTCTTGCGGCAGCTACTCTTGCCGCTGCGATTTCATCATCGGGGTTACTTTTATAGTCAGCTGGATCAATGCGGCCACCCGGGAATACCCAGTTGCCGCCTGCAAATTGAATGGCTTTTGCCCTTAATAACAGTAAGACCTCAAATGATTCACTCGCCTCGCGCAAGAGAATAACGGTTGCCGCCGGTGCTGCTGGAGGTGCCTGATCAGAAGTTGTATTTTTTGCCGTTTTGAAAAAGTCACTCATGGATAGTTATTGTTGTTTGTTGTTGAGAATGGTGATTTCCCTCTGTGGGAAAGGGATATCAACGTTATTATCTTTTAATACTTTGTATATGGATTGATTGACCATATAAAGCTGTTGGTAGTATTGGTTGGTCGGAAGCCAGACTCGAATACCAAGGTTAATACTGCTGTCGCCAAAGCTCTCGATACCAACCTGCGGCTGTTTGTCCTGACAGAGTTTTTCATTTGAAGACAGTGTGTTACGAATAAGGCCAATGGATTTTTCCGGATCTTCACTGTAAGCAATGCCAATACTGAGCTCGGCCAAAGTGTTTTCAAATGAGTTGTGCAGAATTTCACCAACTATATGCTTGTTAGGGATAGTAATCTCTATGTCATCTTCATTGCTTAAGACTGTATAGGCCAGATGTACATCTTTTACCTGGCCAGTAACACCTTGAACGCTGATGGTGTCGCCGACAACAAATGGGCGAGTCAGAATGATATTAAATCCAGCGCCATAATTTGACAGAAGCCCCTGTACGGCCAAACCTGCACCCAGAGAAACTGCACCGACAGCTGCGAGGAAAGGCGTGACGCTTATACCCATTTTGCCGAGAGCAATAATCGCGGTCATGGCTATGATTAGTATCTTGACGGTTGCGGCCAAAAATTTACTCAGAGTTATATCCAGCTCTTTTTTGGTGCACAGCTTCTCGACAAGATTGCTGACTTTCTTGGCTACATAAAGGCCGATCAACAGAATAATGATGGCCCCGAGTATCTGGAAGCTGTAATTCACAAAAAACTCTATGATCATTTGATAAATGGCAGCGGCTTGTTCCAGTTCGTTTTCCAGATTTTGTTCCACGGGGCAATCCTTTCAATTAATTATTTAGCGATGATTCTTGAGAACGCTACCCAATATTCGGTTCAGGTCACGAAGAGAGTTACAGGTTTCTACGTGAGAGCAATAAGGGGCATATTCGCTCATTATAGAATCTCCCGTGTCCCAGCTGAATTTATTTTCAGGGTTCAACCACAGGACTCTCTGACTTTGCTGATAAACTTTCTGCCAAATGTCGGTTCTGCCGTCGATATTATTGTTTCTGGCATCTCCGAGCATGATGACTGTGGTGCGATTATCTATATCTTTGAGTGCGAGGTCTTCAAAGGTCGCCAGGGCAGACCCGTAATCTGTTGGCATATTAGCCCAATCTTGCATTACCTTGGCAAGGGCACTTTCCATATCCTGAGTCTCGAATAATTCGGTGACTTCACCCATGTCTGAAGAAAAAACAAACGATCTGACTCTGGGTAATACATCCTGGAGGCTGTATAAAAACAACAGCAGAAATCTCGCGACCCGGCTAACCGAGCCGCTGACATCACAAATTACCATTACCTTGGGTTTCTCAATGCGGGTAGATTTCCACTTTGTGTGAAATAAAAAACCATCGTAAGCGGCATTGGCAGCGATGGTACGACGCACATCCAGCAACCCTCGCTTGGTGATTTTTCTACGCCGGCTGTGCAGGCTGGCGAGCTTTTTGGCGGCTTTTTGTACCAGCTCGGTCATTAGTTTCAGGTTGTTGTGATCAATATTTGTCAGCTTGATCTTCTGCAAGTTATCTTCGCGAAGTTTTTGCGGTTCCCCCTGGCCAAAGAGCAAATACTGTTGCTCTACGAAATCTCGGACCTGACGCTGAAGATTACTTCGCCTCTCTTCAAGCAGGGCGGCAAGGTTTGGATTGTCCTCCCTGATTTCCGCCAGTTCAGCCAGTAGCTCCTGATCTCCCAGGGTCTGCATTATTCGATATGAAACCATGGGTATCTGGGTGAACAGGCTCATACTTTGTGCACCGGCCCCGGGTGCACTGCTGGCAATCATAACTTGTTGGGCTGCCGGATTATTGTCCATCAACTGTTGTGCCAGAGGGGATTGCAATGGTTGGGAAAGCTCTGCTGGAGTCTGATCGTTTGCAGTCTGTTGTGCAGGTGGGGAAGAGCTTTCGGGTGCAGAGCCTTGAGAATCGGGTTCAGTGTTCAAATTATCTGGATTGGATTCGTCTTCAGTAACACTGAGAAAATACTGATCAAACAGCTGTTCATAAATTAGGCGATGCTCCAGACGTTTGGTCAGCGTCATGCCCAGAGAGTGTCGTAGCACCTTTGGGTTTTCAATGCCTACAAGCTGAGCCGCCTTTAATGCATCCAGCGTTTCGGCCGAGGATATGGGCAGGCCAGCCTGACGTAATGCGTGAATAAAATCCCCTAATGCTTTTTGCATGGCGCACTCAATCAGTGAGTTTTATTGGCTGCTTTCAACAGATTGTTGATTTCGGGCTCGACGGCCT
The DNA here is from genome assembly GCF_040362265.1 of Candidatus Pelagadaptatus aseana. NCBI lineage: Bacteria > Pseudomonadati > Pseudomonadota > Gammaproteobacteria > Cellvibrionales > Cellvibrionaceae > Candidatus Pelagadaptatus > Candidatus Pelagadaptatus aseana. The sequence goes on from NZ_BAABNJ010000010.1 coordinate 19,159, forward strand.
CAATGTCGTCTTGAAATTTAAGCAGAAGGTTCAGGGTATTTTTAACCCACTCCTGATCCAATTGCTCAACATTCAAGAGTAGCAGTGCTCTGGCCCAATCAATGGTTTCGCTGACGGCAGGTACTTTCTTCAATGCCATTTCTCTAAGCTCTGATATGAACTTGACCAGCTGTTGGCTTAACTCGGTGTTAAGTTCAGGAACCTGAGCGGAAATGATCTTTTGCTCAATGTTTTGTGAAGGAAAGGGGATGTAGAGATGCAAGCAGCGGCGTTTCAATGCATCTCCTAGCTCCCGGGTGTTATTGCTGGTCAAAAATACCAGAGGATTGGATTTCGCTTTTACGGTCCCAAGCTCAGGAATAGAGATTTGATAATCAGACAGTAATTCGAGTAAGAAAGCCTCAAATTCCTGGTCTGCTTTGTCGATTTCATCAATCAACAAAATGGCTCCGTCATCGGTTCTCAGAGCTTCAAGTAGTGGGCGAGGCTCCAGAAATTCTTCAGAGTAAAAAATATCGCCAAACTGATGCAGGCGTGCCACTGATTCATCCGGTCCTTTGGCGCCGCGCATGACATCGCCGAGCTGATCCTTTAAGAGCTGGGTGTAAAGCAATTGCTTGCCGTATTTCCACTCGTACAAGGCTTTGGCTTCATCGAGCCCTTCGTAGCATTGCATGCGAATAAGGGGGGCGGAGAGTAGCTCTGAGGTTTTCTTTGCCAGTTCTGTTTTGCCTACGCCCGGAGGTCCTTCAACCAGTATGGGTTTCTGTAAGTGGCAGGCCAGATAGACGGCGGTGGCAATACTGTCACTGCAGATATAACCCAGCTCTTCGAAATGTTGCTTGATGGTTTCCGGGGTGTTGATCTTATCTTGGTTGCGGATGATCACCGTAATCGCTTCCTTGGTCATGCAATTACAGCCATTGTATGAGGGGATTTGATGATATTAAAGCGCCGGATGGCTCGATCTACTTGACCAAATGGTGCCACCGGATCGATGACCCGGTGGCTCTCTCTGATTTGTCAGGCGCGTCTTTTTCGCCAGGCATGAGCGCCCAGATCTTTGAAATTGCGCAACACTGAATACCAGCTGCTTTGAGATGGTTTGGCTGGTTTGCCTTTGGCTATCCGCTCCATCTGATGCTCATACCAGATCAGGCCGACCATAGAAAACTTGTCGAGCACTTTGATGCCCGTGGTGGGTTCTTTTAACGTGATTTTATGCTGGCTGTCGCTGATCAATTTGTTTGGCAGTTGTGGGTCAATGGCCATGGGTCTTGCCATGCCAACCATATCGCAGGCTCCTGATTGGATTGCCTCGTTCATGGCTTTGGCGCTGCGAAAGCCACCGGTAACAACCAGAGGCGTATTCTTCAAAATGGCTTTGGCTTTTTCCGCGTAATCGATGAAATAGGCCTCTCTTTTCTGGGTCGATCCACTTCCCATCATATTGGGATTCTCATAGTTGCCGCCGGAGATTTCGATCAGATCAATGCCAAGGGATTCCAGTGTTTTAATGACCTCCAGTGATTCGCCCTCGCCAAAGCCGCCTTTTTGGAAGTCCGCAGAATTAAGTTTGATGGCTACTGGATAATCGAAGCCGACTTTGCTGCGAATGGCCTGATAGATTTCAATGACAAAGCGCATACGGTTTTCCAGACTGCCTCCCCACTCATCTTGACGTTGGTTGTGATGAGGGGATAGAAACTGACTGACCAGATAGCCGTGGGCGCCATGGATCTGTACGCCGGAAAATCCCACGTCCTTAGCCTGTTGCGCCGCATCGGCAAACCGCTGAATCAGTGCTGATATTTCCTCGCTTGACAGCTCTCTTGGGCAATTAAAGGCTTTATCCAGACCTTCACCCAGAGGTATGGCAGAAGGGGCTACGGGTTGTTTGCTCAGAAAACTGGGGATTTGCTTTCCCGGGTGGTTCAGTTGTGCCCAGAATTGCGTGCCATTGGCGCGTCCGGCCTGTGTCCATTGACGAAAGGCTTCAAGGTCCGAGCTGTCGTCCAATACGACGTTCTTCGGCTCTCCAAGAGCGTCTCGTTGGATCATGATGTTACCTGAGGTACAAATACCTATGCCGCCCTCAGCCCAGGCGCCATAGAGATTGAAGAGACTGGTTGAGGGGTTGTTGTTGCGGTCGGCCAGCTGTTCGCTCATGGCGGATTTAAACGTTCGGTTTTTTACTTCTGCGCCACAGGGCAGGGACAGAGTGTTGGAAAGAGTTGTCATTGGATGTGGCTCCTAAGTAGCAGCGGCATAAAGCCGGGTTATGATTATTGGGTAAACAAATCCAGCAATTGGCTTGTCTGATTTTGCAGGCAATCTTTGTCGCCCGTTAACTGGTACTGCAGAAGTTGTCCGTGCCAGCTGTTGTAGAGAAGAGCAGCGATACTATCGGCGGATAATGTTGAATTGAAACTGTTATCACGTTGGCCATCTTCTATGAGACCGGCAAGGTGTTGCTTGGCGAGCTCTGTTACTTCCAGCAATTGTGTGCGACAGAGTGAGCTGGATTGTGAAATTTCCGTTGTCAGTGCCGAAATCAGACAGGGGCTGGGGGCATCGCCGGTATTCAGGGTCAGCTCAAGGGCGCTGAAGAAAGACTCGATCTGTTGTCTGGCCGTGCCCTGTTCAGTGGTTGTTTGCAATAAAAGCTGTCTGTTGTCTTCGCCGTATTGGTTAATGGCTGCGGCCACAAACTCTTCTTTGCTGGGGAAGTAGTTATAAAAAGAGCCCTTTGGAACGCCTATTTCATCCACCAGTTGTTTGATGCTCATACCGTGATATCCGTGCATTTTCAGCAGTTGAATACCGGATGCCAGCATTCGTTCACGATTATTGTTCGGGGTTCTGGGGCGTGCCATAGCGTCAGTTCTTGGTCTCTCAGCAGTATTATGTAGCGTTGATTTAATAATATGACCGGTCGTCTTAAAATACAATCAAAGTATTGTTAAGTCGCTACCAGTCCGAACAGGTCTTTATTTACCCTGTGGTTACAAGCACAATACGGCTTATGGCCGGACGTTGTTTGGTCTTTGTTTATGTCGTTGAGGTTTTAGCGCTTGATACATTCTTTCAATAATCAGTCATTGATGCTCACCCCGAAGGAGTTCCAGTGCTACAAGATCGCGCAAGTTTATAGACGTAAAGTCATATTGTTGGACCTTATCAGTATCCATCGTATTTTCTGGCCAGGTGTTGTGTCGCGCATCTCATGGTCAACACAGAGCTGGCGGTTGCTGCTTCAGGGGCTAATTTTTTTGCTGCTGTGGCCCGGTATTATTCTCTGGGGGCTGGCAGAATATTTGTTGTTGCTATTGAAGTCGCCAGGTATGTTATTGAGTACCTATCGGGCACCAGAGGGGGTGCGTTCTCCCGGTGAAAAGTCTCTGGTGGGCATGCACAATGCCTTCCAGGATATTCTGGAAATGCCCAACTCGGTTTATATTCGTTGTGTAGACAGCTGGTTACCGGTGTTGTTTGGTTCTGTGCAACCGGGCAAGACGCTCAGGGAATACGTTGCTATCGAGAGATTGAAACAGCAGAAGGTGTACGACAGTCAGTTTGAACTGGCTGGTCAGTTGCGCTGTGAGATAGCGGTTGCCCGAGAAAATCTGTCGCGAGATCTTGGGCATTATCTGGTGAAATCGAGTTGACGGGTAAAGTTGAGCTGATGGTAAAAGGCCGCTGAATATTTCTGTTTCCCTGAAATTAGTTCACTTCGTAGGGTAGCTTTTGTAAATGAGGTTTTATTGCCTCATAGGCTTTTTTATATACCTCCTGAACATCCGGTACGATCCCTACTTCTATCCGGCGAGATAGCATAGTGATAGGGAACAGACATTCGGAGTGTTCTTCCGTCTCAGTACAAAGTGCACGGCTGCGGCCCAGATTGTCCTCATAAATCTTCCATACAAGCCCAAAATCTTCAGTCATCACATTCCCCAGTACAGCGCCGAGTGCTTGTAGTTGCTCGGTGTTGTTGCGGTTGATGGCGCCTTTGTGAATCAGGCGTTGCAGAGTCTTTAAATCCTGTTTGGTGTGAGTAAGGCCGGAGCCAAAGTGTTCACGGGAAAGCTCTTCAATCTGCCCGGTCTGCTTGGAGTGATATCGCTTGTCGCGCCAGTCAAAGTCGTAAATTTCAGGGTTGGCCTGGCTGCTGGCGGCAATCAGTACACTGGCCAGGCCGGCTGCTAGGAGCTTAAATATTTGCATCATTGGGTAATCCGCTATTGCTCAGTAGAGATCAACCGCCACGCGGAAACCTAGGTGGTTTTCTTTGGTGGAAGCAGGTTGCCGGCCTCGACTGTAATTCTTGATGGCACTTGAATTGGATCGAATTGAGCCACCACGGACGCTGCGAATTGAGCAGTTTTTTTGCTCAACGGCACTGCCGTCTTTGGGGGCTCCAAGATAGTGGTCTTGATAACAATCCTGTACCCACTCGGCGACATTGCCAGCGGTATCATAGAGCTTGAAGTTGTTTGCCCTGAAGGAGCCAACGGGTGCGGTCTTGATGCTCAGAAGATTTGAGTAGGGGCTGTCACAGCCTCTGCGGCAATTGGCTCGTCCCTGGGCAGACTTGTTACCCCACCAGTAGGCGTTTTGACTGCCGCCTCTGGCAGCATATTCCCATTCGGCTTCTGTGAGTAGCCGGTATTTCTTACCGGTACTTTTTCTCAGCCAGTCTGTGTAGGCAATGGCATCATGCCAGGAGACATTAGTGACCGGACGACTGCCTTTGCCCCATCGGTTTTTGGGAAATTGGCGGCCAGTCGAGTTAGTAAATTTCTGATAATCGGCGTAGGTGATTTCGTACTGGCTGGCTGCAAAGGCCTGTCGAATGCGAACTTTCCGCACCGGTGCGGTGTTGCCATTGGTTCTGTCACCCATATTGAAACTGCCAGGAGGGATGATAACCATGGCGGGGCCTTTGCCACCGCTTTTCAATTGGTTATAAAAAACGGCACCGGCGACGGGTGCTTTTGTGAGTGCCAGTGTCAGCTCCCGATTCTGGTCGGTAATGTCTATGGTGCGATCCAGAGTATGGTAGCCGCTGGCGCTGACACGAATTTGGTAGCTGCCAGGTTTAAGCTTAATGCCCGGTTGATAAACATCCTTGATGTTCATGATGCGAACTCTGGCAGAACTCGGTTTGGTGTTTACCGTTAAGGCAAAGTCTGTTGGTTTGGGTGGCTTTGATTGTTTGGGTTTGATTTCTTCAGCCGCAGCTTCTTCTGGTTGCTGTTCAGGAATGGTGACAGGCAGTTTGACTGCAGCAACTGTGGCTGGGGCTGGAGCTCCCTCAGCGGCGGAGGGGGTTGGCTGAGCGATTTTAGTGGTGATTATTGGCTGCTGCCGAGGCAATGGTTGTTGGTTTTTGGGCCAGATGCGCTCGATCAACTTGTTGATGTGTGTGCTGGTGGCATGGGTAGCGGTTTGTAAGGCCGGTGGCAGCAGTGAATATACCTTATTATCAGGCTGGTACAGCCAATGGCTGCCGCCGAGCCACAGGGTCAGCAATAACAAAATTGCCAGCAGGGGTAGCTTTTTGTTACTCCCTGGAGTGCGTGTTACCACTACGGCTTCATTGAGTCGAGTGGCCACCACCGTTGTGTAATTCTCCTGTTGACCACTGTCACTCTGGCTTTTTTTGAAGCCTTTGCCCGGGAGTTTCAGCAATCGCATCAAATTAGAGCTAAGGGCCGCGTAGGTTGTTAGCAACAGGGCCTTAAGCAGCACAAAAATTTGCACCGTTGAGGAGTCTGTCGAGGTCGTATAGCTGGTCGGGTGGCCAGATAATTGATTTTGAGTGTTGTCCAGCGAGTCAATGATTTCCTTGCCGCATTGGAAGCGGTCTTCTGGTTCCTTGGCCAGCATTTTATTCAGTAAGGGCTGAAACAGGACGTACTGTGACGGCAGCTTGGGTATGGGGGCTGTCAAATGCTTGATGGCAATTGCAACGGCCTCATCAGCCTTGTAGGGCACCGCACCTGTGAGCATCTCATATAAAACAACGCCCAAACTGTAGAGATCGGAGCGGCCGTCAATGGGTTTGCCTCTGGCCTGTTCCGGGCTCATATAATGGGGTGTGCCCACAACGGTGCCGGCATTGGTCATTTGTGATCCGCTACTGACTGTTTTGGCGACGCCAAAGTCAGACAGGATGGCGGTGTTGTCGTCGTTGAATAGGATGTTTTCAGGTTTGATGTCGCGGTGCACATAGCCTTTTCGATGCGCGTGATCCAGAGCACCCGCAATTTCCCGGGTGATGCGCAGGGCTTCTTTCAGACTGATGCCGGTGGCCATCTTGTCGTGGATGGTGCCGCCGGGTAAATAGTCCATGGCAATATAATTCAGATTGTCATGGCGGCCGATGTCATAGATACGGACAATGTTAGGGTGTGTCAGTTGACCGACAATGTTGGCTTCGCGCTGAAAGCGTTCACTGAAGACCGGATCTGAATTCAAGGCCGGGGACATGACCTTGAGGGCTACTTCGCGTCCCACACTTAACTGCACTGCGAGGTAGACCGTGGACATGCCGCCCTGGTCGATTTTTCTGATGATCTGGTAGCCGGGAATTTTCTGCATCGATCTGATTACCTATAGCCACCAAGCAAGTGCGGCAATCAGTCCGAAGGCGGCCAGTAGCGCGAGGATTATCCAGGGGGATTGCATCAAAGTGGTTCTTGGGATGTTGTGCTGTTGGGGGGAAGCAATCAGTTGTACCGTGACGTTGTCCTTGCCTCCATGATCAAGCGCCGCCGCAATCAGTTTATCTCCAGCATCTTCGATCGAAGACGCATGACAAAGGGCTTCCGCAATTTCCTGATTGCTCAATTCATCGGTCAGACCATCACTGCACAACAGAATCCATTGATTGGGTCTCCATTTATTATTCAGCGTATCCACCTGAATATTGGGATTGTCAAAGGAGCCAATGCATTGCGTGATGACGTTTTTTTCCGGGTGGGTTTCCATTTCTTCGGCGGCAATGGAACCGGATTCCAGCAGCATCTGCACATAAGAGTGATCGGTAGTCAGTTGATCAAGTTGTCCGCCTTCGGCGGTAATGCTCCATACATAGGCGCGGCTGTCACCCACCCAGGCTATGTCGTAATCGGTTCCAGAGTTGTGAAGTGCGACCACTGTTGATCCCATACCTTCACCACCTTGACCGGACTCGATAGCCTGCATCACGTTGGTGTGAGCCATCAGTATGGCTTGTTCAAGGGTATTGCCCTGCTCAACCTGTTCGGAAATGGTGTCACGGGTGATGGCGCTGGCGACTTCGCCGGCTTCGTGGCCTCCCATGCCATCGGCAACCAGCCATAGATTCAGGTCTGGCGTACTAAGATAACAGTCTTCGTTGTTGGGGCGTTGCAGACCTTTGTCGGTGATGGAATATGATTGTAGGGGCGGCATCGCTCCAATCCGTGGTGTTGAGGGCTTGGGAATATTAAATTGAATCTGTCATCGCTTCTGTGAACTGTGGCGCGTTTTTAGTCATTATTGTCGCCGCCGTTGCTGTTATTTCCGATGTTGGCAAACAAAGCGAATATTTTCATCTAAGCTATTGATAAACTAAGCAGATTCATTGCATTATCAGCGTTAAATTTTATACCAATCTTAGCCTTATTTTGAGGCTGGATACCACTTATTTTTTCCTTTTGCTAGCGTGGGACGACTCAATGCTTAAGCTTCGCTTTAATAATAAAAACAATGATGCTGTTTGGCTGGTTGAGCCCAAGGTTAGCCTTGGTGCGAGTTCGGACTGTGATATGCAGTTGGCTGGTAGCAAGGTGGCGGATCATCACGCGGATATTCTGGTTGAGGGTGAAGCGATTCGATTGCAGTTGCTGGTAGAGGGTGGTGATACCTTTCTGAACGGGAAGCGCATCAACAAAGATCAGCTGTATGACCTCTCTCTTGGTGATGAAATCACAGTGGGCGAAGAGGTCATGACGCTGGTCGACCCCAAGCAGGAGCCCCGACGCAAGCTGGCTGATCCGGATGAAAAAACAGGGTGGGCTTTAAAATCCAACAGTGCTGCATTGTCCAATCGAGTTTACCCGTTGACCAGTTCCATGGTGGTTGGTCGCTCTAGTGAGTGCGATATCTCTTTGGGGGCAGCTCATCTATCCAGACGCCATGCGAGCTTGCAGGTTAAAGATGGTTTGCTTTACGTCAAGGATCTCGGGTCTTCAAATGGCACCTACCTGAATGGTAAAAAAATCTCTGAGGCCCGGGTTAAGCGTGGCGACGAGCTCTGTTTTGATACCTTGAGCTTTGGTGTTATTGGCCCATCTGATGAGCTGGACAAAACCACTGTGCGAAGTGTCGTAAGCAATCCTGTAAAACCCGGCGCGTCAGCTGGGTCCAAGCCGGCTCAGACATCAGTGAGTGCACCTACTAGTGCCCCCAGGGCACCGGGTTCTACCACCGTTGCCCATAAGTCCGCCGTCAGTAAAATTCCCAACAGTCGTGAGGCAATCAAGAAACGGCTTGAGCAGCAACAGGTGTCAATTCGCAATCAGGTTGAGGCCGATGCTGTGGAGGCGCAGGAGTCTGCGGGTAAGAAGGCGTTACTGGGGCTGGTCTTGGTAACCATCGTTGTTGCGGGTTTCTGGTTTTTAAAACAGTCTGCATAAGTCAGCTGATGACAAGCTTCTTATAACTTTTTGATCTTATAGATTTTTCTGTTTCTGTCGATACCTCTGTATGGCCCCAAGGGGAGAGGTATCATGTCTACAGTAGTTGGCGCAGCCGCGCCGTCCCAAAATCCGATAATCGATTTGGCGCCCCAGTCGCGACAGACCAAAGACTTGCAGGACAGTGAAGTTTCCAGTCATGCGCGATCGGTTGATCGGGCGTCTGACAAGGCTGCAACAGCAGCGGCTGAAGTTCCGGTACTTGACCGGCGCGAGCAAAAACCGCCATCGACCGTTTATGTTAGCGCGTATGAATCACGCGAAACTTTCTATACCTATTCCGCTAATGGCTTGGCTCCTGTGGCCCAATCATCGGGTGCCGATGTGGCGGCGGGGAATATTCTGGATTTTATTGGTAATCAGTTGGCCAGAGATGTTGCTGACGGGGCTTCTGAGGAAGCACTCGAGAGCCGGATTGAGGCGGGCTTATCCGGTTTTCTGAAAGGTTTTGAGCAGGCTCGCGACGAAATCGAGGGCGCCGGGCTGCTGAGTCAGAGCGTCGAATCCGATATTCAGGAGACCTACGAAAAGGTATTGGCCGGAGTTGAAGATCTGAAGGCCCAATATTTGGGTGGTGAAGCTGCAATACCGGCGAGCAAATCGAGTTCTGGTTTACAGGATAATTCTCAGGTTTCGCGCCCCTTGGGTGAGGCTCCGAGGTCGATTGCAGAGAGTTATTATGCGCAACAATCGGTTGCCCAGAGCAACTCTCTTGAGTTTACGGTGACAACACTTGATGGTGATAAGGTCACCATTACTACCAGTGGTTTGCAGGCCATGCTGCAAGAAGGCTTTAAATATTCTGGGGCTCAAGGGCAGGGTGCTTTCTATGGTGCCAGCCAGTATCAGGAATACAATTTTTCCTTTGAGATTGACGGAAATCTCGATAAAGGTGAAATGGCAGCATTGACGGATTTGCTTTCTCAGGTAAACGATCTGGCAGACACCTTTTTTACCGGGGATTTGGAAGATGCCTTTAATCAGGCCTTATCTCTGGGATATGACAGCAGTGAAATCAGCGGGTTTGCATTAAATCTGAGCCAAACCACCGTTCAGCGCAGTGCCGTGGCCTATCAGAATGTGGCGGATTCCCGAGGGGGCTTGTCCGAGCGCCTTGCTCCGCTTGGGGGGATGGTCAGGGGATTGTTGGAGGCGACAGAAACAGCCCGTGCGTTTCAGTACCCGCAGCAGTTGATAACGTCAATTGCCGAACAGATTGATTCGGCTAAGGCGCAACAGGGGCGTTTCCCTGACTTTTTGCAGCAATTGATGGAAACATTGCCCGGCATTAATGAGGCACGTTGAAATTAACCCGGGGCCTGTTTAGGATGCCTGTCTTTTGATGGAGCGTCCTATGGACCTGATTCTCTACACCACACTGGGCTGTCATCTGTGTGATCGGGCCAAGGATGTTATCTGGCCGGTTTTGCAGCAATACCCTTATCGTTTGAAAGAAGTAGATATAGCCGATGATGAGGGCTTGGTTGAGCGCTATGGTGTGCGTATTCCTGTGGTCTCTCGTGAAGATCTTGCCGAAGATCTGGGCTGGCCTTTTGATGCTGAAAAATTAGAATGGTATTTGTCTAAATGATTTGTGGTTCAGGCCGATGATATGCCAGTAAGTCTTTGTATTTTAGCTACAATTAAGAAAAGTCCGAAGTTGACCTTAAAAGGTGGGAGAACCAATGTCCAAACTTCTTGATTCCGTTGATCAGCGAACACAGCTTGTCGGTGAAAACCGGTTGGAGTTGTTAATGTTCAAGCTGGCGGGACGGCAGATGTTCGCTCTGAACGTCTTTAAAATTCAGGAAGTGGTTCAGGTACCTAATCTTACCGCTTTGCCTCACAGTCACCCGGTTATTTGTGGGGTGACGCATCTTCGTGGCCAAACCATTTCAGTTATCGATTTAAGTGCCGCAATTGGTGGGCCGCCGTTGAGAGACCGTGAAAACAGTAATTTGATTGTTACTGAGTACAACCGCAGTGTGCAGGCTTTTCTGGTGGGTCCAGTCGATCGGATTGTTAATCTCAATTGGGATCTTATTTTACCGCCGCCGAAAGGAACTGGGCGCAGTCATTTCCTGACAGCGATCACCCAGCTGGATGAACAGATCGTTGAGATTCTTGATGTTGAGCGGGTACTTGCTGATATTGTGCCCTACGAGACATCGATTTCAGAGGATATTCTGGATCGCGAGCTGGTAGAAGAGGCGCAGCGGCGGCAGTTAAAAGTTTTGTTGGTGGATGATTCCAATACGGCCATGTCTCAGGTTAAGTCGGCATTGGCTAATATTGGCATTGAACTGGTGTATCAGCAGGATGGTTTAAAGGGATTGAATTACCTCAAAGGCTTGGTTGCCGATGGTGTTGATGTCTACAAAGAACTGTTTATGGTTATTACCGATGCTGAAATGCCAGAGATGGATGGCTATCGCCTGACTCATGAAATACGCCAGGACCCCAATCTTAAGGACCTCCATATTTTGCTGCATACGTCTCTGTCGGGTAATTTTAACGAGGCTATGGTTAAAAAGGTTGGGTGTGATGGATTCCTGTCCAAGTTTCAGCCCGATGAGCTTGCGTCAAAAGTACAGAGTTATCTGCGCGAGGTGGTCGAGGCGGAAAAATCCTAGTTTTCGCTTGGTTTAAATCATTTAGAATAATTCGATTTCATCGTCTGTATCATCAAGAACAAGAGAATCGCTCTCTTCAAAGTGATGATTGTATATTTCTAGAGCTTCTTTCACTGAGGCGCCGCGCATTATGTGCTCGAACATAATGCGCTCGGCTTCCATGGAATAGCTGCTCTTTACCTCTTCCTGAATGCCTCTCCAGGCTTCCGGTTCCTGAATTTTTTCCGGGTGCGACATTAAATCAGTGGTTTGCTCAAGGCTCAGGGCGACATGGTCCAGCCGCTGGCTGATGCGGTCATAGAACTGGAAGGCGGTAATGGCTTCGCTGATTTTGGTTTGCATTTCCGCCGCGGTATTGGAAATTTCATTCTTGAAATCCTGCCATTGCGCGGGGTTGTCCAGATTTTGAGCCCGATTACTGACTTCGCTGGAGTGAGATGCCAACTCAGTAAACGAACTGGTCAGCTGGTCCATGGAGCGGTTACTTTCCGTGAGAGAGCTTTTGATCTGGCAGACGGCCAGATACAGCATGGTGATGGTTTCCTGCACATGGCTCCAGTCTTCTCTGTCGGTACTGTTATTGGCAGGCAAGTTATCCGTTGGCACAAAAGCTCCTATTGACTTGATTGGCACGCCTGTTTTGATTTTGCCGTAATTGCCCTTCAGCAAGAGGCGCTGGCGTTGGTAGTTTGTTCATTATAGTGGCTGATTGGCTTCCGTGGGGCTCAACAAGCTGGGGGTTGTGCCCATGCGATAGCCGTAGATGACTGAATAGGCCAGTATGTTTTGTACATAGCGCCGGGTCTCCCGGTAGGGTATGGCCTCGATCCAGATGTCATAAGGCAGTTGTTCGGCGCTGGCTTTTAACCATTGTTTTACTCTGTGGGGCCCTGCGTTATAGGCCGCGGCCGCTAAAATGCGATTGCCCTTAAATTGTTGCAGCAGGCTGTTGATGTAGTGGCTGCCGAGTACGATGTTTTTTTCTGGCGTCAGTAGATCAAACTTGCGGTAGCGGATGCCCGCTCGTTTGGCGGTCATTTTGGCCGTGCTGGGTAATAACTGCATCAGTCCCATGGCTCCGGCTGGAGAGCGGGCATCTGCGGCGAATGCGCTTTCCTGGCGAGCAATGGCAAACAGCAACAGTGGCGATACATTCAACTGTCTGGCCGATTGCTGAACCTGTTTGTTATAGGCCAGGGGGAAGCGCATCTGTAAGTCATCCCAGTATTTGGCGCTCGCCAGAGAAATAATGGTGTTGTGATGCCACCCCCACTGGTGTGCCAATTTGGCGGCTGCCACATGCTCTTCGGTGGACAGTTGTTGGGTCATATGCAGCCATTCGCGTCTTGCATTGAGCTCATCACCAACAGCCAATAGTTCTCTGGCTCGCAGGCTCGCGCCGCGGTTGGCAATGGCTGCAACTCTGGATTTATCCATTAAGGCCGGGACATCCCCCAGGTGGTACTGTCGTCCCAGACGGTCGGCGGCAAGAAAGCCGTAGTAGCCGCGCTGCAAGGCCAATTTTGTGTAGAGCTGTTTGGGTGTGACTTCTTGTTTGGTCTGACCCAGTTGTTCAAGGGCTCGGGCCTGCCAGTATTGCCAGCGTTCCTGTTGCTGGCTTTCAGCTGGCAGTTTGTCAATATAAGACAGGGTTTTGACCCAGTCCTTTTCTTTAAGGAATTCGCGCAGCAGGCCTTCGATCAGGCGATCGCTGGTGATATCCGACATACCTGCCAGCAAGTCCTCGGCTTTGTCCTGATGACCCTGTCGCACCAGTCGAGAAGCCAGATATTGCTGCAACTCGAATCGCTGTTGATCTTCAAACAGCTGCTGGGCGTCGTAACGTTTCCACTGGCGTAAAGCATTGGGGCTGTCGCGTCTGGCATAACGCTTGATTCCGTGAAGGATAACGCTTTGCATCTTGGCCGATTGCTCCAGAAAGCGTTGTTGTTTGTGCAATCGGGAAGGGTAGTGATGTACTTCGATATACAGTTTGGCGTAGTTTTGGTTGGTGGCATCGAAGCGTTTGGCGACATACTGAGCCAGTTGGACTTTGCCAGCGGCCATCGCTTTGTCAAAGCGTTGCCAGGCAATATCCTGATTGAAATGTTCGCTGTTGAGCCACAGCTTGAAGACGTTATCGCATTCGTCCGGTTGCGAGCGGCCCACATTCCACAGTTCAGTTACTTCAGATAACGCGGTTTTATCCCCGGTTCTGGCTCTGGCTTCAAGTGCATGGCAGCGCAGTTCGGTTGAGTTGGCGGAGGTAACATAATAGCTTCGATAGTCCTGCCAGCGTTTCTGACTGGCCAGCACAGTCAGCCACTGTCTCTGCAGACGATTGCCAAGCAGGGTGTCTCTGTTCTTGGTTAAAAACTGGTCTACCTCCTGATGGGGAAGACGGTGGAGGCGCCTTTGTAATTCCGCGTAGTCGAGGTACGGTGTCAGAGGGTAATCAAGCAGCTGCTGGCGGTGTTTTTGATAGCTTTTAAAGTGCCTCTTTTGCAGCGCATCACGGGCAGCAAGGTAGTGCTCGCGCTGCTGTTGCAGCATTGGTTGGGCAAAAGTTTCCGCTGGTTTGGCGCTATCAGCCAAGCCCGTCACGGGCAGAGCGGCAAACAGGACGGGGTAAAGCCGGCGTCGCCAAGTATTTAATAAGCTGATAGTCAGCGTTATTTGCCTGAATATGAGTTTATTGATCATGATTCCCCAATTCACACTATCAATAAAACGGTACGACTAATGAAAGCATAGTCGATTGTGTTATTGTCACCAGTGTTTTTCATGATTTTTCAATGTTTTATGCGGATATTGTAAAGCAATTCCTATAGTCATTGGTGGCAATCTAGTAGAATAACGCTGTTTTTTCATGGGGACAGCTCAATGGCGCTTTTAGAGTTAAAACAAGCCTGTTTGCATTATGGTACTCAGATCTTGCTTGATGAGGTGGACTTGTCCGTCGACAAGGGGCAGAGAGTTTGTTTGATTGGTCGCAACGGTGCTGGCAAATCTTCCCTGATGAAAGTAATTGATGGCCTGGTTCAGCTTGATGATGGCTCCCTTTGGACCCAGCCAACCTTGAAGATTGCTCGCCTTGAGCAGGATCTTCCCGACCCGGATCAGGTGTCGGTTTACGATGCTGTGGCTTCCGGCCTAAAGGATGTTGGCAGGCTGTTAATGCAGTACCACAGCCTGATTCATTCAGAACAACAGGATATGGACAAGTTGGCTCGGGTTCAGCAGCAGATCGAAGCCTGTGATGGCTGGATGTTGCAACAACGGGTTGAAGCCATTTTGACTCGCCTTGATCTGCCAGCAGAGAAAACGCTCGCTGAGCTCTCAGGTGGTTGGCGTCGTCGTGTGGCTCTGGCTCGGGCCCTGGTATCTGAGCCCGATGTATTGTTACTTGATGAGCCAACCAACCATCTCGATATTCAGGCCATTGAGTGGCTTGAAGAGCAGGTTTTAGCCTTTAACGGTGCCGTGGTATTTATTACTCATGATCGTCAACTGTTGCAAAATCTGGCAACGGATATTGTTGAGCTCGACAGGGGCTCCATTCGTCAATGGCACGGTGATTACCGCAGTTTTCTTGAATTTCGTGAGCAGCAACTGGCAGAAGAAGAACGCCATAATGCTCTGTTCGATAAGCGTCTGGCCGAAGAGGAAAAATGGATCAGACAGGGCATCAAGGCGAGAAGAACCCGCAACGAGGGCCGGGTCAGGGCTTTAAAGGCCATGCGGGTTGAGCGTTCTGAGCGTCGCGAGCGAGTGGGCAAGGTCAAGCTGGAAGCTGGCAGCTCGGGCCTGTCCGGCAAGTTGGTGGCAGAATTGGTGGGTGTGTCCCATGCCTGGGAAGGCCGACCGGTTATTGCAGACCTCACTACCACCATCCTGCGAGGGGACCGCATTGGGTTGATCGGCCCCAATGGCGCCGGAAAGAGTACCCTGCTGAAAATCATTCTTGGTCAGCTGCAGCCACAGTCTGGGACGGTACGCACCGGAACCAGTCTCAATATTGCCTATTTTGATCAACTGCGAGAGCAACTTGATCTGGATAAGAATGCGGTTGAGAACGTTGCGGAGGGCCGAGATAGTATTGAGGTCAACGGTAAGACCCGACACATCATCAGTTACCTGAGTGATTTTCTGTTTACCGGGGCCAGAGCGAGAACACCGCTTAAGGCACTGTCTGGCGGTGAGCGCAATCGGGTACTGCTGGCCAAGTTATTCAGTAAAGACAGTAATCTGCTGGTGTTGGATGAGCCGACCAACGATCTCGATGTAGAAACTCTGGAGTTGTTGGAGGATGTTCTCGCCAATTATACCGGTACCATTCTGCTGGTAAGTCACGATCGTTCGTTTCTCGACAATGTGGTTACCAGTACTCTGGCCTTTGAGGGCGAAGGGGTAGTAAAAGAGTACGTAGGTGGCTATGCAGACTGGATTCGGCAGGGAGGGCAGTGGCTTGAGTCTCGGGCGCAGCCATCTTTGCCTGAGGTAACCCCCCAACCAGCCAAGGCCGAAATCGCCGATACGCGGCCAGCTCAGGCTCCGGCTAAGAAGCTCAGTTATAAACTGCAAAGAGAGCTGGATGCTCTGCCCGGTGAAATTGAAGTGCTTGAAGGGGAAATTGAAACCCTGGAACAGCAGACTGCTGCCCCGGGGTTCTATAACGGTGATCATCAGCAGGTCGCTGAGGTTCTGAAACAGCTGGGCGAGATGCAAACTCTGCTGGAGCAGAAATACAGCCGCTGGGATGAGTTAGACAGTTAGTCCGCTGGGTTGCTTGAATGTCAGGATTTCAATGCGACCCGGACGGCAAGTACATCGCACTTGGCGCCATGAATCACGCCATTTGCGGTGGAACCCAGTAGCAGCGCCAGACCTTTGCGCCCATGGCTGCCCACAATAATCAGATCAGCGCCAATTTGTTCGGCCAGTTGGTGCATTTCATCCACTGGCTGGCCAATGATGACGTGCTGGCCTGCCACTTCTGCCGCGAGTACTTTGGCAATTGAAGACAGGGTTTCTTTGGCCTGTATTTCCAGTTGCATCTGAATCTCGGTGAGATCCACAGGTATATCACCACCATAGGCAAAGGTCAGGGGCTCAATGATGTGTGCCAGTGTCAGTTTGGCATTGCAATCTTTAGTCAGTGCCGTAGCCCTTTCCAAAACTTCTTCGGAATCATCCGTCAGGTCAAGGCCGACCAATATGTGGGTATAATGGTTCATTGATTTTTCCTCTAGGCGATCTTCCTTTGGTATTCATCATAGAATACTGATTGCTGTGGCGTTAGATTTATATCAAACGGAGGAGCTTATTCCATAGCTCCTTCAACTTTTTTATTTTTTATCAAGGAGTGTTCGGTGGGTTGGCTCCCAATCATTATTTGCCTTGCTGCATTGGCCCTTATACTTGGCCCGATCATGTTAATGCAGCCGACTCCGGCGCAACGGCGTGAAACCCGTCTGCGAAACGCGGCGCTGAAAAGGGGATTGCGGGTACATTATCAACCGATTCCCAAAGGCAGTGATCACAACAGTGGATCGCGTAAACAGGCAGTAACCTACTGTTTACCCTGGCATGAACAGGATGATATTCGCAATGTCTGGGTGTTGATCAAGAAATCATTCGTCCATGATTTGCACGTTTTTGGTGATTGGGATTGGCTACAATCGCCCTCACATATGCCGGAAGGGTTTGTCACTGAGCTTGAGCAGGGGGTTAATTGCCTGCCAGGCAATGTTTACGCGCTTTGTAGTGGTCCACAAGGGTTGTGCTGCTTTTGGAATGAACTCGGCAGCGAGAATGATGTGGAGGCTATTGCAGACTGGCTGGAGCAAACTGCGGCCAGTATTTCTTGTGCTTCTGGTAGAAATGGGATTTAGGTAGCGCTGTTATCGGTAGTGGGAGCCGAATCATCGCGGCTCTCGCTCTGATCAGCCGGTTGCGTTTCAGGCAGTACTTCTTCTGCCTCGCTATGAGGCTCTTCATCGTCCAGTTTGTTGTCTATGTGAAATGAGGTGGTGCCATCTCCGCCAGGGTTGTATTGGGTTTCCGGCATTAATTCCACAGACACAATTTTACGACGACCGGACATCATCTCTGACAATTCCTTGATGATCTTATGCCTTTGTGGGTTGCTGTGAGCGGAGTTTGCCAAAACCTGTTGTGCCTTCTTGTAGAAGGCATGGGCACTCAAAACGTCGTTGCGGTTGATGGCTTTGTGTCCTTGGCCAATGTAGGTGATGGCCTCAATGGTGAGATTTGACCAAGCCAGCTCTTCAATAAACGCGTTCATTTCCTCGAGGGATATTTTGCCGGTGCCCTGTTGTTTGCGGATGATGCGGGCGGCCTCCTGCAGGTATCTTTGTGATTGAGCAATCTGCTTGTCACTCTCCATCATTCGGTCGTAATTTTTATCTTTCGTTTCGTCTGACAATATATCGTGTCGGGCGATGGCGGTCTGATAATTGGCCTGTAAAAAAAGGGCCTGCTCGTTGCCATCTTTAACACTGGCCAGCATTTCAATGATTTCTTCGTTGATAAGACGGGGAATGGCTCGGGTTTCTACCAGTTGATCAACAGCCACAACCAGTTCTTCCAGTTCATTTGAGCGTAGCTTTACTTGATTGAGCTTTTGCCGCACCAGCTTCTGCCGTTTTTCTTTTTCATTGATATAGCTGACCACGGCCAATGAACCAATGGCCAGAACGATAAACAATATTAAGAACGCCAGCGCTGACATAAGATTCTATAAAAGAAATAAACAGGAAATTTGCATAAGCTTATATTACAGATTGTCGGCGGATTTTATTCAAACTTTATTGGCCGGTTCCGTAGGCATGGGGATAATAGGGTTGAATCGGGGCTTATTTTGTAAAAATATGGTGTTAAACCAGTGTTCAACAGCCTGTTTGTTTTGATTGAATGAAAATTGGACTTTTAAAGAAAATGCACTTAAATCCTGAAGCATGGCTTGACCCAGCTATTTACAGGAATTATATATGACGCCCTTTGTGGCTCTGTGAGCCAATTATCCGGCCATGATGATCAATAATTGATCAATGTGCTATCTATTTGACGTCTGAACTGAGTCGTAACAGAGATTAATACTACTATGGGAAAATCCTTGGTTATTGTCGAGTCGCCCGCCAAAGCGAAGACAATTAACAAATATTTGGGCGCCGACTACGTTGTGAAGTCCAGCATTGGTCACATTCGTGATCTTCCTACCAGTGGTTCAGCCAAAAAGCCTGTTGATCCGAAAGAACGCGCCCGACAGGCGGCGATCACTCGCAAGATGTCCCCTGAACAGAAAGTAGAGCACAAGCGCAAGAAGGCCAAAGAGCAGCTTATTAACCGCATGGGCATCAATCCGGATAAAAACTGGGAGGCTCACTATGAGATTTTGCCCGGTAAGGAAAAAGTCGTTGATGAATTACGGGCACTGGCGGCACAGGCCGATCACATCTATCTGGCAACGGATTTGGATAGAGAGGGAGAGGCCATTGCCTGGCATTTGCAGCAGGCCATTGGTGGCGAAGAGTCCCGTTATCGACGCGTTGTATTTAATGAAATTACCAAAACCGCGATTCAGGAGGCGTTTGAAAGCCCGGGCCCCATTGATGTCAATCGGGTCAATGCTCAACAGGCGCGACGTTTTCTCGATCGCGTAGTCGGGTACATGGTATCGCCATTGTTGTGGGAAAAAGTGGCACGAGGCCTGTCCGCAGGGCGGGTTCAATCGGTAGCCGTTAAGCTCGTGGTTGAGCGCGAGCGGGAAATCAGAGCGTTTATCCCCGAAGAGTACTGGGATGTGTTTGCTGACTTGACCACATCCGCCGATGACAAGATTCGGTTTGAGGTTAAAAAGCAGGCTGGCAGCGCCTTCAAGCCATTGAACGAAGAACAGGCTATGGCTGCCGTCAGTGCGTTGCAGCAGGCTGCCTATCAGGTTTCTTCCAGAGAAGATAAGCCCACCCAGTCCAAGCCGGGTGCCCCCTACATAACGTCCACCCTGCAACAGGCTGCGAGTACCCGTCTGGGGTTCAGCGTCAAGAAAACCATGATGATGGCTCAGCGTCTCTATGAGGCGGGTTACATCACCTATATGCGAACCGACTCTACTAATCTGAGTAAAGAGGCCGTGGAATCCTGTCGCGATTACATTCTGGACAATTACGGTAAAGCTTATCTGCCTAAGGCACCTAACTCCTACTCAAGTAAGGAAGGGGCTCAGGAGGCTCACGAAGCCATTCGTCCATCCAGCGTCACGGTCAAACCGACCCAGTTAACGGGTATGGAACGTGATGCTGAGAGACTTTATACACTGATTTGGCAGCAATTCGTTGCCTGCCAGATGACTCCGGCAGAATTTACCAGCACCTCTCTGGTGGTGAGTGCCGGTGAATATGAGCTGCGCACACGTGGCCGGGTAATTCGTTTCGATGGTTTTATGAAGGTTCAGCCTCCGCAGTCCAAAAAAGACGAGGATGTGGTTTTGCCTGAACTAGCGGTGGGTGAAACCCTGAACCTACAAAAACTCGATCCCAATCAACACTTTACCAAGCCGCCCGCGCGTTATACCGAAGCCAGTCTGGTGAAAGAGTTGGAAAAGCGTGGAATTGGTCGCCCGTCCACCTACGCGTCAATCATTTCCACCATTCAGGATCGCGGTTATGCCCATGTGGATAAGCGTCGTTTCTATGCCGATAAGATGGGTGACATTGTCACTGAGCGCCTCAATGAGAACTTTACGGATCTGATGGATTACAGTTTTACAGCCAACATGGAAGAGAATCTTGACCGTGTGGCTGAGGGTGATATTGAGTGGCACGCCTTGCTCAACGATTTCTATGCCGAATTCTCAAATACGCTGTTAAAGGCTCAAAATGATGACGGTGGTATGCGCCCCAACGCACCCACAGAAACCGATATTGCGTGTCCAACTTGTGGGCGTAATATGCAAATTCGTACGGGAACCACGGGTGTGTTTCTGGGGTGCTCAGGTTATGCCTTACCACCCAAGGAACGCTGTAAGACCACGCTCAATCTTGTTTCGGGTGATGAAGCGGTTAACGTCGATGAAGATGATGAGGCTGAATCCAAGCAGCTGCGGCAAAAACATCGTTGTAAATTATGCAATACAGCGATGGACAGCTACTTACTGGATGAGAAGCGCAAATTACACATCTGCGGTAATAACCCGGATTGTTCCGGCTTTGAGGTGGAGCAGGGCAGTTTCAAACTCAAGGGTTATGAAGGTCCGGTTATCGAGTGCGATAAATGCGGCAGTGATATGCAGCTTAAGACAGGTCGCTTTGGTAAATACTTCGGATGTACTTCTGAAGCCTGCAAAAATACACGCAAACTATTGAAAAATGGCGAGGCAGCGCCTCCTAAAATGGACCCGGTGCCTATGCCGGAATTGCAGTGCCTTAAAGTTGATGATCACTATATCTTGCGTGATGGTGCTTCGGGGCTATTCTTGGCCGCCAGTCAGTTTCCAAAGAACCGCGAGACTCGGGCACCTCTGGTTTCTGAATTGTTGCCTCATAAGGATGAGATAGATCCTAAGTACAGTTTCCTATTCAACGCTCCCGAAACCGATGATATGGGGAATCCCACACTGGTTCGATATAGCCGTAAAACCAAAGAGCAGTATGTGCAGTCGGAAATAGACGGCAAAGCCAGTGGTTGGAAGGCTTTCTACCAAGGTGGGAAGTGGCTGGCTTCTGGAACGGCTGACAAGAAGAAAAAAGCACCTGCCAAGAAGAAAGCGCCGGCAAAAAAAGCTGCAGCCAAGAAGGCCTGATGGATGCTGAGCCCCTATCAACCCAAGGTTCAGCAGAAACTGGCACATGCCAATTTACTGCTTGAAAGTTGCAGGCAGTGTGGCGATCAATTGCCTGAGCGCCAAAAAAGGGAAGCCTTCTTAACGGCAGCTGTGATGCAGACGGGCGTAGCCTTGGTTCTGTATATCAAAGAATTGGCCAGCCGGCATGCACTGTCCGGTGTCAGCCGTATCCATACTCTGGATCAGCTGGTTCATGAACTGCAACAGCTTGGTGTCAATGATCCTGCTGTTTCTGAGTTGCAGCGGTTGTCAACGGACGGTTGGCTGTCAGACTTGCTGATTCTCCAGCATCAGGCGTTGTACCCGGATGTGAATGATGCGGGCGCAGCAGTCGCGGTCGATGCAGGCCTAATTGCCAGCTCTGCCATCCAGACTACCGAGCTGAATGATGGTTTGGTTTTTAATCTGATTTCAGAATTGACCCGGTTGATTGAGCGCCAGCGCCACGCCAATCTGGAGTATTAATTGCTCTCTATGTCTTGCTCTTTTATGGCCACTTTTTTTAACCATAGAGTTGCCCTTGGCAGGGTGTTACAATCTTTATAGATGTTTTAAGCACCGGTTTTCAGGTTCTGGCGTAGGTGTCAGAAGTTGAGAGTATTTCACTGTCGGTGTGTTTTTTGGAGTTTTTATGCCTTCACCGTTGTACGAAATTGTTGAACTCACCGATGGTACTGTTGCTTTAAGGCCTGCTGATGGTGAAGGTGAGGCATTGGTCAGTATCAAATTGTCCGACTCCGCGTCTGAGTATCTGGGCGAAGATAAACTTGAAGTCATCAAGGCCATGATCGAGGCAGGCTTCGAAGCTGCCGCTGAAATCACAGAGCGTGAATACACAACTGCTGGTACCGAACAGCAATCTTCAACCTTGCACTAGGGCTCTGCCCATTCCTGATCAGGCGCTCTGAATACCGTTACAGTAGTTCTCAGCGGTAATGAATCATTAAACCCCGTGTTTTACCCTGATTGGCTGCGTGCTTCAGGTGAGCCATTTCATCTTCCGTCAGGCTTCCCGGTGTCGCTATAACGCATTCACTGGTGCCTGCTTTCAGCGCTTCCCAAATCAGCCAACGGTTGTCACTCCCATCCTCGGTGTAGAGGATACGCAGTTTGCTGGTGTCGACTCCATAACTGTTAAGAATGGATCGGTCTATTTTATGCGGTGAAATCCAGGTTACCCAACGACTGCTGTTCTGACTCAGATGGGACACCATGGGCAATATCAGCACAGCCTGATCCGGGCTGTGCTTTGTCAGTATCAACTCTGTTACAGAGTAATCGCTGACAGGGTTTACCGGATTAATCTGATTCTGGCGATTATGAGAGCTGGTGAGTGCTGGAGCTGCCATGGTCAATATCTCCTCAGTGATCTCTTCTCAGTACGCCAACGCTCAGCCCTTCAATGGCAAAGCTGGCATCACGCAGATCTACTTTGATGACATCAAACTCTTCATTTTCAGGGTGAAGTTCTACAATCGGGCTGCCTTTATCCTGATTAAAGCGTTTTACCGTGACCTCATCATCAACTCTGGCAACCACAATCTCACCATTTCGGGCTTGTTCGGTCTTGTGGACAGCCAGCAGATCGCCGTCAAGGATGCCAATGTTTTTCATGCTGCTGCCGGTGACCCGAAGAAAATAGTCAGCAGATGGGTGAAAGAAGTCTGAGGGGAGAGAGCAATAGTCTTCAATGTTTTCTGTCGCAAGCACGGGGTTACCGGCGGCTACACGACCTACAATGGGGATCCCAGTGACTTCTTCGGGGAGGCGGATGCCTCGTGAGGCACCTGCCACCATTTCGATTGCGCCTTTGCGTGCGAGTGCTTTCAGGTGTTCCTCAGCCGCATTGGCTGAACGGAAGCCTAACTCCTTGGCGATTTCTGCTCTGGTAGGAGGATATCCGGTGTCATCGATGTAGCGTTTGATGAGATCCAGAATTTCCTGTTGACGCGCAGTCAGTTTAATCATTGCTCACACTCCGGTGTATTTATATACAGTACATGTGATTATATACAGTATATTGGGGTGCGCAAGCTCTGTACTTCAATTTTTATTGATCTGTTCAGAAGTCGTCGTAGCCAGTGTACAGATCCGGTTCTATCTGGTGCACCGGATTGGTCCAGGGCTCAGGGCTGTCCAGATAATCGTGAAGATGGTCCTCATTGGCGAGCTCAAAGGCTGCATCAGCACTTTTGGGAGGAGGGGCTGTGCTTGGGTGCATCTGCTTCCAGAGTTCACGGTCCAGCTCACCAACTTCGCCATCTACGTACTGTATTTCGATGGTGCCGTTGTCTGTGTCCATGGCAACGACTTCAAAATACTGATCTTCCATTGGGTCGTAGTACCAATTTCCTATAAGGGGAGGCTGGCTGCTGCCCATGATAATTGCCCTCGCATGTCGTTGATTTGTTGTTATGACGTCACTGGCAACATACCATTTTTGAAAACTGTGTAAAAATCAGTCAGGACGGTTTTATTTTGTGCTCTCTTCAGGCGGTTTTTCACTGGCTACTGTAACAGCCTATTTTTACAAGGCTTTTTAATTGAATATATTTGAGCGAATTCTGTTGTGCTCTATGGGCTTCTTTTTAAAGAAAAAATTGTTCTAAAACCAATCGAAATCTGGGTGTGTTTGGTAGACATTTTTTGATTTCTTGACACTAAAAAAATCTAAACGTATGTTCTAAACGATGTTTTATTACAGCTGTAAATACTGAAGATGTCCCAACCTGATACTATCGAGAGAATTCTCGACGCTGCTGCCGCTCTGTTTGCTGAGCGCGGTTATTCCGAAACCTCCCTGAGAACCATTACTACTACTGCGAACGTCAATCTGGCGGCAGTGAACTACCACTTTGGTTCCAAAAAAGCCCTGATCCAGGCTGTGTTTTCACGTTATCTCGCGCCGTTTTGTGAGTGCCTGAATTCCAATTTGGATGCACGGGAAAAAGCCAGTGATCAAGCCATCCATGTGGATGAGGCCATTCAAATATTGTTCTCCAGCTTGTTTCAATCCACTGAAGCCATTGGTGGTGGGCTAGAGCCGTTTATGCGTCTTTTAGGACTGGCGTATGCTCAGTCGCAGGAACATTTACGCCATTTTATTATTGAAGAGTACGGCGATACCTATCGCCGCTTTATGGAAATTCTTCAGGCCGATATGCCGGACGTTGATCCGGTGGCTTTTTACTGGCGGCTTTATTTTATGTTGGGGGCGACTGTTTTTACCCTGTCGAGTTACAATCCCATCAACAATATTTCCAAAGCGGATTTCGGTGAGGAGCGCAGTATCAAAGAGGTGGTTTCGCTGTTGGAGCCCTCGATCAGTACGCTGCTGCGTGCCGATGATGCCGAGCGTTAAAACCAGCGTTTAATTCATCAATTTAGAGAGAATCATGTTGTCCGGTCCATTGATTGTAGATTTGGAAGGTTTAAGCCTGTCCGCCGATGAAATTAGCTTGTTGCAGAAACCTTGTGTCGGAGGTGTGATTCTCTTTTCCCGAAACATTGGTAAGTATAATGAGTTGATCGCCTTGATTACTCAGATAAGACAGGTTCGCAGTGATCTGTTGATCTGTGTTGATCAGGAAGGTGGTCGAGTGCAGCGCTGCCGCGAGGGCTTTACCCGCATTCCTCCGATGCAGGTATTCGATGCTCATTATCAGTCGAATCCCATTGAGGCGCTCAAACGTGCCCGTGACTGTGGCTGGCTGTTGGCGGCTGAAGTGATTGCCGCTGGTATGGATTTCAGTTTTACCCCGGTGCTGGACGTCGATGATGAATTTTGCAGTGTGATTGGTGATAGAGCGTTTTCAGCCAACCCTGAAACCGTTCTTGAACTGAGCTCGGCTTTTATCGTCGGCGCCCACGAGGCCGGCATGAAAGTAACGGGCAAGCATTTTCCAGGTCATGGCTCGGTTAAGGGTGACAGTCATTTGGAGCTGCCAGTTGATGATCGCGCTATGGATCAAATTCATCAGAAGGATTTACGGACATTTGCAGAGCAGATGCAGGGTGAGGCGAGATTGGATGCGATCATGCCGGCTCATATCCTGTTCCCTCAGATAGATTCGCAGCAGCCTGTAGGTTTTTCCAGTTTGTGGTTGCAGTCGATCCTGCGTGAACAATTGGGGTTTGAAGGCGTTATTTTCAGTGACGATCTGACTATGGAGGGTGCTGCGGTGGCAGGTGATTATCCGGCAAGAGCGCGGTTGGCGCTGGAGGCTGGCTGCGATGTAATTCTGGTTTGCAATAATCGCAAGGGTGCTCTAGAAGTATTGAATTTGCTCGAGCAGTCCCCGGAGTTGTGTGCACTGCCCAGAGTTAATTTGCAGGTGATGCGCCCGAATAAAACCTGGAATAAAGATGAACTTCAGGCCTCTGAGCGTTGGCGGGAAACCAGAGATTGGTTGCTGACGCAATAAATGCGACAAAAAATTAACTCCAGCAGAAAAACCTCAAGAGCAAACAGGAGCAGGCACGATGCAGGACTGGATTGAAGACGTTATGGGGCAGGGCGATTACTGGTACGTTCACATTTTTCTGGTGGTGTTTGTCACCCTGGTGGCTGCTTATATCTGTCGCAAGTTGCTTGACCGGTTGATGGTCAAAGCCCATAGCACTCACAACCTCTGGGATGATGCACTGGTCGGTGCTGCGCAACAGCCGTTGCGGTATTTTATCTGGCTGATTGGTTTGTCCATTGCCGCGCAGTTGACCATGAAACAGGCGGACAGTGATCTGTTGCAGTTTATCGATCCGGTGAGAAAAATTGGGGTGGTTATTTTACTGGCGTGGTTGCTGGTAAGGGTGATTCGTCGGGTCGAGAATAATCTTATGGACCCGGAGTTTACTCAAAAGCCCATGGATGAAACGACGGTGTCGGCCATGGGCAAGTTGCTCCGGGTCTCGGTCATCATCACTGCGGCTCTGGTTATCATGCAGTCGTTGGGATACAGCATCTCCGGGGTGTTGGCCTTTGGCGGTATTGGTGGTATTGCCGTGGGTTTTGCTGCCAAGGATTTACTGGCGAACTTTTTTGGTGGCCTGATGATCTATCTCGATCGGCCTTTCAGTGTTGGTGACTGGATTCGATCTCCGGATCAGGAGATTGAGGGAACAGTGGAAGATATCGGTTGGCGCCTTACCCGTATCCGCACCTTTGATAAGCGGCCGCTCTATATACCCAATTCTTCCTTTACTCATATCTCGGTAGAAAATCCATCCCGCATGACCAATCGCAGGATCTATGAAACCATTGGCATTCGTTACGATGATGCCGACAAGATGGCAGATATCATTGCTGAGGTAAAAACATTCCTGCGTAATCATGAGGCCATTGATACCAATCAGACTCTGATTGTGAATTTCAATAAATTTGCCGCTTCCTCTCTGGATTTCTTTGTGTATACATTCACAAAGACAACCGACTGGGTGACCTATCACGAAATCAAGCAGGAGGTGTTGTTGGGTATCCTGGCTATCATTGAGCAGCAGGGTGCCGAGTGTGCTTTCCCAACTTCGACATTGCATGTGCCCGAAGACGTTTCTGTCGTGAGTGGAGGCGTTGGTTAGATATTATGGCAAAACGAATTGCGCTGATTGGTGGATCCGGATTGAGTCACGGTCTCAGCGGCTTTGATGTGGCTGAGGAGCGACCAGTTGATACAGTCTATGGCCAAACATCTGCACCGCTGCAGTTTGGCCAATTGGCCGGCTCGGAGATGGTTTTTTTGCCTCGCCATGGTGGTTCACATTCGCTGGCCCCTCACAAAATCAATTATCGGGCAAATGTCAGTGCGTTGCAGCAGTCGGGAGTGGAGCGCATCGTGGCCGTCAATGCTGTCGGTGGAATCACCAAAGACATGGGGCCTGGCGTGATTGCCATTCCGCACCAGTTGATTGACTACACCTGGGGAAGGCAGAGCACTTTTTTTGATGGCGAGCACAACCCATTGCAGCACGTGGATTTTTCCGATCCCTACACAGCAGAATTACGGCAGCTGTTGTTGGCTGCTGGCAGCAATGCAGGAATTCAGTGCGTTGATTACGGTGTTTATGGTTGTACTCAGGGGCCGAGACTTGAAACAGCCGCCGAAATAGAGCGAATGCGTCGCGATGGTTGCGATCTGGTGGGTATGACAGCCATGCCGGAAGCGGCATTGGCGCGTGAGATGGGTATCGAATACGCCGCGGTTTGTCTGGTTGTAAATTGGGGGGCAGGCTTGCAGGACGAGCCCATTACGATGGCACAAATACAACACTGTCTTGATCAAGGGTTGGGACAAGTAGGGCAGTTATTGCATAGCTTTTTGTCACTTGTTGACTAGTTTTTCTTTACATGTATTTTTTTTTGTCTTAAAAATGTCTCTCTGCAATCGGCCGCACCGATTGTCATAACCATATTAATTAGAATAACGAGGTTGCAAGGAAATGTCTGATCGTCAGGTTGGTACCGTGAAATGGTTTAATAATGCCCGAGGCTATGGCTTTATTACCCGTGAAGAGAACCCGGATGATATTTTTGTTCACTACAGAAATATCGAAGGCGAAGGGTATCGCTCACTTAATGAGGGTCAGTCAGTTGAGTTTGATTTGCAGCAGGGTGAAAAGGGATTGCAGGCTGAGAAAGTTGTCTGCCTTTAAGCCCGGTTAGATTGAAATAAAAAACGCGAGCATTGCTCGCGTTTTTTATTGTTGCCGGTATGGCTAGTGCTGCAGTTGCGGGCTTATGAGTTAATGGCCGGCTGCTGTTCCATAATCGTGTCGTCCTCTGCTTCGGTTTCAGGCAGTTCGTAGGGGACGATATAGATCACCATGCCAATCACTGGGTGATCAACATAGTGGATTTCCTTGCTGCGCATCCGGCGCTTCTGTTTCATGGTGATCACCCGGCGGGTGATGTAGGGTTGCTCCAGAATTTTTTCATACTCACTGGCGGTGACTTCAATCCTGTCCCAGGGGGACTCGGATTGGTCGAGAAAATCTAATTCACCGGTTTCAGGGGTCAGGCTGGGTAGTGGTGGCAGTGGTGGGTAGTCATTGGATTCCTGACCATAATTGTTTTCAAATTCTGTAAACCATAAGTTGGTCTTCAGATGCAGGTAGCGAGCGACACTGAGATTGATGCTGCCTTCAAGTTCAAAGTGTTCTCCATATTGCCTGCCCCCTTGGATTAACAGTGATGGTGCCTCGTCAGCTCCCCATACCTGCTGGCGCCAGGCTTGATGATAGAGGATGCGATGTTTGGGGGAGCGCTCCAGATCTCGGACATTGTTACCCAGTAATCTCTCTGCCTCGGGCAGGCTGAAATAAGGTTCAGTGGCCAGTAACAGAGTCGGGTCGGGGTGTTCACTGGTTTGCACTGGTATGGCTTGTGATGAGGGTCGATTCGGCACAGTTTCCTGAGTTGTCAAAATCGGATTCAGGCTGGAAAGTTTTTTCCAGTTGGGCGGGTAGGCCAGAGCTATGTTGGTTGGCCAGGTTTCTTCTGCCGCAGTTTGGTTGGGTTGGGTGAACAGCAGTATTTCTACCTGAAACCAGCGGCCTTCATTGCCATGCCTCTGAGCTTCGGCTTCAGGGCTTTCCGCTTGTGGTGAAGGGGTTTGTGCCAGACTGATCCCAGTGCTGCAGATTGTCAGACAAACAGCACGTAACAAGACCGTTGGTGCCTTGGTCAATCTTCTCAGCCCTTGGGTGGTAAATGGTTTCAATGGGTGGTCCTTTTTGGGAATCTTTTTTTCTGTACGCAGCTGTAGTCTTGAGGCCGTCAGGTTGTGTTCAGGAGGCCTGCTTCAGCCTCGCCAGCAATGATTCGACATTATTAATGCGGGATTCCGGGTTGTCCATGTCCAAATCAAATTTCAGAGCACTGGCCCCTTCCAGTCGATAGTGTTGCGGTTGGGTCTGTACCATTTTGACAATGGTGAGAGGGTCGACTTCCGTCACGCTGCCAAATTCAATCTTGCCTCCTTTCTGACCTGCTTCCAGTTTCTTGATCCCCATCTGATGGGCTTTGAGTTTGATGCTGGCAACCTTGAACAGGTTCTTGCAGGGCTCCGGCAGCAGTCCAAAGCGGTCGATCATCTCTACCTGCAACTCTTTCAGGGCGGTGTCGCTGTCTGCTGCAGAGATACGCTTGTACATCATCAGTCGAGCGTGAACATCTGGCAGGAAGTCGTCGGGTATCAGTGCCGGCAAGCGCAAGTTGATGTCGATGCCCGTATCGATGGCGGCATCGGCGTTAGGTGTCTTGCCTTCTTTGAGTGCTTTCACGGCACGATCAAGCATGTCCATATACAGGGTAAAACCGACCGCTTGCATTTGTCCGCTCTGCTCATCGCCGAGTAGCTCGCCGGCGCCCCGAATTTCCATGTCGTGAGTGGCCAGAGTGAAGCCTGCACCCAGATCAGTGGTTTGGGCAATCGCGTCCAGGCGCTTGATGGCGTCTTTGGTCATGGCTTTTTTATGAGGCGTTAGCAGGTAGGCATAGGCCTGATGATGAGAGCGACCTACCCGGCCCCGCAGCTGGTGCAACTGTGCCAGGCCAAATTTATCGGCGCGATCAATCACAATGGTGTTGGCGTTGGGGACATCAATACCGGTTTCGATGATGGTGGTACACACCAGTACATTAAAGCGTTTGTGGTAGAAGTCGGACATGACTTCTTCCAGTTGGCGTTCACGCATCTGGCCGTGGCCAATACCCACGCGGGCTTCAGGGATCAATTCTTCCAGTTCGCGGGCGGTTCTTTCGATACTGCTGACTTCATTGTGCAGGTAGTACACCTGTCCGCCGCGGAGAATTTCCCGCAATATGGCCTCTTTAATCATGTTGTTGTCCGACTGGCGGACAAAGGTTTTAACCGACAGTCGTTTCGCTGGTGGTGTGGCAATGATCGACAGATCGCGAATGCCGGACATGGCCATATTCAATGTGCGTGGTATGGGGGTCGCTGTCAGAGTCAGAATATCCACTTCCGAGCGCAGGCTCTTGAGGCGTTCTTTCTGGCGCACACCAAAACGGTGTTCTTCATCAATAATCAGCAAGCCAAGGTTCTGATAATTGAGATCGCTTTGCAGTAGTTTGTGGGTGCCGATCAGAATGTCTACCTTGCCGTTACTGAGGCGGTTTTGAATTTCGCGAACTTGCTTGTCGGTTTTAAAACGGGAAATGACTTCAATGGCTACCGGCCAGTCGGCAAAACGATCGCGGAAATTCTCATAGTGTTGCTGGGCCAACAGGGTAGTCGGGACCAGCATGGCGACCTGCTTGCCGCTGTAGGCGGCAATAAATGCTGCGCGCATGGCAACTTCAGTCTTACCAAAACCAACGTCGCCGCACACCAGGCGATCCATGGGTTGCGATGAATACATGTCTTTACAGACAGCCTCGATGGCATTTTGCTGGTCGATGGTCTCTTCAAACGGAAACCCATCGGCAAAGCGACGATAAGCTTCCATTTGATGATCGAAGGCATGGCCTTTGCGGGCTGCACGGCGGGCATAGATGTCCAGTAATTCTGCCGCGGTATCGCGCACTTGTTCCGCCGCTTTCTTTTTGGCTTTCTGCCATTGCTCGCTACCGAGTTTATGGAGTGGTGCGTGCTCCGGGTCGGCACCGGAATAGCGGCTGATCAGCTCAAGACTGGATACCGGGACATAGAGTTTGGCGCCATTGGCGTATTCCAGAGTTAAAAACTCATTGGTTTCGCCGTCATGGGTGATGGTTTCAAGCCCGAGGTAGCGGCCGACACCGTGATCAATGTGCACAACCGGGGCGCCGATGCTGAGCTCGGTGAGGTTGCGAACAACGTTCTCAGCCTGTTCGCCCTGTTTTTGGCGGCGCCGACGCTGTCGCACTCTGGTACCAAACAGCTCGTTTTCAGTGAGCAGGGTGAGCTTAGTGTCAATCAGGCTGAACCCGGCTTCCAGGGTTGACAGGATGATGTGGCAGGGCTCATCGGAGGTTTCCAGCTCTTGCCAGTCGTTGAGTTCTCTAGGATTGATTTTGATGCGCTGTAGCAGCTCCAGCAAGGCTTCACGACGACCTGGGGATTCAACACAGAACAGGGTTTTGTGGTCGGTGTCCGTCAGGTACTGCTGCAGCTTGTGCAGCGGACTTTCCAGTTTGGCGTCAATGGCGACGTTGGGAGGCAGGGTGACCGGCAGGTTGTGTT
Organism: Candidatus Pelagadaptatus aseana; assembly: GCF_040362265.1. NCBI lineage: Bacteria > Pseudomonadati > Pseudomonadota > Gammaproteobacteria > Cellvibrionales > Cellvibrionaceae > Candidatus Pelagadaptatus > Candidatus Pelagadaptatus aseana. The sequence continues at coordinate 50,561 of NZ_BAABNJ010000010.1, forward strand.
TGCCCTGACTTTCAATCAGCGGCTCATTGGAGAGCTGAACTCTAGGGTAGTTGTTGAGCTGTTGAAACACATGGTCGGTCGGCAGGAACATCTCAGCCGGTTTTAGAATGGGGCGCTGCACATCACCACACAGGCTGTCGTAACGCTCGGTGACTTCATGCCAGAAGTGATCCGCTGCCTCGCTGATCTTCTGGTGCAGAAAAAACTGGCTGTTGTCTGGCAGGTAATCAAACAGCGTGCTGCATTGGGCATAGAACAGGGGCAGGTAGTATTCAATGCCTGCCGGGCTGATGCCAGCGCTGATATCCTGATATACCGGGCAGTTCTTGTGGTCGACATCGAAGCGATCGTGCCAGTTGTCGCGAAAACGAGCGATCCCGGCCTTGTCCAGTGGGTATTCCTTGGCGGGCAGCAGTTCTATTTTGTCGAGGCGCTCAGTGGTTCTCTGGGTTTCGGGGTCAAAACTTCTCAGCGATTCGATTTCGTCGTCAAACAGATCGATGCGAAAGGGAATGTCGCTGCCCATGGGAAATATGTCAACCAGAGAGCCTCTTACTGCAAATTCGCCATGTTCGTAGACGGTATCTACGCAGTGGTAGCCTGAATTCTCAAGCTGTGCGCGCATGATATTGATGACAAACTCCTGCCCGGGTTTCAATATCAGGCTGTTACCGGCTAAAAAGGAAGACGGTGGCAGGCGGTGCATTAAGGTGTTGACTGGTACTACCAGTACGGCCCGCTTTAATTGCGGTAGTTGGTAGAGGGTCAGCAGGCGTTCGGAAATGATGTCCTGATGTGGTGAGAAGTGATCATAGGGGAGTGTTTCCCAGTCCGGCAGGTTTACCACCGGGATATCACTCTCCTGGCCGAAGAAAAAAGCCAGTGCGGATTCAGTGTTTCTGGCGCTTTGCGTGTCCGGTGTCAGGACTACGGTCAATCCCTGATGTTGTCGGGCCGATTCATAAATGGCCAGTGACAGGGCATCTCCTGACAGTTTTCCCCATTGCTGCTTGTCGCCAGCTTGGCCTTGAGTAATATGGTCGGGAAGTAACAGGTTGTTGGTGCTGAAAGGCATACGGGAAATCGTCAAGGTGTCGGAGTATTAAAAAGGCGCTTATTGTAACGGTGAAAGAGATTATGCGGAAAGGATTTGTCCTATTCTACGGGTTGAAATTACTGCCGGATTATTCGCTTGGCATTCAGACTCTGCTTTTAAGTCTGATGTTGGTTTTGTTGACGGGCTGCAGTGCCCAGGGCGGCAGCTTTGATCTGAAGGGGCTGGCAAAATCTGATATTGACCTGGTTGCTGATGCCCATCGTCGTGCCAGCGAGGTCATGGTCATGGGGCTGCTGGAAAAGTTCTACAAGCGTAACCCCCGTGAATTGCGTAAACACAAGGGGGTGACTCTGGCGCAGCGTCAGGAGCAGTTTAAGAAACGCCAATACGATCAGGCTTCCATGGCCAATTTGAATGGAGTTAGGGGGATTGATCTGATTCGATTGGCCTTCTCCGACAGTTATCGAGGAGACCGGGTATTTGCCCTGATGCTGGGTACGCAGGATATGATCGATGAATCCTACGGTGGCAAACATGAATTTTTTATCCTTGATGACCTCGACCAGCAAAAACTGTATCACTCAGCTCGCAATCTTGAAGTGGTGGCCTGGCTGTTGAGATCCAGCAAGGATTCAACCGGTAAACCACTGATTCTTGCCAACAGTTATGACCCGGATAATTTGAATCTGAGCTTCGAGCGCCTGTATGGCCGCCTGATTGGCAATCAGGACATGCTGGCCATCATCATTTCCGGCGATACCCAAAGAGCTATTAACAAGGTGGCTCACTCTGTTGTCAGTATGACCCTGATGCCGCTGTAATCTGTTTGTCATAATTTTGCTGAATGTTGACCATTTTTTGATCTTGCGGCTTGCGTGCCACAGGGCTTGTAAGGATAATGGCGCCCGCATCGCATCGGGCCGATATATTTGAGCTATTGTTGATGCTGAAACGAATAAAACTGACTTCAACTGAAGGTACAAGACTGTGAGTATGAGTAGACCTAAGCCAGACGATTACTTCAAGGACTGGAAAGAGCGTGAAGCGCTTGCTGAGAGCATGATCCCGATGATCGGCACTCTGAACCGTGAGAACAACGTAAGCGTCTATGTCTATGGTAAGCCCCTGGTTAACCGTTCTGTAATTGACATCATGAAAGCTCACCGTTTTGTTCGTCAGGTTGAGTCCAATGAATTGTCCGAATTTGAAACCTTCCCCATCGTTGAGGCCCTGACGAAGCTGGATCTTGGTCACGCCCATATTGATGTTGGCCAGTTGGCTGTGCGTTTTATGGAAGAGGGCAATGGCGCTGACGTGTTGGATTTTGTCAAAGCCAACGTTGAAGGCGCTATCGATAGCACCGATAAGCCTCTGGCTGAACCTCAGGATGTGGTTTTGTATGGCTTTGGCCGTATCGGTCGTCTGGTGGCTCGTTTGCTGATTGAGAAAGCCGGTTCCGGTGATGTCCTGCGCCTGCGCGCCATTGTGGTTCGTAAAGGCAAGGCTGAGAGTGATCTGGTTAAGCGTGCCAGCCTGTTGCGCCGTGACTCCATTCACGGTTCTTTCAAGGGTACCATCCGCGTTGATGAAGAGAATGACACTCTGGTTCTCAATGGCAACGAAGTGAAGATCATCTATGCCAACTCTCCAAGCGAGGTGGATTACACCGCTCACGGTATTCACAACGCCATTGTTGTTGATAATACTGGTGTTTGGCGCGATGAAGCTGGTCTTAGCCAGCATTTGGAGTGTCCAGGTGCCGCCAAAGTAATCCTGACTGCTCCAGGTAAAGGCGACATCAAAAACGTTGTTTACGGTATCAACAACAACGTTATCACCCCCGATGACAAGATTTTGTCTGCCGCATCCTGTACCACCAATGCCATTACTCCGGTTCTGAAGGCGTTGATGGATGAATATGGTGTTGAGCACGGTCACGTTGAGACCGTTCACGCTTACACCAACGATCAAAACCTGATCGACAACTACCACAAGGGTGATCGTCGTGGTCGTGGCGCTGCCATGAATATGGTTATTACCGAGACTGGTGCGGCTAAGGCTGTTGCCAAAGCTCTGCCAGAATTGAAAGGTAAGCTCACAGGTAACGCCATCCGCGTTCCAACGCCAAACGTATCCATGGCGATTCTGAACCTGAATCTGGGCAAGGAAACCACCACTGAAGAGCTGAATGAGTACATGCGTGAGACCGCGCTGCACTCACCGCTGCGTCAGCAGATCGATTTCACCAATTCGCCAGAGGTTGTATCCACAGATTTCGTAGGCTCTCGCCACGCCTGTGTATTTGATAGCCGTGCCACGATTGTCGATGGTAATAATGCGGTTCTGTACTGCTGGTACGACAACGAGTTTGGTTACAGTTGTCAGGTTGTTCGCTGTCTGGAAGATATGTGTGGCGTGAGCTACAAGATGTTTCCGTAAGCACTGCTTACAGCGATAAGTATGAAAAGGCCGCTTACCTCAGGGTGGGCGGCCTTTTTTTGTGGGTGTGCGTTTTTTGTTCTGGTTGTGTGACTGCTACCTAGTCTTTGGTCTAAGAGATTGAGTTAATTGACATTTTTGCAACAAAAAGTGATGCAAATGTGCCATTGCCACTGGTCAGACGGGTCGGTCATCTCTATAATCTGCGGCGCTATATTCTGGGCTTGGCGAAGGTGGGCGTGCCTGATTGCCGCAGATCCCGGAAGGCAAATGCAAATTCAAGGTATTCGACTAAACTGAGGTTACTCAAGCCCGACGATTATGGCCATTCGATGCCGTTCGGGGACCAATCGAGCTTTTTATTGCATTTGCTCAATAACAAGAATTGAGATCGCGTCGCAGCTGTTATCAGGGTTGTGGCGCGTTTCCATGCTTTTAAACAAGTGATTAGGCAGAGACGTATGACAAAGATCCGTCGGGGGTTGGATTTACCCATATCCGGTGCTCCCGAGCAGACCATCGTTGATGGGCCTGAGATCCGTTCTGTTGCTGTTATTGGTGCTGATTACCACGGTATGAAGCCCACTATGGCAGTGCAGGTCGGAGATAAGGTGAAGCTCGGGCAGCTTTTGTTCACTGACAAGAAGACCGAAGGCGTTCGTTACACCGCGCCTGCAGCTGGTACCGTTGCCGCGATTAATCGTGGTGCGCGCCGTGTGTTGCAGTCCGTTGTGATTGACGTGGAAGGAGATGAGGCTGAGAGCTTTGCTCAATATGATGCCGATGCTCTGGCTTCTTTAAGTGATGAGCAGGTTCGTGAGAATCTGGTGAACTCAGGTTTGTGGACTGCATTGCGCACACGTCCATACAGCAAGGTTCCCGCCATTGATTCCAAACCTAACTCCATTTTTGTAACAGCCATGGATACCAATCCGCTGTCTGCAAATCCGGAACAAATTATCGCTGAAAAACGCGATGACTTTGTTAATGGCCTGACCCTGTTGTCCCGTTTGACAGAAGGCACTGTCTACGTCTGTAAGGCTCAGGGTGCTGAAGTCTTTACTGGCAATAACAGCCGCGTCAGCTCTCAGGAGTTTTCTGGTGTTCACCCAGCCGGTAATGCCGGTACTCATATCCACACTCTGGATCCAGTGAGTGCTACCAAGACGGTCTGGACTGTTGGTTATCAGGATGTGATTGCTGTTGGTCAACTGTTTACTACCGGCCAGCTAAACAGCCAGCGCGTTGTGGCTCTGGCGGGACCTCAGGTAGAAAAGCCGCGTCTGGTTCGCACTCGTTTGGGTGCCAGTCTGGAAGAATTGACGGCAGGCCAACTGAAGGCCGGCGAGAATCGTGTCATTTCCGGTTCTGTGTTTGGTGGCCGTACCGCCGCAGGCGCTTTTGCCTTCTTGGGTCGTTACCATAATCAGATTTCTGTTCTGGCCGAGGGCCGCAGTCGTGACATGCTGCACTATCTGCGTGCCGGTTTTGATCGTTTCTCTACTTTGGGCATCTACATTTCCAGTCTGATGCCGGGTAAGAAGTACGACTTCGATACCACCACCAACGGCAGTGAGCGCGCCATGGTGCCCGTAGGTAACTACGAGCGCGTGATGCCGCTGGATATTTTGCCAACCCAATTACTGCGTGCGCTGATTGTCGGTGATACCGATACGGCTCAAAAGCTGGGTTGTCTGGAGCTGGATGAAGAGGATTTGGCCTTGTGTACCTTCGTTTGTGCAGGTAAGTACGAGTACGGTCCCATCTTGAGAAATAACCTGACTCGCATTGAGAAGGAGGGTTAAGCCATGGGTTTGCGTAAAATCCTCGACGATATGGAGCCGCATTTTCACAAAGGCGGCAAGTACGAGAGCTGGTATGCTCTGTACGAAGCAGTGGATACGGTTTTCTACCGTCCATCCGATGTAACCAAAACTACCTCCCACGTTCGTGACGGTATTGATCTCAAGCGTATGATGATCACCGTTTGGATGTGTACTTTCCCTGCCATGTTCTATGGCATGTACAACGTAGGTATGCAGGCGAACACCATTATGGTGGATTTGGGTCTGACTCAAATCGGTAACTGGCGCGATCTGTTTATTGGCAGCTTCGATCCTGCCAGTACCTTTGACAATATCTGGCACGGAGCTTTGTACTTCCTGCCGATCTACGCGGTGACCTTTGTTGTCGGTGGCTTCTGGGAAGTATTGTTTGCCATGAAGCGTGGTCACGAAGTCAATGAAGGCTTCTTTGTGACTTCCGTACTGTTCGCCTTGATCTGTCCACCGGATTTACCTCTTTGGCAGGCCGCTCTCGGTATCAGCTTTGGTGTTGTAATCGGTAAGGAAGTCTTTGGCGGAACCGGTAAAAACTTCTTGAACCCGGCATTGACTGGTCGTGCGTTCCTGTATTTTGCCTACCCAGCCTCTATGTCTGGTGATGGTGTTTGGACTGCCGTTGACGGTTACACCGGTGCAACCGCTTTGTCCATCGCTGCTTCTGACGGTATGAACGCTTTGCAAAGCCAAATTACCTGGTTTGATGCCTTCTTCGGTAACATTCAGGGTTCTATTGGCGAAGTGTCCACGTTGGCAATTTTGCTGGGTGGTGTAGTTCTGGTCACTATGAAGATCGCTTCTTTGCGCATCATTCTGGGTGTGATGTTGGGTATGTTCCTGACTTCTACGCTGTTCAACCTTGTGGGCAATCCTGAGACTAACCCGATGATGGCCATGCCGTGGTATTGGCATTTCGTTATTGGTGGTTTTGCTTTCGGTATGATCTTTATGGCGACAGACCCTGTGTCTTCCTCCATGACCAATGCCGGTAAGTGGTGGTTTGGCGGTCTGGTTGGTTTTATGACCGTGCTTATCCGCGTGGTAAACCCGGCATTCCCAGAAGGCATCATGCTTGCGATTCTGTTCGCGAACCTGTTCGCCCCATTGATTGACCACTTTGTTGTTCAGTCCAACATCAAGCGGAGGTTGGCACGTGGCTAATAACGATACTATTGGAAAAACAGTCACAGTGACTTTGGCACTGTGTATTGTCTGTTCGATTGTGGTTTCTTCTGCGGCAGTGTTACTGCGCGATATGCAGGAAGCCAACAAGGCGCGCGACTTTAAACGCAATATTCTTCAGGCTGCTGGCTTGTACCAGGATGGTGTGACGATCGAAGAGCAGTTTGAGTCGGTGACTACCAAGGCTGTTGATTTCTCAACCGGTAAATTTACCGATGCGATCGACGTAACGTCCTACGATCAGGCTAAGGCTGCTAAAGATCCTGCCTTGTCCACCAAGCTTTCTGGTGATGTCGATATCGCCAAGATTGGTAGCCAGGAAAATATTGGTCTGGTCTACATGGTTGAAAAAGACGGCGCTCTGGACAAGATCATTCTGCCCATCAAAGGCTATGGTCTCTGGTCAACGCTCTATGGCTTTATGGCTCTTGAAGCTGACGCCAATACCGTTGCCGGCCTGGGTTTTTACCAGCACGCTGAAACTCCGGGACTGGGTGGTGAAGTTGATAATCCTAACTGGAAAGCCCTGTGGGTTGGCAAAAAGGTTTATGCCGACAGCGATGTTGCTATTTCTGTAATCAAAGGTAAGGCACCTGCTGGCGACAACCACAAAGTTGATGGTTTGTCCGGTGCTACTCTGACTGCTCGTGGTGTTGATAACCTGGTCAAATTCTGGATGGGTGACAACGGCTACGCAGGCTTCCTGAGCAACCTTAAGAGTGGAGAGGCTTAATCATGAAAGCTAAAGAGTTACTGTTTAAGCCAATTCTGGATAACAATCCAATTGGCCTGCAAATTCTGGGTATCTGTTCTGCTCTGGCTGTAACCAGCTCCCTGAATGTGACCTTGGTAATGTGTATCGCTCTGACTTCGGTTGTAGCGTTCTCTAACCTGTTTGTATCTCTGGTTAGAAATCATATCCCCAATAACATCCGTATCATTGTGCAGATGACCATTATTGCCTCTCTGGTGATTGTGGTGGATCAGATCCTGAAAGCCGTAGCCTACGACATCAGTAAGCAGTTGTCGGTTTTTGTTGGCCTGATCATCACCAACTGCATCGTGATGGGTCGCGCTGAAGCCTTTGCCATGAAAAATGCGCCGGGGCCAAGCTTCCTGGATGGTATTGGTAATGGTCTGGGTTACAGCTTCTTCCTGATCATCATTGCCACATTCCGTGAGCTGTTTGGTGCCGGCAAGTTGTTTGGTATCGAGATTTTGCCTCTGGCCACCGAAGGCGGCTGGTATGTACCAAATGGCATCATGCTGTTGCCACCGAGTGCGTTCTTCATTATTGGTCTGATTATCTGGGCCATCCGTTCAGCCAAGCCTGAGCAAAAAGAAGAGCCAGAATTCAAAATTTGTCCGAATACGGTTAAGGAGGCTTAATCATGGAACATTATTTAAGTCTCTTTGTTCGTTCGATTTTCATCGAGAACATGGCGCTGAGCTTTTTCCTGGGAATGTGTACCTTTATCGCCATCTCCAAAAAGGTAGAAGCCGCTATTGGTCTGGGTGTCGCCGTAGTTGTGGTGTTGGCCATTGTTACTCCTGTTAACAATATCCTCTACAACTATGTACTGGCTCCAGACGCGCTGGTTGAAGGTGTTGATCTCAGCTTTCTGGGTCTGATTACCTACATCGGCGTTATCGCTGCGATGGTGCAGATTCTGGAAATGGTTCTGGATAAGTTTATGCCGGCGCTTTACAACGCTCTGGGTGTGTTTTTGCCTCTGATTACTGTGAACTGCGCCATCATGGGTGCCGTATTGTTTATGGTAGAGCGCGATTACAATCTGGCCGAGTCTGCCGTGTTCGGTATCGGTTCTGGTGTGGGTTGGGCTCTGGCCATCACTGCGTTGGCTGGTATCAACGAAAAACTGAAATACAGTGACGTCCCTGGAGGCCTTCAGGGTCTGGGTATGATCTTTATCACCGTTGGACTGATGTCTCTGGGCTTCATGTCTTTCGGTGGCATCGACCTGTAACCAGCGAGGTATAAAAACATGGATATGACAATTGTTTTAGGTGTGGGCATGTTCACCGCCATCGTACTAGCGTTGGTGTTTGTGATCCTGGGTGCTCGTGCCAAGTTGGTTAATTCCGGCGATGTTAATATTGAAATCAATGGTGAGAAGACTCTGACCGTTCCAGCCGGTGGTAAGCTGCTGCAAACTCTGGCTGCCAACGGTCTGTTCCTGCCTTCTGCTTGTGGTGGTGGCGGTAGCTGCGCCCAGTGTAAGTGTATTGTTGAATCGGGCGGTGGCTCCATGCTGCCAACCGAGGAAAGTGCGTTTACCAAGCGTGAAGCCAATGAGGGCTGGCGTCTGTCTTGTCAGGTTCCTGTTAAGCAGGACATGCAAATTGAAGTTGAAGACGATGTCTTTGGTGTGAAGCAGTGGGAATGTACCGTTGAGTCCAATCCTAATGTGGCCACCTTCATTAAAGAGCTGACTCTGAAGCTGCCTGAAGGTGAAAACGTAGACTTCCGCGCCGGTGGTTACGTTCAGCTGGAAGCGCCTGCCCACCATGTCAAATTCTCTGATTTTGATGTCGAGGATCAGTACCGTGGCGACTGGGAGCACTTCGGTTTCTTCAATCTGGAATCCAAGGTGGATGAGCCGATCATTCGCGCTTACTCCATGGCTAACTACCCGGAAGAGAAGGGTGTGGTTAAGTTCAATATCCGTATTGCAACGCCACCTCCGGGCTCTCAGGGTATCCCCCCCGGTCAGATGTCCTCTTTCGTATTCAGCCTTAAGCCAGGTGACAAGATCACTGTATTCGGACCGTTTGGTGAATTCTTCGCCAAGGATACCGATAACGAGATGGTCTTCGTTGGTGGTGGTGCGGGTATGGCGCCTATGCGCTCCCATATCTTTGATCAGCTGAAGCGTCTGAAGTCTGATCGCACCATGTCTTTCTGGTACGGTGCGCGCTCTCTGAAAGAGCTGTTCTATCAGGACGAATACGACATGCTGGCCAATGAGAACCCGAACTTTACATGGCATGTAGCCATGTCGGATCCTCAGCCTGAAGACAACTGGGAAGGCCTGACCGGCTTTATCCACAACGTTCTCTATGATGAGTATCTGAAGGACCACCCGGCGCCGGAAGATTGTGAGTACTACATGTGTGGGCCTCCAATGATGAACGCCGCCGTGATCAAGATGTTGAAAGATCTTGGCGTAGAAGACGAAAACATTCTGTTGGATGATTTCGGTGGTTAATCGTTATTCGAACGATGCAAAGAAGGGGTCAGCTAAGCTGGCCTCTTTTTTGTTGGGCGCATTATTCTTTTTGCTGTTGGGTTGCAGTGAGCAAGCTCGTGAGTTTTCCAGTTTGTCTGGCGCTACCATGGGAACCACCTACCACATTACGGTGGTGGCAAAATTGTCGACTCAAGAGCAAAGCGAGTTACAGGTCCAGATTGATGATCGCCTGAAGGGGATTAATCAATCCATGTCTACCTATATTGAGGATTCAGAACTTTCCATATTGAATCGATCAGCGATTCAGCAATGGCAACCCGTATCCGGGGAGTTGTTTGACGTACTGGAGATGAGTCAGCAACTGCATCAGTTATCTTCCGGAGCTTTTGATATTACGGTTGGCCCCTTGGTTAATCGCTGGGGCTTTGGGCCCGGATTTACCATTGCCAAGGTACCGGATCAGGCTGAGATAGAGCACATTTTGTCCATGATCGGTGCGCAATACCTGCAGTTGGATAGCAATGGCAGTCAGGCTTTGCGAGATATTCCCATTGAGCTTGATCTCAGTGCCATTGCGAAGGGCTATGGGGTCGACAAAGTGGCTGAGTTGCTTGTGGCAAAAGGGTACAATGACTTTTTGGTCGAGATCGGTGGGGAAATCCGGGTCTCCGGCCTAAATAAATTTGGCAATGCGTGGCGAATCGGGATAGAGCGACCCGTGGCCAGTATGGAAAAGCTGGTGCAAAAATCCATTGCCGTTTCGGATTATGCCATTGCCACTTCCGGTGACTACCGAAATTTTTATGAAGTTGCTGACAAGCGTTACAGTCATACCATTGATCCGAGAACCGGTTTTCCGGTTGAGCACAATCTGGTTTCCGTAACCGTTCTGGACCCGCTCTGTGCCAGAGCGGACGGCTTGGCAACCGCCTTCAATGTCATGGGACATGAGAAGGCTCTACTATTGGCTAATAGCGAGGGAATCGCTGCCTTTTTTATAATTCAGACAGAGTCGGGTTTTCAGGAATTCAGCTCGGATGCGTTTAAACGTATTGCCGATGCCGGATAACCACTCTGAGTGTTCGAGGTTGTTATGCAGACACTACTTTTTGCTTTTTTTGGTTTGTTGTTGATTATCGTGGCTATGTCCGTTGGCGTACTGATGGGGCGTAAGCCGATATCGGGTTCCTGCGGCGGTGTTGGTGCGGCTCTTGGGGAGAAAGATTACACCTGTGACATCTGTGGTGGTGATCCGAAGAAGTGTGATGAGCAGCAGGAACTGGAAAAGCAAGCCAACGATTTATCTTACGACGCCAGTAAAAAAGACTGAGGGCGTTATTCAAAAAGGGGGAATAGATGGGTAAGGCGGAGTATTCTTACGATCTGCTGGTTTTAGGTACCGGACCATCCGGTAACGGCGCTGCCATGGCAGCGGTAAAAAGTGGCCTCAATGTTGGTATGGTCGAGCGTCACGATATGTTGGGCGGCAACTGCGCTCACAAGGGCACTGTCCCATCCAAATCCCTTCGTCATGCGGTTAAACAGTTGATTCGCTACAACAGTCAGAAGCTGTTTCGCAGTATCAGTGAACCGCGCTGGTTATCCTACCCGGATATTCTCGAGGCCGCCTCTCAGGTGATCCCTAAACAAGTCGATATGTACACCCGGGTATATTCACGCAACCGAGTGACTGTCCACACCGGTGAGGCCTCGTTCGTTGACAATAACACGGTACGAGTGGAGCTTGATGACGGTGCCTTTGAATACATCAAGGCCAAGAATATTATTGTCGCCACGGGTTCCCGGCCTTACAGACCCGATGACGTGGACTTTAATCACCCCCGGGTTTACGACAGCGACACCATCTTGCAGATGAATCACACACCCAGAACCATGATTATTTATGGTGCGGGTGTGATCGGCAGTGAATATGCGTCTATCTTTTCAAGCCTTGATATCAAAGTGGATCTCATCAATGGCCGCGATCGTTTGTTGTCTTTCCTGGATGATGAGATATCCGATGCCCTGAGTTATCACTTGCGCAATAACGGCGTAACCGTCAGGCACTGTGAAGAATATGAATATGTGAACGTCAATGATGATGGTGTTCAGATGCACTTCAAATCCGGCAAGCACATTCGTGCCGATGTTTTACTGTGGTGTAATGGGCGGACGGGTAATACTGAAGCCTTGAACCTTGAATCCATCGGGTTGGAGGCAGATCACCGGGGTCAGCTGAGCGTCTCGGAACGCTATCAAACCAGCGCTGAAAACGTTTACGCGGTAGGTGATGTAATTGGCTGGCCCAGTCTTGCCAGTGCTTCGTCAGATCAGGGCAGGGCCTGTGCCCGAGGCATCTGTGGCCAGACGGTTCGCTTTGTCAGTGATGCGCCGACCGGCATCTATACCCTGCCTGAAATCAGCTCTATCGGAAAAACCGAGCGCGAGTTAACCGATGCCAAAGTCCCCTACGAAGTGGGCAGGGCGTTCTTTAAAAATACCGCTAGGGCACAGATCAGTGGTGAAGACGTCGGGATGCTGAAATTGTTGTTTCATGTCGACACGCTCGAAATTCTGGGTATCCATTGCTTTGGTGCCGAGGCTTCGGAAATTATTCACATTGGCCAGGCCATTATGAGTCAGGAAGGTGAAGCCAACAGCATCAAATTTTTTGTGAAAAATACATTCAATTACCCGACCATGGCAGAGGCCTATCGGATTGCGGCACTGGAGGGACTTAACCGCGCCAACCGTTTTTAATTTTTCCCTATACGACACCCCAAAAGCCAGAGACTTGTCTCTGGCTTTTTTATTTCAGTCCTGCGTTGCAAACGCCGCATCGGCTGCAGCCAGTGCGCTCAGATTCACGGTGCCACGGCTGCTGGCTGTGCGCGACAGGATATGCACCGGCTTGGCCATACCCAGCAGAATCGGACCCACGCTGACACCTCGGCCACTGACTTTAATGCCTTTAAACAGAATGTTGGCTGCATCCAGATTGGGTGCGATCAACAGGTTGGCTTCACCGTTGAGTTTGGAGTAGGGGAACATCTTGTCCCTGATGCTTTCCGATAGAGCGGCGTCAACGCGCATTTCCCCCTCTACTTCAAGTTGCGGGGCGCGCTGCTCCAATATGTCACGGGCTTGGCGCATCATAATGGCCGAAGGGTGATTGGAGCCGCCAAAATTCGAGTGAGACAACAGTGCGACTTTGGGTGTCAGACCGAAGCGACGAACTTGCTCCGATGCCATCATGGTGATTTCAACGATCTCATCAGCGGTTGGTTGGTAGTTGATGTAGGTATCCGCCACAAAATAGGTGCCGCTTTCCATAATGACCAGATTCATGGAAGCCGGGCATTTCACCCCTTGCTGCAACCCCACAATGGAGCGGATTTGTTTGAAATGCTCCTGAAAGTTACCGCGAGGGCCGGCAATCATGGCATCCGCATCGCCCCGCCGCAGTAGCATGGCAGCAAGGGCTGTGGCATTGTTGCGCAGTATGCCTTCGGCGTCGGCTGGCCAAACTCCGCTGCGGCCAAGCAGTTGGTGGTAGTCTTTGGCCAAATCCCCATAGCCTTCAAAGTTGGAGGGATCGATCAACTCAAAATCTCGGCCAACTCGCAGATCCAGTCCAACTTCACGTATGGTGTGTTCGACACTGGTTTTGTGACCGATTACCAGTGGGTAGGTGCAGTTGTCCTGCTGCAGGGTTTGCACGCTGCGTAACACCCGCTCGTCGGCGCCACCGGCAAAAATCAGACGCCTGGGGTTTTTGCGAATAACATTGAAAACCCCTTTCATGACTGAGCCAGAGCGAAACACGAAGCGGTTCAACTTGTCCCGATAGGCGTCCATATCTTCTATGCGGCGCATGGCCACACCACTGTCCATGGCCGCTTGCGCAACGGCGGGCGGAATGGCGGTCACCAATCTGGGATCAAAGGGCTTGGGTATGATGTAATCCGGTCCGAATTTCAGGGTTTCTCCCTGATAGGCATTGGCAACTACCTCGGAAACTTCGGCGTGAGCCAGCTCGGCGATGGCTTTAACGCAGGCTATTTTCATGGCCTCGTTGATGGTGGTGGCACCACAGTCCAGTGCGCCTCGGAAGATAAAAGGAAAACACAGGACATTGTTCAATTGATTCGGAAAGTCCGAGCGACCCGTGGCAATAATGGCATCAGGTCGGGCCGCCTTGGCTTCTTCCGGCATGATCTCGGGGGTAGGATTGGCCATGGCAAAAATCAGCGGCTTGTCTGCCATGCGTTTGACCATGTCGCCGGTCAGAACCCCCGGTGCGGAAAGGCCCAGAAAAATATCGGCACCATCGATGACATCGTCCAGTGTTCGAGCCTCGGTGTCGATGGCATAACGGCTGTTGTAGGGATTAATGTGCTCTTTACGGCCGCGATAAACCACGCCGGCAATATCGGTAACGGTGATATTTTCTTTGCGGACTCCCATGGTTACCAGTAAATCCATGCAGGCCAATGCCGCAGCTCCCGCGCCTGAGGTGACTACTTTGACAGTACTGATGTCTTTCTCGACCAGCTTCAGGCCGTTTAGAACACCGGCTGCTGCGGTAATCGCCGTGCCGTGTTGATCGTCGTGAAAGACCGGAATGTTCATGCGCTCGCGCAGCTTTTCTTCAACGATAAAGCATTCAGGCGCCTTGATGTCTTCAAGGTTGATGGCGCCAAAGGTGGGCTCAAGACCGGCAATGATCTCAACCAGCTTGTCCGGGTCGGCCTGATCAATTTCTATGTCAAACACATCGAGTCCGGCAAATTGCTTAAACAGTACGCCTTTACCTTCCATGACCGGTTTGGAGGCCAGAGCGCCAATATTGCCAAGGCCGAGGACGGCACTGCCATTGCTGATAACGCCGACGAGATTGGCTCGTGAGGTGTAGTTTGCGGCGGTGTTCGGATCGCTGACAATTTCTTCACAGGCAAAAGCAACGCCAGGGGAATAGGCCAGCGCCAGATCCCGTTGGTTGGCTAAGGGTTTGGTGGCGTAAGTGCCGAGTTTCCCCGGTGTCGGGTATTGATGATAGTGAAGTGCGCTTTCTCGTAAATCATCGCTCATGCGAAGTTGGTCCCCTGTATTGTGGCCTGTTTCTCTGGAATGACATCGTGTGTCATAAATTGCGGCAGGTATAATACAGGAAAATAACGAAAATAGATATTATGAATAGTGGTCTGCCCCGGTTGACAGTATTGGCAACCAGGGGCGGGTCATTAGATTGAATTTAGTAGGGCGTTATTCCATTTCTGCCCGAACAATCCCGGGGGTTTTGGCGCCACCTTTGACGCGATCGGGGTGATCCCGCTCGTTGAATCGTCTCAGGCCTTCATGCAGTTCAGCCCTGGAATCCGGGTTGCTGAACAGGCGGTTAAAGCACTCCGCTTCGATGCGTAAGCCTTCGCGTAAATCCTGACCAAAACCGCGTATGGTCGCTTCCTTGTCTGCTCGAATGGCCGGTTGGGGCAGGCTGGAGATAAATTCAGCCAGTTCAATGGCCCGCTTCAGAGAGGACCCCTGGGGCACCACTTCGTTGGCCAGGCCAATGCGATAGGCTTCTTCGGCATCGATGACCTTGCCGGTAATAATCAGCTCCAGAGCTCGACCCATCCCAACGATACGCGGCAGGCGTTGGGAGCCGCCATCGGCCAGACCAATATTCCAGCGGCGGCAGGTGATGCCAAAACTGGCGTGCTCTTCAACCACACGCATATCGGCGTAGCAGGCCCATTCAAAACCGCCGGCGTAGGCTATGCCGTTAACGGCTGCGATGATGGGTTTGTAGATGTCGGTCCACCGTGAAGGGCCCAGGATGCCCGGAGCCTCACCTCGGTCATGGCGGGCAATATCAGCGGGTTGGTTCGGGCATAAAACAGCTTGATCGGGATCTGGGTGGTCTGAAGGTTCAGTGGCGTTGAAATTACTCTTTAAGTCGCCTCCAGCGCAAAAAGCCGAATCACCGGCCCCGGTGATGACCGCCACCTTGGCTGCGTCATCGGTACGGAATCGATTGAAAGCATCGATCAATTCACGATGGGTGCGGGTGCCAATGCAGTTTTTAACTTCCGGGCGATTGAACGTAATAACGGTTACCGGCCCTTTCTGTTCATAGATGATGTGTTGATAGTCCATGGTCTCTCCTGAGGTTTATTGGATTGCAGTGGGCTCAGGATAGGAGAGCCGCAACCCCTTAAGAAGGTTATAAACTTGTTTTAAGGGTGTCCCTAGATTACATTTATGAAGATTTTTGGCTGTGATCGAAAGAGATGAAACAGGTACAACCCTTTGCGGATAAATTATTATTACCCACCATACCCGTGGGCTTTCTGGATGATGTGATTCAGGCGCCGAGGTATCGGGGCATTGATATAACCACCATTCTTTCTGAGCAGGGCCTCACCGAAGCGCTACTGAAAACGTCCGGTATGCGGGTTTCGGTTGAAAAATATTCTCATGTCCTGCGTGCCTTGAGAGATGCCACCGATGACGCTTTTTTGGGCTTTTTATCACGTCCCATACCCGCCGATGCCTTCCGGGTATTTTGCTATTCGTTACCGGGTTGTCGAACGGTAGAGGAGTTGATTGCCCAGTGTAATGACTTCTATGGGCTCTTCATCGACGAATTTCGTTGGACTCTGACCGATACAGAATCGGCTTTGACTATCCAGATAGACCTACAGGAAACCTATCCGATCGATTACCGCTTTATCATTACCAGCCTGATGCTAATGACCATTCGATTGTTTGGCTGGTTGCTGGGGGAAGATGTAGAGCCTGAGCTGGTAAAGTTTACGTTTACTGAAAACACCACGGACAAAAACCTTACTTACCTGTTTGGCCGAGGTATTGCCTATGGTGCGGAGCGAAATCTGATTGTGTTCAAGCGCCGTTACAGCAAAGCAAAGCTGTCCTGTACCAGAGACCAAATACGGGAAATGCTCAAGTCGACCCGTAACCTGTTTTTGATCAGTCGGCGCAAATATCCGCTGTCACAGGAAGTTCGCCGATTGCTTCTCAGCAGTAAGCACGATGAGTGGCTCGAGGTGGATGAAGTGGCTCAGTCGCTCGGCATCAATCCGCATCAGCTGTGGCGAAAGTTGAAGGCTGAGGGCAGCAGTTTTTTGGAAATACGTGATCAAATCAAACGGGATTGGGCTCTCGTCTTGCTGGAGGACCCATCCACTAGCGTTGAAATGGTCGCGAATCAATTGCGGTATTCCGAGGCAAGCGCCTTTCGCAAAGCGTTTAAAAAGTGGACTGGGTTGCAACCGTTACAATATCGAGAGCTCCTGAGTTAGTGTTGTTCCTGTTTTCGAATCACTGTGCCACACACTCCTTCCTGATTGGCCACACTGAGAAAAGCGTTTGAGTCCTGCGGGGAAATAATGGCGATCGACGCCACGCCCTGATCCAACAGAGCAACCGCTTCTTCAACTTTGGGAATCATTCCCCCCTGAATCACCCCGGCCTCAATCAATTGTTTGGCAGAGTCTGGTGTGATCTCACCTATGCGTGATTGTGGATTGTTAATGTCTTCAAACACGCCGCCAATCTGTGTGGTCAGGAGTAGCAACCGGGCTTTCATTTTGCTGGCTATCTGGGTAACCGTGGTGTCGGCATTAATATTGAAAATGCGACCATCTTCGGCCACTCCTAGGGTAGCGATTACCGGAACAACAGCCAAATCCAGTATGCCTTGTAACAGGTTTTGATTGATCCCGGTAACATCACCCACTTCGCCGAAATCGATGGGGTCCGATCCTGAACCTGAAACGATTCTGGGAGGCCGTTTAGTCGCCTGTATCAAGCGACCCGATGCGCCATGGCAACCAAAGGCAGGCACCCCGGATGCCAACAGTGCACTGGTCAATCGGACATTCACTTCTCCGGCAATGGCCTGTTTGACCACCCTCAGATCCTGTTTGCCGGTAATGCGACGCCCACCAATTTTATTAGGTGTTATGCCGATTTGCTGTTGCAACAGATTGGTCTGTGGCCCCCCACCATGGAGAACGATTACCTGCCAGCCGGTATTTAAAAGTGATTTGATGTTTTCTCCCAGTCCCTCCAGTTCAGATGGGTTCTGCAGGATATCCCCCCCCGACTTTAATAACCGCAAGAGGCGAGGGTGAATCGGTATTGCTATGCTTCATAACAGTATCCCTGTAGCTTGCCAATCAGGGCCACATGCCCGGTTGATCAAGACCATGATGCATGGGTTTGCCGGTCATCAGATTAAAACTCTGAATCGCTTGTCCTGCGCCTCCTTTGATCAGGTTGTCGATGGCGGAGGTGCAGCAGAGGGTTTTGGTTCCAGTAGCTTCGTCTTCCCGCACCGCGATACCGATTTCCACACGGGCTGAGCCGGCCACCGCAACCACTTCTGGAGAGGCGCCAATTGGCATTACGCGCACCAGCTTGTGGTCGGCGAAGTAGTTTTGGTAAATCCGTTGAATGCTCTCGGCCGAGTGTCCCTCAGGCAGGTCTAATTGAGAGACGGCCAGAATGCCTCGCACGAGAGGAGCCGATACCGGGACAAAATCCAGAGCAATATTGCCACCGCCAGCCTGAGTCAGGGTTTGAATAATTTCCGCTCGGTGCTGATGGTTCAGGGTTTTATAGGTTTTCAGATTGTTGACACGAATGGCATGGTGGGTGCCTGGCTGGGGTTTAACCCCAGAGCCGGATGATCCTGTCATGGAGACGTTGCGGACATTGACCGACTGCAACAAACCGGCATCCGCCAGCGGCAGTAAGCCCATGGCAATACCTGTGGCGAAACAACCGGGGCTGGCTACATGTCGGGCATTGCGGATCTGTGCTTCATTGAGCTCCGGCATACCATAGGTAAAAGTGCCCAGACGTTCGGGGCAGGGGTGTTCTGGTGCGTAGTCACGAATGTAGTCTTCGAGGTTGTTGAGTCTGAAGTCACCGGATAAATCGATAATCCGAACATTTTGATCGAACAATTCCATGGCCACCCGCGCCGTGATGATGTGTGGCATGGCAAGGAAAACTATATCAGCACCATGGGCGCATTCTTTTGGCGATATATCCTCAAGAATCAAGTCATCAAAACCGGTCAGTGCTCTATGTACCTGACTCACCGGCTGACCGACATAATCCTTACTGGAAATTCTGAGAATCTCGACATCATCGCGAATCATCAAATGCCGAAGAATTTCTGCGGCACCGTATCCGGCTCCGCCAATAATTGATACTTTGGTCTTGTTCATAAATGCCTCGTTGTGAATAACGGTTAGATGGTTGTTCTGGATACAATCAGCCCGGCGCGTTGGCCAACAGGAATGTTGTCATTGGGGAATACGATGGCATCGCCATCATTTTCTATGATGTGGCCTTGCGGGTGATCTTCGGTAATTTGGAAACCTTTCGGATAAGGAGTGAAATTCTTTTCTTGTTTTGAGATGTTTAACCTGAAACTTTCCGATTGTTTGATCAGCTCTCGGGTGACTTCAAAGATGCTGACTTTATTCAACAGGCTCTGTTGTTTATCTGCCGGCTGATCCAATGCTGGTACAGCTTGGTTACTGATCAATCGGATCAGATTGTTTTCCATGGCTGCGAAATCTTCGCACTTGTTTTCACCAAATGGCCTGACTTTCCCCAGTTCAACCGTGAATGCCTGTGCAGTTAATTTTGCACTGGAGAAATAACTGAATGTTGAGGAGGGCTGATGGCTCAATAAAATGGCGTCAATCCCGCTGTCGGCCATAAACGCGATCTGATTTTTATTCCAGTAGCGGCCATCCGGGTAGGGGTAAATGGCAAATTTGGGATGTAACGAACCACGGATCGCCGTATGCAAATCATAGTGAATTCGTTCGGCCTGACGCTTGGCATAAAAACTGGCAACGCATTTTTCCAGTTTCTTCGCACGCAGGGCCTCATGATGGGTTTTACCTCGATGCTTGCCATTAAATAATCGATTCATATTCTCTTCATCAAAACGCTTGCCAAGGTTCATTGCCACCGGGTTGCCGATGATCAACAAGGTACGATTTCTGACAGTAATAGCACCGGCAATAATTTTCGCTGCAATACGGTCGACGATTTCAATCGGAGCGGTTTCGTTACCGTGTATACCCGACGAGATAACGATATCCCGCATACCTGTAGATTGGTGTGGATGTGGTTCAACCAACAAGATTCCGGTGTCTATTAATTGCAGACTGCAATTATCGAGCTGGATTCGGTTTTGCAAACTGATTCCGCCGGGATGCTCGCGGGTAATGGCCAAAAAACCCTGCTCCAACAGTTGCTGATTCAGTGCTTGCGCTGTAATACGCCTATCTGTGTTGTTCATGGGTTAGCCGTTTGTGCGGTGATGGTTTTTTGCAACAGGTCATCAATGATGTCTGCGGGTAATATGTTTTGCTCCATCAACAGGCTTTTGATGGAACGTCCTTCGGTTATGGCTTGTTGCGCCAGAGCGGAAGTGGTTTCATAACCGAGAATCGGATTCAGAGCCGTAACAATGCCTACCGAGGATTGCAGCAGTTCATTGCACTTTTTGGGGTTGGCTGTGATGCCATCAATACAGCGGTTGCGCAAGATATCGGAGCCGCGTGTCAGCATGGCCAGAGACAGAAACAGGCAGTTGGCTATGACCGGTTCGAATGCATTCAGTTGCAGTTGACCACTCTCGGAGGCCATGGCAACTGTCACGTCTTTACCAATCACATCGTAAGCAATCTGGTTCATGACCTCGGGAATCACCGGATTGACTTTGCCCGGCATAATGGAAGAGCCGGGCTGCATCTTGGGAAGATTAATCTCACCCAAACCACACAGCGGGCCAGAAGATAACAGTCTCAGGTCATTGCAGATCTTGGAAATCTTGGTGGCAAAGCGCTTCAGTGTTCCAGATAACTGCACAAAATCTCCCGTGTCCCAAGTGGCTTCAACCAGATTTTCAGCCAGGCGCACGGGCAGTTGAGAGACTTCTGATAAGTGATGGATTGCTCTGTTGCAATAACCCGCTGGCGTATTGATTCCGGTACCAATGGCGGTTGCGCCCAGATTGATATCCAGAAGCAAATTGGCGGTATGATCCAGTTGATGTGCATCTTCAGCAATCGCTGTTGCAAAGGCGCCAAACTCCATTCCCAACGTCATGGGGACGGCATCCTGAAGCTGTGTGCGGCCGATCTTGTAGATGTCTTTGAATTCGTCTGATTTACGACTGAATGACTGTTTTAATTGGTTTATGGCAGCGATCAAAACCTTGGCTTTTTGGAATAACGCCAGTCTCAATGCCGTAGGGTATACGTCGTTGGTTGACTGCGAGCAATTGACGTCATTGTTGGGGTGCAAATAAACATATTCACCTTTTTTATGCCCCATGATTTCAAGTGCCCGGTTGGCAATTACCTCGTTGGCGTTCATATTCGCTGAAGTGCCTGCGCCGCCCTGAATAACATCAACGGCGAAATGTTCATGGTGTTTGCCGGCAATAATTTCATCACAGGCCTGGCCGATTGCTTCGGCTTTGGCTTCACTTAAACAATTCAAATCGCGATTGGTCAGAGCACAGGCTTTTTTCACCATGGCCAGTGAAATGACCATTTCGGGGTCGATGCTCAGCGGTATGTCTGTGATCGAAAAATTTTCTATGGCACGTTGGGTCTGAATACCGTAATACATGGATGCCGGTATTTTTTTTGAGCCCAGAGAGTCTTTTTCTGTACGAAAGCTTGTCATTACGTTTATATCCATTTCGGCTAGCGATGAATAGAATGATGAATGGATCAACGTTGAAAATCGTAAAAGTTGCCGATTCCCAATATTCCGGTGAGATCGTCCAGTGCGGTCCGACATTCCTCCATAAAATCAGGATCTTTCAGATCGTCCGGACTGAGTTCATCGCGGTAATGTTTGGAGACCCAGCTGTGTAATCGATCAATTGCGGCATGATTTAGAATGAAGGCGGGGTGTACGGCATCCAATTCCTGTTCCGTCAAAGTGACACGTAATCTCAGACAGGCCGGACCACCGCCATTGCTCATGCTTTGACGCACATCGACGAATTCAACATGGCGTATGGGTTGACTGACATCATTCACCAAAGCTTGTAAGAAATGGTTTACCGCAGGATTGTCACGGCATTCTGTTGGTGCAATCAGGCGCATGTTTGTCATGTCGCCATCCTTATTTGCCAGCAACTGGCTGTTAAACAGATAACTGCTGATGGCGTCCTTCAGACTGACTTTGTCGTTTGTGACGCATATTGGTTGAAACGCCAGCACCTGATTCAATTTTGCAAATGCATTATTTCTGGAAGATTCTTCGAAGGCTGCTTCGTGATAGAAAAGGACCGGTCCATTGCCTACCGCCACCACATCATTATGAAAAGCACCGGCATTGATGGCTTCGGAACTTTGTTGCAAAAAAATGGTGCTTGTATCATCAAGTTCGTGTTGCCGTGCTAAAGCGACACAGGACTGTAATGTTTGTCTGGCTGGAAATTTAAGTTCAGTGTTAGGTGATAAGTCATCACGGCCATAAACAAACAGCCCCACACCCGGTCGGTTGTAATCAGGGGTTAATCGGGTGTGATTCGCCGCACCTTCGTCGGCAAATTTCATTAATGAGGGTAGAGCATTATGGACTTTGAAAAAGCGCTCATCATTGAAGATGAGGCTCAGGGTTTTCTGGGTGCCATGATGTTCAATAGCTCTGTGATTGGTGGTTATCAAATTGGCCGGCGTAAAGTGGCAGCGGCCATCAGAACTGTCCATGGATGGCGTGACAGTAGCAGCATTAGCCGCCCACATGCTCGACGCCGAGTAAATCATGGGCAATAACTCCGGGCTTTTATTTGCAGCGCTGGTGATGACATCGCGGTCGCTGCCAGTGAAACCCAAGCGTCTCAGCAAACCGATGTCCGGTCGTTCCTGTGGCAGGATAAAGCCTTGTTTATAGCCCAGATTGAGTAAGGTACGCATTTTTTCAAGCCCCTGCAGCGCTGCTTGCTTGGGCTTCGATACGTTTTTGGCGTTGCGGAAAGAGGCGAGATTACCAAAGGCTAAACCGCTGTAATTGTGGTTGGGGCCGATTAAACCGTCAAAATTGACTTCAAACGCTTGCATGATGATGTCCTGAAATTGGCAGTTGCCGATAAATTAATGTTGGGTGAACCTGAGCAATGATCCGACGTTACAGTTCAGTGCTTCCAGAGCCTGTGAAGACAACTTGATGTCGCCATTCCCGTTTCGGGCTATAGGTGTATGCACCACCCGGAAATTTTTTAATTGGCTGGTGGCAACCAGTGTTGCTCTTGAGGCAATTTTGTCAGTGGCAATTTGGGCCAGACCCTGATCTATTCGTCGGACACTGCGTAGTTGATCTACGCGTCCCTTGAGCAGAGGCCCACCGTCAAAAATATCGATGACTTTTTCGTACTCAAAACCTTCATCAATCAATAGATCAAACGCGCGAACACCGGCTTGATTGGGTTTGCCCATAGCTTGTCTGGCAGACTCAGGCAGCAGTGAGGTATAAATTGGGTGTTTGGGCATCAGCTCGGTAATAAACTGATTGGAACCGATACCGCATAAGTGATCGGCCTGGTCAAAATCCATTTCAAAAAACTGTCGGCCTATGGCCTCCCAGAATGGGCTTTTACCATTTTTATCGACCCAGCCGCGCAATTCGGCAATGACGTAGGGAGCAAAACGCTCCTTAAATTGACCCATTAGCAGGTAGCGTGATTTGCCAAGCCAGTGGCCATTACCTCGATAATCAGGGTCTAGGAAAAAAGTCCCTACTTCAGAGCAGTCAGTGTAATCGTTGGTGAGGTGCAGCAGTTCGCTGCGCACTTCCTTACTGATGGAGTGAGAGTAGTGGGTCAAACTCATCAAACGATAGGCATAAAAAGCCTGACGATTACCTGTTTTGGCGTAAACACCAGCGGCACCAACGACTTTTTCGATGGTGGTGTCTTCCATAACCAGCAGGAAATAATCCGATCCATCCAGAATTTCGCCATTAAAGCTATTCATGGACAGTTCAATTTTTTTGCTCATGGATTCAGGGCAATCTGGAAGCGAAGTCATCCCATCGCCGGCTTTTCTCGACAAAACCAATAAATCTTCCAGATCCTTTTTCGCTACAGGTCTGATCACAAGCATTTTTCTGCTCCCTCTCAATATGAATCTTGCCGTGTTGTAATTCGGCTAACCAAAGTTGAGAGAAAGTTTGCCCGTTTTAATTCCGGAGTTGATTTTGAAGTTGAGTGTATTTGGCGAATATTATTCGTCGGCTGCGTTGGCCTACTAAAGATGTTGATTTTTAAATGATCTTCCGAGTAGCTCGCTGAACAATGTGGAAAACAATCTGCGGTTAGTGATGCTACATTCAGGATTTCATTTTGTGGTGCATGACTACAATGCCAATGAAACGGCAGGGCATTTCTACAGCGAGTTGCCCGAAGCAACTTTCAGGAGACACAATCATGCAACCCCACAACAGTTTTGACACCGATATAGAGTCTTTAATTCAGAGAGACGCAGAAGTGATTTTACATCCTGCTTCGTCAATCACTGCCTTATTGGAAAATGGTCCACAAATGATCGTCGATGCCAAAGGTAGTTATATTATTGATGCCAATGGCAATCGGTTACTCGACGCAGTAGGTGGACTCTGGTGTGTCAATGTGGGGTACGGGCGGGCTGAATTGGCAGAGGTGATGCAACAAACGGCAAAACAATTGGGCTATTACCACACGTTTGCTAACGCCTCGAATCCGTGGCAAGTACAACTGGCTGACAAATTATTAAAATATGCGCCCGACAATCTGGGTAAGGTGTTCTTTGGTAATGGCGGTAGTGATGCCAACGATACCTTGGTTAAAATTGCCTGGCATTACCATGCATTGCGCGGTCATCACAGCAAGACAAAAGTGATTGCCCGGCAGCAGGCTTATCACGGGACCTCAATCAGTACCGCCAGTTTGACTGGGTTGGGAGGCTTTCATAGGGAATTCCCTTTACCTCTCGACTTCGTGTTGCGAGTTGAATGTCCGCATTATTATACCCGTGGCCTAGCTGGCGAAACTGAATCCGAATTCTGTGACCGCTTGATTCAGGAAGTTGCAGATTTGATTGAGAGTGAAGGGGCGGACAATATCGCAGCATTCTTCGCAGAACCCATCCACGCAGCCGGAGGTATTATCGAACCGCCACAGGATTATTACCCCAAATTGAAAGCGCTTTTGTCGAGCCATGATATTTTACTTGTGGCCGATGAGGTCGTTTGTGGTTTCGGTAGAACCGGCAGTTGGTTTGGCTCTGAGCAGTTGGGTTTTGAACCCGATATGATGAGTACCGCCAAAGGGCTCACCAGTGGTTATTTCCCTATGTCCGCAGCCCTTATCAGTGATCAGATCTGGTCAGTTTTGAAGGAGGGGTCGGCCAAACTGGGTGCTTTCTCTCACGGTTATACTTACAGCGGGCATCCAATTGGTTGCGCGGTAGCTTTGGTTAACTTGCAGATTATGGAAAATGAAAAGTTGGTTGATCAGGCTCGCGATAACGGCGCCTATATGCATCGCCGTTTGACAGAAACCCTGGGCGATCACGCCCACGTTGGCGAAATTCGCGGCCGGGGCTTACTGGCCGGTGTGCAGTTGGTCCAGGATCGCGCGACAGGGCAGCTACCGGACATTACCTGGAAATGGCCATTGCAGGTAACCAATTATTGTCGCGATAAGGGGGTTATTGTGCGGCCCTTACCCAGCGTCGGTACCATCGCCATATCACCGCCGCTGACGATTTCACGCTCTGAAATTGACCAGTTGGTCGAGGCTTTAAGCGATGCGGTGAACACACTCAATATGTGAAAAACAGGCGAGAATGATAAAAACGACAGTTGACATTACTTAACCTTGGTTACATTATTGTGACCGATTCAAGCAAAACTTTCGCTTTTGTTTTGAATGGGGAAGCATAAACCGCAACCTTTTCGCTGCGGCTGTGTAGCAAAATCAATACATAAGATACCGAAAAACATGTATTACAACGCGCCACAACATTGCTCCGTCAATTATCTCCTGAGTGAGTGGTTCGACGAATAAGTTTCCAGTCCGGTGAGGATGCCGGATTGGTGAACTGTGTCTGACTGCCAGTTTTATCCCTTCATTCCCAGATTCACTGCCACAGGTGTAAGCCTGTTCTATGCTTTATTGCACCTGTGTCTCCCGTTAGCGGGATAGTTACGTCTGTTGTTTCGCTGATGGAAGCTTCGGTTCCTTATCTCAATCGATCTAAGGCGTCGACTCGTTGATGCCGTCTATAAAAAAAATCCTTTGAGGAGAACAAAACCATGAAAACACTGAAGCATCCGCTTTCGATGGCTGTTAAATCAGTTATTGTTGCCGCTTGTATGAGTCCAGTTGTGGCCAGTGCCAATGAGCCTGCCCCGCAACTGCCTGTTGAAGAAGTTATTGTAACCGGCACCCACATTAAAGGGCTGGATTTGGAGGGCGCTTTACAAGCCGTTACTTTGAACCGTGATGATATCGCCTCATCCGGTGCCGCTACGGTGTCAGATTTGCTGTCACAATTGAGTCAGACGGAAGGGGGTAATGCCTCATTCTCTGCAATCACCGGTGGTCCCGGATCGGACAATACGCCAACAGGTTCAGCCGCTATTGCCCTGCGTGGGTTGGGGGCCTCGTCGACACTGACACTGATTAATGGTCGTCGCATTGCCAGCAATGCTTTTGCCAATGGCGCCAAAGGTTCCTTTATCGATGTTAATTCCATTCCACTGTCAGCCATTGAGCGGGTTGAGATTATTCCAACCGGTTCGTCTGCGGCTTATGGTGCGGATGCGGTAGGTGGTGTTATCAACTATGTGCTGCGCGATGACTTTGAAGGTACCGAAGTTTCTATCAGTTACGGTAACTCTGCGGAAGATTCCGATGACAGTAAGTCCAGCATCAATGTGATCTGGGGTGGCAAGTTTGGTGATAGCGTTCGCGCCACACTGTTTGCCGATGTTTATGATCGCAATGCGTTGATGGATAAAGACCGTTCCTTGACCGAAAATCCCTTGCTTCCCGATTTGAGTAACTCCGGTACTTATCCGGCGCACAATGATTTGTTTTTGATGTTTGATGATCAGGTTCAGGATGACGCGAATGGCTGTAACAATGTTATTGCCGGTGACTTTGGTGATGTCTGTAGCTATAACGGTAATGCGTTTACTACCACCTACGATGAGCGTGAGGCTCTGAGTCTTGGCGGTCTGTTTGAGGTTGAACTGAGCGATACCATGTCTTGGTTTACCGAGGTAATGTATTCAAAAAACAAATCTCAGGGTACCAATACACCGTCTTCTTTCAGTCGTAACCCCATCGATCCGGAAAACCCCAATATTCCATTGGATCTGCAAACCGATATGATCAATGAGGCTATTGCCAATGGCAATGCCGGTACAGTCTTCCCAGATTTCTATGGCTTTCCAGTCTATATCTGGGGCCGTTTTTCCGAGCCGCGTCAGGTAGAAGTGGAGTCTGAATCTGCACGTTTACTGACCGGGCTTGAAGGTGAATTCGACAACGGCTGGTCTTGGGAAACCGCTGTCAGCTTCAGTGAGAATGAAAACACCCAGAAAGGTGTTTCGGGCTATTTTGTTACCGAAACACTCTATAACGCCATGGCCGGTAACTACTGTACTGATGGCAGTCTGGTTGACCGCTGGGATATCGATATCTCCAGACGTGATGCCAGCTTTAATGGCGATACCTGTGAAGGCATTGGCAAGACCACCTGGTGGCCAAACATCTGGGACGGTGACCCACTGGATGATCCTCTGATTGCCAGCGCATCTACTTCAGCAGAGCGTACCGCCAAATCTGAGCAATTCAGCTGGGATGCCAAAACTTCAGGCGCCCTGTTTGAATTACCTGCCGGCGACCTGATGGCTGCCTTCGGAGTAGAATACCGTGAAGAAAAAGTTGTGGATGAGCCTTCGGCGATTGCCACTTCAACACCAAGTAATCCTGACCCGGTACGTGGCTTTTCATCGACTGACGTAGATTATCAGCGTGATTCCTATGCCGCCTATGCCGAACTGTTTATTCCAGTAACCGATGAGTTTGAGGTTCAGTTACAGGGGCGCTACGACCACTTTGATGACTTTGGTGATACCTTCAATCCCAAAGTTGGCTTGCGCTATCAGCCAGCGGAAGAGTTGATCCTGCGTGGTTCCTGGTCAACTTCATTCCGTGCACCTTCTTTGTCACAAAGTGGTTTGGGCACGATTCTGTCTGATGGTTCCATTAATTGTGATGAAGCGGATCTGACCGGAACTGAACTGTGTCGCACCAATGATCCACGCCTGAATCTGACCGAAGATGTTGGTAATCCGAATCTGCAACCGGAAGAGGCGGAAACCTGGTCGGTTGGTTTTATCTTCAAGCCGTTTGAAAATACTGAAATCCAGATGGATTATTTTCACATTTTCCAGGAAGACGTAGTTGATATTGATAACGATGCTTTCTATCGCGATGTGCTGGCGGGTCTGCATCCTGTAATCGATATCGATACCGGAGAGTTGATCGATCCTAATACCGGTGCGGTTCTGGCGACAGCGGGTGATGCGGCCTTTGATTCAGTCACTTCTGTGGATCCTGCGACCGGTGATTATTATCTGACTCCTGGTGTTGCAGGTGTTGAAGTAGACGCCGATGGTATTTCTGATGCCCATTATCAGTTGACCAATCTGGGACATATTAAAGTCAGAGGCTTTGATTTTATGGCAACCCAGTGGCTGGATACGGATACCGCGGGTTCCTTCCGCTTTCGTTTAGAGGGTACCTACCTGCAAAGTTATGATGTGAAAACATCAGATTTTAATGAAGTGGAAACACTGGCTGGTGAGTTCTCTTATCCGAGATTGGTGGCTACGGCGAGTGTCCGCTGGCGTTATGAAAACTTCAGTACCGAACTGCGTGGCAAGTACAAATCCGGTTATGACGAAGACATCGATCGGGTTGATGATTCCGGTTATATCGCTGATTTGAATGCTGAAGGTTACGACACAACCAGCCTGAAGGTTGATTCAGAAACCATCTGGGATTTGAATATCTCCTATGATTTCTACAACAACAGCTACATCTCGTTCAGTGTTAAAAACCTGTTCGATGAAGAGCCACCGTTGTCCCTGAGTGATGATGACATTCCGTTTGATTCCGCTAATTACGACTCCATGGGTCGCTATTACACTCTGAACTACGTTCACAGTTTTTAATAGGGAAGCAACGGTAATGTGTGACCAGCTTCGGCTGGTTACACAAGTTTTCTAAAGGTGAGTAAATGGTAAACCAAGCAACTGACGCTAAATTGACCGCTACAGATCGAATGCCCGATACCTATCTGATATTGATAGCCGTAGCATTGCTGGCTTTTGCGTTAACTTATCTGGTGACGCCCGGTTCTTTCTCGACCATTGAGCAGGTTCAACCCGATGGCGAAGTAAAGGCGGTTCTTGATCCTGACAGTTATCGGGCGTTTGCTGATGGCCCACAAGGCGCAGCGGTATTTGCCTCCGGTGGCAATATGGGCCTTCTGAATCTGCCTTTTGAAGGTATGGTTTCTGGCAGCAAATGGGGTGCCTCCATTGGTGTCTTTGCGTTTATTCTGATTACCGGGGGTGCTTTTGGCATCATTATGGCAACCGGTGCGATTCACCGCGGCTTAATGCGTCTTATTGCCAGAAGTCGATCGCTGGAGTTGTTGGCGGTACCGATTCTGTTTCTTGCTTTTTCATTGGGTGGCGCTGTGTTTGGTATGGGGGAGGAGGTTATTCCTTTTGTGCTGATCGTGGCGCCCATCTTTGTGGCTATGGGTTTTGATTCCATCGTAGTGTTGTTGGTGACCTATGTGGCTACGCAGATCGGATTTGCCTGTTCCTGGATGAATCCATTTTCACTCAGTATTGCTCAGGGAATCGCCGGAGTACCGTTACTTTCCGGAGCCGACTTTCGTATCGCGGTTTGGGCCTTCTTTACATTATTTGGTATTGGCCTGACGCTCTGGTATGCGATCTGGGTGCGAGACAATCCCAAATTGTCGTTGGCATATGAAAGTGATCAATGGTTTCGCGATCAGCAGTCACAAATCGATGACGACAGTTGCGATGCCTTATCTCTGGGGGATGTACTGATCTTTTTGGTGTTGTCCGGTGGCATTGTCTGGATGATTTGGGGTGTCACCAGCCAAGGGTATTATCTACCGGAAATCGCTACTCAATTCTTTACCATGGGTGTGCTGGCGGCCGTTGTAGGGGTTGTATTCAGACTCGATGGCATGACCGCTAATGACTCGGTGGAAGCCTTCAGACAGGGGGCCATGCAACTCTTGCCTGCGGCATTGGTTGTGGCATTCGCCAAAGGTATCGTACTGCTTCTGGGGGGCGATGGCCCCGAGCAAGTCAGTGTTCTGAATACGGTATTGCATCATGCGGGTAATTTGTTATCGGGGTTGCCGGAAATGGTGGCAGCCGCCTGCATGTTTTTGTTTCAGAGCGTATTTAATTTTTTTGTCACATCCGGATCGGGTCAAGCCGCTTTGACCATGCCGATCATGGCACCATTATCGGATCTGGTTGGAGTCAGCCGTCAGGTAGCCGTATTGGCTTTTCAACTGGGTGATGGACTCACCAATATTCTGGTTCCGACATCTGCCGCTTTGATGGGTTGCCTGGGCGCCGCCAGGGTGTCCTGGGGTCAATGGATACGTTTTATTTACAAGCCCGCCTTACTGCTGTTCGCGCTGGCTGTAATCACGATGATGGTTGCCGTGCTCACTGATTTCAGTTGAGTCGGAATCATCTGCTATTGGATTCTTAAATGATCAGACTAATAAAAAATGCCCAGGTGTTTGCACCAAGAAATCTGGGTAAGACAGATGTATTAATTTCAGGAAGTCGAATCCTTAAAATTGATTCGAATATTTCTCTGGAAACCATCGGTGCGCAGGAGTGTGTCGAAGTGGTTGATGCCTCTGGGAAAATTATGGTGCCGGGTTATGTCGATACTCTTGTTCATATAACCGGTGGCGGCGGCGAGGGTGGTTTCCAGACGAGAACACCCGAAATAGAATTCGACAATATTGTTCGCGCCGGTGTTACCTCTTTGATTGGAGCCTTAGGCACAGATGCGACCACTCGTGGATTGGCTGACGTTTATGGTAAAGCCATGTCCCTCAGTCAAAGTGGTCTTAACTGTTTTATGTACACAGGTTCCTATGAAGTCCCTGTTAAAACCATTACCGGCTCGATCAAGAGCGATATGATTTTTATTGAACCGGTTATAGGTGTAGGTGAAATTGCCATATCAGATAAGCGCAGCTCGCAACCCACGCCCCATGAATTAGCTCGGATTGCATCCGATGCCAAAGTGGCCGGCATGATTGCCGGTAAAACCGGTATTGTCATGATTCATCTGGGCGACGAAGAGACCTGTCTGGAATCGCTGCATCAGGCTGCTGATCAATTTGCTGTCGCGCTCTCCCAGTTTTATCCAACCCATATCAATCGCAACAGAACATTATTTGAAGCGGGTATTGAATTTGCGAAGCAGGGTGGAACCATCGACTTCACCACCTCTACCAATGATTCCATTCTCAAGAGCGGAGAAATAAGGGCAAGTCAGGCTTTGGCTAAGGCTCTTCAGGCAGGGGTGCCATCAGATCGATTAACCATGTCGTCTGATGCTCAGGGGTCCCTGCCTAATTTTGATGAAGATGGCATTTTGGAAAGCCTGGATGTTGGAGCCATTGACTCATTGCACAATGAAATGCTCCGTGCAGTGAAATCCGAGGGTGTGGAGTTCTCTCTGGCTTTGTCAGCCATCACCAGTAACCCGGCTCGAGTAACAGGTCTACACCGCAAGGGGCAGCTCAAACAAGGCTCTGATGCCGATCTGAATTTGCTCGATTCAGAGTCTCTGGCAATCAGCTCGGTAATGAGTCGTGGTCATTGGCTGTTACAGAATGATGAGATGGTTGCGCAGACGCCTTTTGCTTCTGCTGCAACGTAAATAATTTAAACGCCAGAGTTTTAATTAGGCAGGATTCGATTATGAAGATACAAATCAATCGCACATTGCTTGTTTGGCTTCTCACATCATGGGTTCTCATGGTGGGCTTAATGAGCAATGCTCAAGCGGAAAATAATGGCAAACTCCTGATTGTGGGTGGGGCTTTGCGCAGTGAAAATCAGGAAATTTACAAGGCTTTTATTGATGCTATCCCGCAGGGTAAGCATATTGCTGTTGTGCCTTTGGCCTCTGGCAGCCCCAGTAAAAGTGCCGCGGCTTTTAAAAATGATCTGATTAGCTATGGTTTCGATGCAG
Source organism: Candidatus Pelagadaptatus aseana (assembly GCF_040362265.1). NCBI lineage: Bacteria > Pseudomonadati > Pseudomonadota > Gammaproteobacteria > Cellvibrionales > Cellvibrionaceae > Candidatus Pelagadaptatus > Candidatus Pelagadaptatus aseana. Next base: position 82,703 of record NZ_BAABNJ010000010.1, read on the forward strand.
ATAAGATTCATATCGTTCCATTGGCTGTTAAGGACGATCGCAGCACCGATGATATTGATGAAAGTCAGTGGGTGGCGAATGCCAATAAAGCCGAATTGGTTATGGCCTTAGAATCACAGGTTGGCGGTTACTGGTTTACCGGTGGTGATCAGATGCGGATTCTGGATGCGTTATTGCCACAGCCGGATAAGCCGACGGTATTTCTGCAGCATTTGAGATCTGCACTGCAGCAAGGTGTTGTGATAGGCGGGACCAGCGCCGGTGCTGCAATGATGAGTAATCCGATGATTGCTGCAGGTGACAGTTTCAATGCGGTCACAAAGAAATCAACCGGTCAGTATTATGGTACCGAGACTCAGGAAATTGGCCAGTTATATATACATCATGGTTTGGGTTTCTTTCCCTATGGTTTGGTAGATCAACACTTCGACCGCAAAGCCCGTCTTGGGCGTCTGGTTCGGGCAATGGCTGCCACTGGTGTTAATCAGGGGTATGCGGTTGATGAAGACACGGGTATGTTGATTGACCTTGCAGCGCACACGCTGAAAGCTGTGGGTGTGGGCTCCGTAACCGTTCTAAATTCTCAAAAAGCCGAGTTTACGCCTTTCCCGTTCAGTGCCAAAGATGTTCTGTTGTCTTCTCTGATTAGCGGCGATGTGATGGACCTTTCCACTGGCATGGTGGTGGATCCAATCGGCGCTCCGACTCGTGGCAAGGAATACTTTGATCATCAGGCCTTGCAAGGGGCTGGTATGGCGTTGGGCAATAACCGGGTTAATCGTCTGTTGGGCTATGAGTTATTGGATAACCGTGGTGCCAGTGAAGTCAAACGCTACAACTTTCTCGACAGTGGTGAAGGTTTTATTTATCGCTTTACGCAAACCAGAAAGAGCAAAGGTTACTGGCGCGTGGCCAGTGGTTCGGTAGATGGTTACACCGTCGAAAACGTCATGCTGGATATCGAACCAATTGAAGTCACCATTACACCAAGAAAAGCGTCTGACTGATTGTTGAGGTTATTATGTCCAGTTCGCTTGATCGGATTGATTTGAAAATACTGCAGACTCTGCAGGATCAGGGGCGTATCACCAACAAGGAGTTGGCGGAAAAAGTGAATTTGTCGCCCAGTGCGTGCCACCAGCGTTTGCAAAAGTTGATTGACGACGAATGGCTCACCAGCTTTCATGGAGTGATCAATATCGATCGCCTTTGTGCACCCGTGCAATGCATTGCCACCATTGCACTGGGTAACCATTCGCCAGATGCTTTTCGGTTTCTGGAAAAAAGGGTTGAGTCCATGCCCGAAGCCTTAGAGGCTTACACCGTCAGTGGCAGTTGTGACTTTATCGTCCGGTTTGCCTGCGCGCATATGACCCGGTATATGACGTTGACCAATTCACTGATTCAGGAGTGTCCGGAAATTGACACTATCAGCACTCACGTGATCATGAAACAGAGCAAACGGTTTTCGCGATATCCGCTGGACGATTTAATGGACTTTAACGCTTATCGATAGCGGGAAGCGTTAAAGGATCAGATTTCAAATCGTAGAGCCTCGCTGGGTTCGGTACGTGACGCCAACCAAGCGGGGTAGATGGTTGCGGTAAGACCCAGTAACAGTGACGCGATACCAACGGTAATAAAATCACTCAGCCAAATTTCTGATGGAATGTAATTAATGGGGTAAATTGCTGAATCGAGAAAGGTAATTCCCAATGCGCTTTCAAGAAACTGCACGAGCGACTGGGCCGACAGCGAACCCAAAAAACCCAATACCAAACCGATTACCGTTCCGATCACGCCAATCATGCTGCCCTGGACCATAAACACCGCCAGGATGTCACTGCGGCTGGCGCCCAGCGTTTTCAGGATGGCAATATCTGCGCGCTTATCGACAACCACCATAACCAGCGTGGACACCACATTGAACGCGGCAATGGCTACAATCAAAAACAGCAGTAAACCCACCAGGTTTTTGGACATTTGAATGGCGTGATACAGATTGCCGTGGGTTCTTGTCCAGTCTGAAAAATAGTAGCCGTAGGGCAGCTCTCTGGATAGTTGATAGAGCGTCTCTGGGGCGCTGAATAAATCCATGGATTTTACCCGCAGTCCGCTGACTCTGCCCGGAAAAGCGGAGAGAGCCGATGCCGCTTCAAGATGCAATAGCGCAAGAGAATGATCCAGCTCGGTATTGCTCTGTATCAGACCAGCCAGTGTCACCGCTTTGAATTTTGGCGCGGCACGATGATCGGATTGGGATGGTATGATCAGTTGGATCCTGTCACCCACTTCAAGGCTCAATGAATTGGCGATTCCCCGACCCAGCAAAATGCTTTCCGGGTTTTCAGCAAACTGTTTTTGCTGGGTGGATGAAATGTATTGGGAAAGATCAGAAACCTGGCTTTCCTGCTGCACATCAATGCCAAATATGGCTGTGGGTACGACTTTTTTACCTTTGCTCAGCATCCCTTGCAGCTCGACAAAAGGGGCGCTGGCGATCAGATTCGGGTGCCGATTGATATCGGTTTGCAGAGAGTGCCAGTCTTCGATGCCGTAGCGATGATAGAGGGCGCCATGAGGTAAAACCCCCAGGATTTTTTGTTCCAGCTCGCGCTCAAAGCCATTCATAACCGACAAAACTGTCAGCAGCAGTCCTACACCCAGACCGAGTCCGGCAATGGATATAGCAGAAATAAACGATACCAGTTGGCTGCTGCTTTTAGAGCCCGTATACCGGAGCCCGATAAAGCGGGTGAAGGCCTTCATGATTTCAGTAAACCATTTTCCAGTGTCAGTACCCGATCCATGGCGTTGGCAATTTGCTCATCGTGGGTCACGACAATAAAAGCGATGTTGGCATCACGGCTGAGAGTCAGTAACAGTTCCTGAATGGTGTTGGCGGTGTCCCTGTCCAAATTGCCGGTTGGTTCATCCATCAACACACAGGCGGGATTGTTGGCCAGCGCTCTGGCAATGGCAACACGCTGGCGTTCACCACCTGATAGTTCAGACGGTTTGTGTTGTTGGCGATGTTCCAAGCCAACCTGTTGCAAAAAGTGACTGGCTTCAAGCAGAGCTTGTTTTTTCGAATGGCCGGCAATCATTTTGGGGATGGCAATGTTTTCCTGGGCGCTGAATTCTCCCAGCAGATGGTGGAATTGATACACAAACCCCAGGCTTTGATTGCGCAATTTGGCTCGCTCGTTATCACTCCCAGTGGAGAAGGCCTGGCCATTAAGGAGAACGTCACCCGCGGACGGCTGATCAAGACCGCCTAACATATTGAGCAGGGTGCTCTTGCCTGAACCAGAGGCCCCAACAATAGCCAGCCGCTCACCCGGGTGCAGTTCAAAATCGATACCTTTTAACACCTCGACGGTGTTTGGTCCCTGACGGTAATGTTTGACGATGTTGCGACACTGTAATACGGCTTGAGACACGGATTGTTCCTGATAGGTTTGGCGCTTATTCATAGCGGAGCGCTTCAGCGGGTTCAATTTTGGCAGCCTGATAAGCTGGGTACAAGGTGGCCAGCAGGCTCAACAGACAGCCACAGCTGACCACCAGAATCAGGTCGTCAATTTTCAATTCGGATGGCAAGCGGCTGATGAAATACACGTTCGGGTCGAATATTTGAAAGCCAAACAGGGTTTCAATGGCTTGTACAATGCTGTCGATATGGCTCGCTATCAGTGATCCCAGTGCGGTACCGAACAGCACACCGAAAATGCCCAGGGCACCGCCCTGAACAACAAAGACACCCATCACCTGGGCGCGGGTTAATCCCAGGGTTCTCAAGACCGCAATATCGGAACGCTTGTCCGCTACCATCAGAACCAAGCTGGAAATAATATTGAATGCCGCAATGGCAATCACCACCAGAAGTAAAACGCTCACCACGGTCTTCTCCATTTTTACAGCAGAGAACAGACTGCCCTGAGATTGGCTCCAGTCCTGAAAAACAATCCCGGCATCAGCTGGGTAGCTTGCTGCGATTCGTTGAATCACCGCAGGAGCTTGATAAATATCCTCGGTTAATAATTCCAGACCTGAGACTCTCTGACTCAGGCGCATCAACTTTTGGGCATCTGCCAAATTGGTGATGATCAGGTTTTGATCAATTTTGGCTCCGACTTCAAATACGCCAACCACAGTAAATCGTTTGACTCGGGGAAAGGCGCCGAGCGGCGTTATGGTCAGTTGGGGCAGGGTGACGGTAAGCTTGTCGCCAATATTAATGCCCAGATAGCGCGCCAGCAGGCGGCCTATGATAACGCCATATGGCTGCTGCTTAAGTCTGTCCAATTGGCCGGCAATCATCCGATCTTCAATGTTGGTCAACTGCTTCAGGTCAGCGGTTGCCAGCCCTCTCATCTGAACGCCATATAACCCTCTTTCATAACTGACCATGGCATTGGCGCCGATAAAGGGGGCGGCATGAATCACGCCGGGCTGATGTTGCAGTTCTGCCTGCAGGTCGGACCATGAAATATCAGGTGAATCGAATGTCACGGTGCCATGAGGAATGACTTGCAGTAGCCGTTCTTTTATCTCTCTGTCAAAGCCGTTCATAACCGATAAAACGGTCACCAGAGCGAGACTCCCCAAGAGCATGCCAAGAAAAGAGAAACTGCTGACAAAAGAGATAAAGCGATTGCGTCGCTTGGAGCGGATGTAGCGCAGGCCTATTATTATGGGAAGCATAAGATTCATGGGCACATTAAACCCAATGGCTTGCTGCATCACAAGAAATAAAAGCCTCTGGCTTTATGTCCGGATTTTCTGGTGAAAGTACGGGTCATGGTGCGGGCGACAGTCCGGCTTTGTGCTGTTATTCTTTAAACAGTAACAGTGGGAGTGAAAGAGACGATGTCTGATGCTGAAAGGCGAAGCTTTTTTAGAATAAATAACGAACTGACCCTGAGCTACAAACCGGTAGATGTCCATACGGTAGAGCACAACAAAGCCGAAGATCATTTTCAGGAAGATGGTCAGTCAGTGCATGTGTTCGATGAAATGGAGCGGTTGAATCATGAGGCCTCGGGGTTGCTGGCAGGGCTGGGTGAAAGCAATCGCCAGCTGGCCGATTACCTCACCATTCAAAGCAAGAAAATTGATTTGCTGGCAAACCTGCTGTCAACCCAGAATCAAAGTGGTGATGTCAAACCCACCCATGTCAATTTAAGCGAAGGCGGGCTGGCCTTTAAAACCACCAAACCCTTATATAAAGGCAGTTATCTGGCAATACGGATGATGTTCATGGGGAGCTTTTCCGTGGTGATTTGCTATGCGAGGGTGATCCGCTGTGACGAGAAAAGCCCGGATGAATATCAGGTTGCTGTCAAATTTCTCAAATTGACTGAAATACAGCAACAGGCGTTGAGCAAGAACATTCTCAAAGCGCAAATGCGTGAACGCAAGCGAAAGATTCAAAACTGAGTTGGATGGAGTTAAGGACGTACTATGAAGTTGAGGTTATTGACGTTATTGGGCGTGACCGCCATGGGCGGCGTGGCGATGCCGTTACACGCAGAGGTGATCAAGATCCCGGTTGGTCAGCAGACAACGGATCAAACGATCAGCAAGCCGGTGCTGGGCATGAGCATGGATTCTGTACTGGCCGATTATGGTGAACCATTGCAGCGTTTTGATGCGGTTGGTGAGCCGCCGATCAGTCGCTGGTTGTATGAGCAATTTACCGTCTATTTTGAGCACGATACGGTGATGCACAGTGTGATTAAGCACACGCCCAAAACTGAGTTGCAGGGGGATATAACAGATTCTACCGGGCAGTAATCCGGATCTTACGAATATGGTCAGGCCTGAGGGTCGGAATCCTGCTCAAGGGCCTGACGCAGTCTTTTCTGTTTGCGCTTTTCCCAATTGCGTACGACATGCCAGCGCCAGAATAACTGGATGCTGAAATACCCCATCAAAGAAAATACACAGGCGCAGATCAAGGAGCCAACCAACAGCGGTTTCCAAAGGCCGAGAAAGGTGCCAGTGAACCATTCCCAGGATAACTCGATGGAAAATTCACTGGGTGGCGTATCGAGTACCCAGCTGCCGAATTCATAGGTTGCGTAGAAGATGGGCGGGATGGTTACCGGGTTGCTGATCCAGACCAGGGCTACCGCGATGGGCAGGTTGGCCCTGAGGCAAAAGGCTATTAAGGCGGCGGTGGGCATTTGTCCGAGTATGGGCAGAAAGGCCACAAACAAGCCTATGGCAAAAGCCACCGATACCGAGTGCCGGTTCATATGGAACAGGTTGGGGTCGTGTAGCAGGCTGCCCAGAAACTGCAGTCCAGGGCGACTTTTTATGTCCGCCGGATCTGGAAACCAGTTCTTGAATAGTTTTTTTGCCATTGACGCCTGCCAGCCGTTACAAAACGCGCGCTATTATGCCTTCTCTGTGAACTCAAAACTATAGTCCAAAGGTAACGCTAAGGGTTATTTCCGAAAGGGGTGAATCTACCCCGACTGAGTACGCCCGGAGCGACGAGTTAAGACTGATTTAATGGTGATCAGTTCCCCTGAAAATTGACCAGTTTGGGGCCTATAACAGATCAACTATCTGCCTGGCTGCGCTGTAGGGGGTCACCTTGTTGCGAATCACCTGATCAAACAGGCTGGGCATCTTCTGTTGAACGTCCGGATTCTGATGCAGCCGCATTTCCAGCAGTTCATGAATCAGCTTTTGTAGCCATTGACTGTTCTGTTGGGAGCGCTTTTCATCAAAGGCCTGATTTTTAATGGCCAGTTCCCGGTATTCGGAAATCATATTCCAGACATCGTCGATACCACTTTTTTCCATAGCCGAGCAGGTCAGTACTCGCGGATTCCAGAAGCCACCGCCCTTGATCAGGTGGAAAGCGTTCTGATAGTGCTGGCGGGTGCGCTGGGCCAGATTGATGCTTTCACCATCGGCCTTATTGATGACCAGTGAATCGGCCAGTTCCATAATGCCCCGTTTGATGCCCTGCAGTTCGTCACCGGCGTTGGGAATCATCAACACCAAAAAGAAGTCAACCATGGCCGCCACTTCGTATTCGGACTGACCAACACCCACGGTTTCGACAATGATGACATCGTAGCCGGCGGCTTCGCACAACAGCATGGTTTCGCGAGTCTTCTGGGCGACACCGCCCATGGTGCCTTCCGAGGGAGAGGGACGGATAAAGGCGTTTTCCTGCCGGGACAATTCCTCCATACGGGTTTTATCGCCCAGAATACTGCCGCCGCGAATGGGGGAACTGGGGTCCACTGCCAGTACCGCTACTTTTTTACCCTGTTCGATCAGGTGCAAACCGAAGGATTCAATAAACGTGGATTTCCCAACCCCGGGAATACCGGTTATACCGATACGGATGCTGTTACCGGTGTGGGGCAGAATACTCTCCAGTACCTGCTGGGCTTCCATACGGTGTGAGTCCAGCTTGCTTTCCACCAGCGTGATGGCTTTGGCCAGAGCGCGGCGATTGCCTTGTTTTAGTCTATCTAAGTCAATGGATGGCATGTGTCTGAATATTTTATGAGTGTAAATGTAATAAGAGCCCCGGCGGGGCTCTTATTTGGACAGGTCAATATTAACTGTTGGCTTTATTGATCTCATCCACCACTTTACGGGCTGATACCGGAATCTTGGTGCCGGGACCAAAGATGCCCACCACACCGGCCTCATACAGGTGATCGTAATCCTGTTTTGGAATCACGCCGCCGGCAACCACCAGAATGTCATCGGCACCTTGTTTCTTCAACTCGTCAATCAGGGCTGGAACCAGAGTCTTGTGGCCGGCGGCCTGAGAGGAGACGCCTACCACGTGCACGTCGTTCTCAATGGCTTGGCGCGCCACTTCTTCCGGCGTGGAGAACATGGGCGACAGATCGATATCGAAACCGACATCGGCAAAGGCGGTAGCAATCACCTTGGCGCCACGGTCGTGACCATCCTGACCCATCTTGCACACCAGCATGCGCGGGCGTCGGCCGTGCTTGGCTTCGAAGTCGTTGATGTCGGATTGAATGGCTTGCCAGTCGGCGTCGTCCTGATAGGGGGCGCCGTAAACACCGGAAATGGTGCGAGCCTGAGCGTTAAAACGGCCGTAGATGGCTTCCAGAGCGTCGGAGATCTCACCAACGGTGGCGCGTAGACGAGCGGCTTTAACAGACAGATCAAGCAGGTTGCCGTTGCCGGTTTCGGCGGCATCGGTCAGAGCTTTCAGAGCGGCTTCAACCGCGGCGCTGTCGCGAGAACCTTTGATCTCGTCAAGACGCTTGATCTGGGATTCGCGCACGGCCAGGTTATCAACTTCGAGGATTTCCAGATCGTCTTCTTTTTCCAGGGTGTACTTGTTCACACCAACAATGACGTCTTCGCCTCGGTCAATGCGCGCTTGCTTTTTAGCGGCGGATTCTTCAATACGCAGCTTCGGCAGGCCGGCTTCGATGGCCTTGGCCATGCCGCCGTTTTCTTCGATCTCTTCAATCAATTCCCAGGCTTTGTCAGCGATGTCCTGAGTCAGAGATTCCATCATGTAGGAACCACCCCAGGGATCAACCACTTTGGTGATGCCGGTTTCTTCCTGAATGATGATCTGGGTATTACGGGCAATACGGGCAGAGAATTCAGTCGGCAGGGCAACGGCTTCGTCCAGTGCGTTGGTGTGCAGCGATTGGGTGCCACCGAATACGGACGCCATGGCCTCAATGGTGGTACGGATCACATTGTTGTACGGATCCTGTTCGGTCAGAGACCAGCCAGAGGTCTGGGAGTGGGTACGCAGCATCGAGGATTTCGGGTTCGTTGGCTTGAACTCGTCCATAATGCGGGACCACAACAGGCGGCCAGCGCGCAGCTTGGCGATTTCCATGTAGAAGTTCATGGAAATACCCCAGAAGAAGGACAGACGTGGTGCAAAGGCATCAACGTCCAAACCGGCATCCAGAGCGGTACGTACGTATTCGCGGCCGTCCGACAGGGTGTAAGCCAGTTCCAGTGCGGCATCGGCACCGGCTTCCTGAATGTGGTAACCGGAGATGGAGATGGAGTTGAACTTCGGCATATTCTCGGAGGTGTAACCGATAATATCGCCAATGATCTTCATGGATGGCGTGGGCGGGTAGATGTAGGTGTTGCGCACCATAAACTCTTTCAGAATATCGTTCTGAATGGTACCGGCCAGCTTGTCCTGGGATACGCCTTGCTCTTCAGCGGCAACGATGTAGTTGGCCAGAATCGGCAGTACGGCGCCGTTCATGGTCATGGATACGGAAACCTTGTCCAGCGGGATGCCGTCGAACAGGATTTTCATATCTTCAACAGAGTCGATGGCTACACCGGCTTTACCAACGTCACCAGTCACACGAGGGTGATCGGAGTCGTAACCACGGTGGGTCGCCAGATCGAAGGCGACGGAAACACCCTGAGCACCTGCGGCCAGGTTTTTACGGTAGAAGGCATTGGATTCTTCGGCGGTAGAGAAGCCAGCGTACTGACGAATGGTCCAGGGTCGACCGGCGTACATGGTGGCTTGCGGGCCGCGAACGTAAGGAGCCATGCCCGGCAGGGTGTCGGCGAACTCCAGATTTTCGGTATCGGCCTTGGTGTACAGCGGCTTGATATCGATACCTTCCGGCGTGTTCCAGGTCAGTTCGCTCGGGTTTTTACCTTTCAGCTGTTTGGTGGCCAGGGCTTCCCAGTCAGCGATGGTTGGTTTTTGGTCTGACATTGAGGGTCTCTCCGTCAATCGTTCTAAAATTTGGTGTTAATCCATCATCTAATCATATTGGCAAGTCTTATTGGATAAAGAGTCTTGCTGAAATGATGGACTTTATTGCGGTTTGGTCTTCGCTTTTAAGAAGATTCTTCGATGGGCTCAGAATGACACAATTGATCATCCTGAGCCCAGCGAAGGATCCAGTTGGGTGATGTATCAGTGATCACCCATCGGCTGATTCAGCTCAATCAATACACCATCACAGCTTTTCGGGTGAATAAAAATCACCTTGCTGTTGTGGGCTCCCATGGACGGCGCATCGGACAGAAACTGGTAGCCTTTTTCTCGCAGGCGAGCCACGTCGGCTTCAATGTCGTCACTGCGAAAACACAGGTGGTGCAAACCGCCGCCTTTTTTCTCCAGGTAGCCGGCAATCGGGCCTTCACCGTTGAGCGGGTGAACCAGTTCGATACTGGTTTCGGGAAGCGGGAAGAACGCGGTGCTAGTCTTGGCGCTCTCAACGTCTTCGCTGCCTTTGTAGTTCAGACCGAAGTCGTCCATAAAACGTTTGATGGCCTTTTCCAGATCGGGGACGGCGATGGCGATATGATCCAGTGCTACGATCATGTTTTTCTCCAAAGAATGTATCTCTAAAAAGTATCTCTAATAAAAATAGCGGCTCTTACTGATACCAGCAGAGCCGCAACATCAGATTAAATGGCTGTCAGAAGCTTATCAGTGGCCGCCTGACGACGCGCTGCTATTTCTTCCGGTGTTTCCACAATGATCTTCTCGTCCGGGGTGATCTTGTAGAGTGGCTGACCCTGCTTGATGATGGTGCCGTCACCTTCGATCAGAATCTTGTCAATGGTGCCGGAGAAGGGCGCATTGATCTTGTTGAACATCTTCATAACTTCGATGATGAACAAAGGCTGGCCGGCTTCGAAGTGGGTGCCTTCTTCTACAAAGGGCGGCATGCCCGGAGCCTCACAGGAGTAGAACATGCCACCGGTTGGCGCCAGAATCTCATCGGACTTGGCCACCGGAGGTGGTACCAGAACCTTGGCCATGGCGGTTTGCAGATCTTCATCGGTCAGACTGTCCGGAATGTGGATGCTGAGATCTTCATTTACTTTCAAGTCGAAGAACTGGGTGGCTTCCGCGATAAAGGGCAGTACTCCGATGATTTCGCTACCAGCCTGATAACCGGCATGGGCAGCCTGAGCCTGAATCCATTGCTCAGAATCAATGCCCGCAGGCGCTGCACCGGCCAGAGCGGCTTCAACTTCGGCATAGGTCTCAATGCCCAGCTTGGCTTTCAGTGCGTCATAGAAGGCGATGGCCTGGGTCATGATCTCATTGTCGTGATCCCAGATCATTTCGGCTGCTGGTTTGCTGTCGCAGTAGTCCATGTTCAGGAAATGATAGGTGTCGGCCAGGATGCGGATCGGATTGGCTTTCCAGTTTACCTTGCCATTTTCAATGCTGAACTTGTCCTGATACAGAGACAGCCAGCCGGCCAGCATGTGTGGTTCATCCAGCAGCATCTGCAGTGGTCGGGTCAGCAGGATGTGCTTGCGTTCGAGCACTGCTTGCAGGGCTGATTTGGCATCTTTGTCATCTACCGCGCCCAGCGCTTTCTGGCTGACTTGCTGGTAGGCATAGTTCAGATCCAGATTGTTGGCTTCCTGTTTCAGCAGACCTACAGCGGTCAGGTAAGGCACGATAAAGCGGGTGGTTGGACGGGCATTGATATTATTGCCCAGGAACCAGTTAACCAGACCGTAGTGGAACTCCAGATTGGTGGCCAAATCACTACCACGCAGATCGGTCACACGCAGCACTTCTGCCATGTGCTCGTATGTTTTGGTGCGGTCGTCACCAATACTGAGCAGCAGGGCGATATTGGAATCGTAGGCCCCGGCCAGATGGTACTTCATGAATACATCAGTATCCGGGTTGTGCATGCTGATGCCCTGATCGTCACGGATTTCACCGTCGATCGGGTCGGACCAGTTTTCAATCACGCCACCAGCGTGCGGTTGCAGCGCCTGATTGGTGGCGTTCATCCGGGCTTCAACAGAAGCCTTGCTGCGCAGGAAGCGGGAAGGCTTGGGCAGACGCTTGCCGTGAGCGGCGATCAAAACCATGGTTTCAACCAGAGATTCCACACTGAAACTGTCGTTGGCGTTTTCCGGGTTGGTGAAAGTCAGGCCGTAGCACAGCTCGGTGACACGGTGTTCTACCTGAATACGGGTGTTCATTTCCATGAAGTAGTGGGCTTCACCGTCAACGATACACTCGAAGGTACCTAGAGAATCCAGTTTTACCGCTTCACCGAAGACGGCACCTTCGTGCTCCATCTTCAGCAGGATATCCAGATCCTTCTTCAGCTGGTCCACTTCAGCAGGCTTGCCGGCTTTTTCAGCCACTGCGATGGCTTCTTCCAGTTCTTCTTTGGTGACGGAGACTTCCAGCAGTTTTTGTTCGTGCATTTGCAGGGAGCAGTCACGACCGCCCATGGTCATGCACCATTCACCGTTACCCACAACCTGAATTTCCTGGTGACGGGTGGTGTCGATGTTCATTTCGATCAGAACGTTTTTGTTGTCGCCCACACCATTGGTTTTCAGCTCGATCAGACACTCCAGTACCAGTGAAGGTACGTTTTCAGCGGCTTTCTCGACTTTTTCTTCCAGAGTTGCGCCCTCGTAGGAGTTGGCGGACTGCAGAATACGTTGACCTTTACCACCACCACCGGCGATGGCTTTCAGGCGGAAGCGGTTGTTGGGTTTCTCCGCCAGCATGCGCTTGGCTTCTACCTGCAGAGCGGCACCGATGTCGGCAGCGTCGATAATGTCGATGCCGGCTTCATAGGAGGCTGCCAGCAGGGCCAGAGCTTTTTCTTCGTCGTCTTTGCAGGCGCCAAAATCAACGCTCAGGCTGTTGTCGGCGGCACATTTTTCCAGACCGTCTTTGCCGTAGCGGGCAAACAGGGCCAGGCTGGTGGCGTTGTTCACGCCCGGGGTAACGGATACGCCGGTTTCCAGAGCGGTGCGTTTGGCCTGATCTTTCATGCCCGCCGCCTTCTGGGTGAAAGAACAGGGGCCGATAAAGTTCAGGCCGGCTTTTTCCATGGCCTCAACCATCTCGGCATCTTCTGACATAAAGCCATAGCCGGCATAAATGGAGTTATAGCCATTGCTCTTGGCAATGTTAATGATCTGCTGAATGCGTACGGCACGCTCGGCCTTGTCGGCACCGGTGTAGTCGGGTACACGGTGTACGCGAGACGGGTCGGTCAGCTTGCGCAGTTCGGGCGACAGGGCGTTTTGATAGGTGATGCTGTCTTTTTCAGACAGGAGGATGCCGTAACCGTTGATGCCCATTTCATCGAAAACGTCCATGGCTTCCTTGCGGATTGGGCCACGGCAGATGATCAGCGGGCGCATATGGGTGCAGTCAAAGCTCTTAACCCAGTTGCTGTTGGCATTGCCCAGGCGGCGGTCCTGATGGATCAGGGGGTTATTCAGGTAGTTGTCTTTAGTACTATTCATTTCAATTCTTTCCGTTGTTCCTGAAGCTTCAGAATCTTCAGGTCAATTAATGTGTTGTGGTCTGTGCTGATTAATGGAACTCACGCTGAGGACCATTGAATGGCTCTGGTGTGTAGTGACTCAGGTGGAAGTCCATTTGTTTGCACAGCACTTCACGCAAATCGGAAGGCATAACAATTTGAGAGATGGAGCCCAGGCTCAAGGCTTCATCGGGATTCATCAGTTCTTTTTCGTAACGCAGTTTCAGGGCAGCTTCCTGCTCGGCTTGCCAAGCCATAACTTCAGCTTCGGGGTCACCGGCTTTAAGGCGTGCCTTAACGGTGCCGCGAATTTCTTTCAGCTCTTTTTTGTACACGAATTCAACACCGGCCGGGCCCATAACGGCTGCGCGGGTGGACGGCAGGGCACAGACAAAGTCGGCACCGGTAGGGTAGTTATTGTAGGAGGCGTAGGCGCCGCCAAAGGCGTTACGCACAATCAACAGGAAGCGCGGAGTACGCAAGTCGATAATGGCATCGAGCATGGCACGACCGGCCTGAACGATACCGCCGTGTTCCTGATCGGTACCCGGGCGGAAACCGGTGGTATCTTCCATAAAAATGATGGGGATGTTGTACAGGTTACAGAAGCGGATAAAACGGGCGTTCTTATAGGCGGCATCGATATCGATCTGACCGGAATCCACCGCGGAGTTGTTGGCCACAAAGCCGATCACGTTACCGTTCATACGGCCCAGGGCACAGATGGTGTTGCGGGCGCGGTCTGGCTGAATTTCCAGGAAGTCACCGTGGTCACACAGTTGCTGGATCATGATGCTGATATCCAGCGGGGTGTTGAAGCCGCTTGGTGAGTTAAAGGCTTTCTTCAACAGAATGTCGATGTCCCAGGTCTTGCGATCGGCGGGATCGGAAGAGGGCTGGTGTGGGGCCAGTTCTGCGTTGTTGCTCGGCAGGTAGTTGAGCAGCTCTTTAACTTTGCGCAGAGCAGCCACTTCGTCAGGCACAACAAAATCGGTTACACCGGTAGCACTGTGTACGCCCGGGCCACCCAGTTCATCGGCGGTAACGTCTTCACCCAGTACGGATTTCACAACGCCAGGGCCGGTCAGGCCAAAGAAGGTGTCGTTAGGCTGAATCAGGAAGGAGCCCTGGCGAGGCAGGTAGGAACCACCACCGGCGTTAAAGCCGAACATGCACATAATCGATGGCACCACACCTGAAATCTTGCGTAGGGCGGTAAAGGCTTCAGCGTAGCCGTCCAGACCACCGACACCGGCAGGTACATAGGCACCGGCCGAATCGTTCATGCCTACCAGCGGAATCTTGCGCTTACCGGCCAATTCAAACAGGCGGGCCAATTTGCCGCCGTTGGTGGCGTCCATGGAGCCAGCGCGAACGGTGAAGTCATGACCGTATACCGCAACATCGCGGCCGTTGATTTTAACAATGGCGGTTACCAGTGAGGCACCGTCGAGGTTTTTACCCCAGTTTTGGTACAAAACCTGTGGATCTTCGTCGGTCAGAACGCTCAGACGCTCCCAGATGGTCATACGCTTTTTGGCGTGCTGACGCTCGATGTTTTTAACCCCTGCGGCGTTAAAAGGTTTTTGCGTCAATTCATAACCGTGCTTGAGGTTTTCTTCATACAGGCCGGGCTGATAGGAGGCCTGGCCGGGAATGCTGAATTCCATCTCTTTGGCGTCATCAAACGGGTTGACCAAGGAGGCTTTGGGTTTGTTTGAATTTGTCATGCTTCTGAGTGTTCCAACTGTTGAGTTGATGTAAAGGATCTGGCCGATTATAAAAAGTGTCTGGTCGGTCAGGTCTTCGAAAGTGGCGCCATCTTATAAGTGAATGTCTATGTTGTGAACACGACATAAGTATAATATAAAACTTGAGCTATTGTTTTTAAGTTATTGATAAGTATGGTTTTTGTGTATTTATTTTGTGTCAAAAGTTCACAAAAAATATTATTTGTATATCACAAATCCGCTCATGCATTGTCTATTTGATACAGTCGAGTTGGCAAAAAAATCCGCGAAAAGGTCAATCAAGGATAGTTTCTTCTGCGAAAAACAAGGAATTAATCGAGCATTAATTGATCTGGATGGAATAATTAACGATGGAGGCAATCGGTCGATTGAGCGAGGCGGTTAGCGATAGGATTTAATCTGCTTTTGCGCTCTGAAATCTTTGGGTGTGTAGCCCGTCCATTGTTTGAAGGCGCGGGTAAAGACCCGCGGTTCACTGAAGTCCAGACGGTTGGCCACTTCGGCAATGCTCAGGTTGCGGTTGGCGAGCAACTTGACTGCCAGATCACTGCGCAGGTTGTTTTTGATCTGTTGGTAGCTGGTGCCTTCCTCGGACAGGCGACGTCTTAAGGTTTGTTCGCTGATTTCCAGCTCTTTGGCCAGTTCGGCCGAATTGGGGAAACTCAGCCGGGCGCTGCCTTTATCCCCCAGTAGTTGGTTGATTTTTGCAGATAAACTGGTGTCTTCCCCCGGGATTGTCAACAGATCAATCGGGGCGCGCCGCAAGAATACTTCCAGTTCCTGTTTGCTCTTGATCAGCGGTTGTTCCAGATAGCTGCGATGGAATACCAACCGATTTACTTTGCTTTTGGTGTGGGTCGGACAGCGGTATAACAGCAGGAATTCTTCACTGTCGAGAGGGGTGTAGTTGATATAGGCGGCCAGTAATTTGATAGGCTTGCCAATGTACCAGCTGGCAAATCGGTGCCAGATAACGTGCCAGTACTCGATAAAAAAGTGCTCAAAGTCCAGCTCCTGACGGCGAAAGTGACTGGTGAGATAGACGTGATCGCCCTCGTACTCAAGTGACATCTGGATTTCATCGGTGACCTGATTGTAGAAACGAATCCCGCGGGTCAGCAGATCTTCCAGTGTCTCGCCGTAGGAGACCCACTCGGCCATAAGATTGAAGGTGCCAACTTTGCAGGGGCGCTCGGTAAACCCCATAAATTCGTCATTGAGTTCCTTGGCAATCAGGTCATAGAGCTTGGCCACCAAGGGGACGGCGATGCGTGCCTTGGGGTCGTTCAGGGGTTTTTCCGGGATCCGGCATTGGCGAATCAGATCGCGGGGGACCAGCCCTCTGGCTTTGGCGCCGCCAAGCGCTGTATGGATATAGTGGGTGCCAATGGTTGCCATAGAAGATCTGTTGCTATAAAAAGGCGGGCCGAGAAGTACGGCAGAGCCAGATTAACCTTAATTGTGGCCATGATACGTGAATTTTTGCCCCATAAGTAAATTGCGGGGTAATGAATCACCTGAACCCGCCGTTATCTTGGTAATTGACTGAATAAAGTGTCAGTCGATGCATTATTGTCTAACCTGAAATGGTCGTTTCATTTTTGAGGGTATGTTCTTGGCGACAGAAGAAAAACGTATACAGCCAAAACCTTTTATCGTTGTACAGGTATTAGCTGCCGGAGCTGCCGCCATCTTTTTTATTGCTGATTCAGAAATTGGCGCCATGATGGCTCTGCTGGTTTCTCTGTGTGCTTTGACGCTCAGAGAGTATCTGGATGACGGTGGTGAAGTGACTGCCTCAATTTCATCGGAGGTTGCGGCCGAGGTCGCTACAATCCGCTCCGATCTGGAGTATATGAGCGATGTCTTCGGAGTCACCTACGTTCAGATAAATGAAACTCTGGAAGATATCCATCACGTTAAAAGTGTGGTCAGTAACGCCAGTAGCAAGCTCAATGGCAGTTTGACTGGCTTGCGCGATGCCTCATCCGTCCAGAAAGAGCAGCTCAATGAGCTGGTGGCAAATCTGGTGCAGCTGGCACACCCGGAGAGTTCTGCTGAAGAGGGCGGGCAGACCTATTCGGAAATGTCCGATGAGGTGATCCACTCAATGATCAGCGCTCTCGAAGAAATTTACACGGCAGGGCGCACTTCCAGCGAACGTTTTGAATCAATGCTCAATGAAGTTGCGGTAGTCGAAGGTCTGCTTACCGATATCGTCAACATCAATGCCCAAACCAATCTTCTGGCCCTTAACGCTGCGATTGAAGCTGCCCGGGCTGGCGAGGCCGGTCGTGGGTTTGCGGTTGTGGCCGATGAGGTCAGAAATTTATCCCGTCGCACAGAAGAGTTCAGTGAGCAGATTCGCACGTCTATTGTCACTCTGTCGGGTGACATTGAGGCGGTTAAGGACAATATTGATACTGTTACCAATTTTGATGTGTCTGCACAGGCCGATTCGCAGAAACAGATCACGGATATGTGGAAGAATGTTGAAGCGCTGGCAGAGGACGCCAGTCAACGGTCTGAGCTGGTTTCTGCTGCCGCTGCTCAGATTGACAGCATGGTGGGAGACAGCATTGTACAGTTGCAGTTTGAAGACATTTCCATCCAGCAACTTCAGCAGCTGGTGGATCGTTTCGATGTCATCCGCTCGCTGATGTCCGAGTCGGTAGCCTTTTGTTCTTCTGAGGAACTCAATCAAGCCAAGTTTGAAGAGCTTCTCGATGTTTTGCGTCACTTCAAACATATTTCCGTTTCGAAACAGCAGGAATCGATGCAGGACGGCGATATCGACCTGTTTTGATTTGCAGTGACCGATTCAGGGTCTGCTGCTGAATATCACTGCTACACTCAATCCATTAACAGACTGGGGTCGGGTGGTGCATGGATATAGACTTTTTGATTCGCTCTGCAGTGTCGCTGCTGGTTATTACCTCCCCATACGATGCCGTCAAGGTGCTGTTTTTCAATAACGCCATCGCTGGCACAGGTCAGGGCACCAAGTCTGCTGCTGTAAAGGTCTGTTTCTATATTCTCTTGGTGCTGGGTGGCACGGCCATATTTGGTCGGCAATTACTGGAACTGCTTGGTGTCGATATGAACGCCTTTCGTATCACCGGTGGTTTACTCATTGTGATTATGGGTGGCGAGATGTTATTTGGTGGCGGGGGTTCACACGCTCAGGGTGAAAATGTGCGCAAAGATGGACCTGAAGAGAATGACGCGCTGTTTATTCCATTGACCCTGCCATTGATTGCTGGCCCGGGGGCCATCGCTACCACCATTTCCATTGTGGCTCACCCGGAGGCGGTCCAGCCGGTCCTCAGTGCATTGATTGCTGTGGGTATTGTGGCCTTGGTGGCTTTTCTTTCGTTTACTTGGGGCAGTCGCGCCATTCAAAAAATCAAGCCTTCCATTATGGCCAGCATCTCCAGAATCGGAGGCTTGCTGTTGGTAACCATTGGTATTCAGATGGGGTTGGTAGGGCTCAAGCAGTTTTTTGCCGGCTAAACTCAATCCCGAGTTCTGAATTCAGAACCGTTTCAAATAATCCCTGCATCCAGACTGGCTGCCATGGATAACCCCAGCTCCTGACACTGTTCCAGAAATTCCGGTTGGAAATCACCGCGACAAATCAGAGGCTTCTGTACCGTTTTCCAGCGCAGGCCAGTGGTGATGGTGTCTATTGCTCTGCGTGTGCCAGTACCGTCATGACCTGCTCGAATAAAGTAAGCGAAGGGCAGTCCCTGGGTTTGTTCAAGGCAGGGGTAGTAGCAACGGTCAAACATATCCTTAAGCGCGCCACTCATATAGCCCAGATTTTCTGTGGTGCCGAGGATAACGGCCTGAGCTGAAAGAAGATCTTCCGGTTGGGTCTCAAGTGGAGGGAGGTGCTGGATTTCGACGCATTCAGACTCATAACTGTTTGCCCCTGATACGACGGCATTCACCATGTTTCGGGTGTTATCAGAAGGCGCGTGGGCGATAAGCAACAGCTTTTTCATGGGGCGGTCGGCCTGTTGATGAAGGATTAATACCTGCTGTCCATACCCGGTCGCTTCGACCCGGACTATGGTTGCCTGAATTTTTCAGGTGTCGGTCATGTTACTGATTATTGTGGTGGTTTGCGGTGCTTTTGTCATGGGTATCTTGCCCCGGTTGCCCGATCTGCATCTGTTAGTGGTTGTGTGGATATTGTGGCTGGTTGGCGGAGCCCTTTGGTTCTTACGGGCCGCACCGATGCACACTCGCTTGAAGCAAGTCTGGTTTTGGGGGTTGGCGTTTGGCGGCTCTGCTTTATGGTGTTGCTATTGGGGGCAATCGGGTATCGATGATCGGTTGGCTGCCGAGCTGGAAAAACGGCCTGTACTTCTGGTGGGTCGAGTTGTTGGATTGCCGTCGCCGTTTGTTTTTGATTCAGCGCGCCGGGGTTACCGGTTAGTCATCGCGGTTGAATACGGTTGTATTAAGGTGCAGCCAGATTGTTCAGATGGACGGGTAGAGCTGCCCGATCAGGTCAGGGTTAACTGGTACGGAGATCGTGCTCCTGCCAGTGGTGAGCGCTGGCAGCTGCTGGTAAAGCTCAAGCGGCCCCATGGTTATCAGAATCCCGGCGGCTTTGATTATGAACGTTGGCTTTTGAGTCGGGGGATTGGGGCCACGGGTTATGTGCGGGATTCTGAGCACAATCGTCGACTTGCTTCGGCCAATATCGGGTCAATCGACTCACTTCGCGATGACGTAAGAACTGCTTTGGTATTGGCTGCCGATATTTCAGGAGAGACTGACGGGCTGGGTTTGTTGTTGGCGCTGTTGTTGGGTGACAAAAGTCATCTGACCGAAACCCAGCGCCAACCCATGCAGTCTCTTGGTCTGGCTCACCTGTTGGCCATTTCCGGATTGCATATTGGGCTGGCTGCCGGGGTAGGCGGGTTTATTGGTGTATTGATCGGCCGCAGCCTCAATGTCTGTTGTCATGGGTTGGTGATTGCGCCGGTAGCGATGTTGATCTGTGGCTGGCTGCTGGCCTGTCTGTATGCCGCCATGGCGGGTTTTTCTTTGCCGACTCAACGGGCGCTGATCATGCTGACAGTCTGGGGGTTATTGATGTTGTCCGGTGTCAGCGTCAGTGCCTGGCTGTCCTGGTGGCTGGCTATGGCGGTGGTGTTATTGGTGCAACCGCTGAGCTTTTATGATGTCGGGTTCTGGTTGTCCTTTGGTGCTGTTGCGGTTTTGATTGCCAGTTTTCGAGGTGGGTATCAACAGTCCGGGTCGTTTTGGCTGGGCTTATTGCAGGCACAGTGGGTGCTGTTGTTGGGGGTTGGCCTGTTGCAATGGTTTGCCGGGTTACCGGTCACTTTGCTGGCGCCCTTTGCCAATATTGTGGCAGTACCACTTGTGAGTTTTTTGGTGACTCCCTTGCTGTTTCTGATGTTGTTTGGCTACTTTGTGGATGATGGATTGTTTCTGTTTTTGGCCGAGTTGTCTCTGACGTTACTGGGTCAATTTTCGGTGGCTGTGGTACAAATTGCTGACGCTGCAGCCGTGTTTGAACGCTGGTGGCTGTTTGAGCCAGTAGCGATATCAGGTGATGTTGCCCGTATCAGTGCCCTTGCTGGTTTGGTGCTGTGGTTGTTGCCGCTGCCTGTTTTATTCAGGTGTTTGTCGGCTCTGGCAGTGGGGCTGGGTTTTTTGGGGGATGTTGATAGAGAGGGTACCAGAGACGTTGACGGTCTGGTGGTGCGGGTTCTCGATGTTGGTCAAGGGCTGGCCGTCATGATTCATCATCGGGATCGGCACTGGCTGGTTGATACAGGGCGAGATTTTCATTTTTCATTCGTGTTGGAACCCTATTTACGCAGTCAAAATATCCAGCAACTAACCGGCCTGTTTGTCAGTCACGGCGACAGCGATCATGCGGGATCTCTGAGTCATGTTCTTGAAGGTTACCCTGTCGATTTCCTTTATATGGGGCAGGATGATGTATTAATGGCAACTCAGGTTGGATTCCATCCCTGTAATGTCGATCGTCAATGGTCGATTGATGGCGTTGGCTTCGAAACGTTGGGTTGGCAAAGCCAGCAATCAATGGCAGGGGTAGAGGACAGCAATAATCACTCCTGTGTGCTGTTGATCAGTTATGCTGGCGTCAGAATTCTGTTGCCCGGCGATATAGAGATTGAGCGAGAACGGGATCTTTTGGGGCACAGGGCGTTGCAGGCTGACGTGGATGTTGTGCTGGTGCCACATCATGGTAGTAGAACGTCTTCGAGTCCGTCCTTTATTGATGGGTTGAAACCGGATTGGGCGCTGGTCAGCGCCGGTTACCTTAATCAATATGGGCACCCGGCCACATCGGTGGTGGATCGCTATCGTGCCAATGGTGCCCGGGTGCTGCTCACCGCAGAAGAGGGAGCCATTACCGTGGTTATTGCCTCCAATGGCAAATACGAGGTTCGCGGTTTCAGGTCGGAACAGCAACGGTATTGGCGTTAGCATTTCGCCATTCCCAAGCCCGTTGAATATGGTAAAGTCTTTGGATTCGCTGATGGGGGAAGCGATTGCGGCAGAGTTGGTCTAATTCTGTGCCAATTGGTGCTCAAGCGTTCACCTCGATCAATGTGTTGTTTGCTTTTTTAAGGCTTATCCATATAAGCCATCAGATAAGAATTAATGATTAAGGGATTCTCGCGTGCTTGAGATAGTTTCTGCCGGTGGTTGGCTAATGCTGCCGATTATTCTGTGTTCTGTTGCTGTAATTGCCATCTCCGTTGAACGCTATTGGACATTAAACCCCGACAAAATTGCGCCAAGACCCCTGCTGGCACAGGTGTGGGGTTGGTTGCGCAATAACCAGATGGATGCCGGTAAGCTGAAAGAGCTTAAACAGTCTTCTGAGTTGGGCAAAATACTGGCCGCAGGGTTGAGTAATTCCCGTCATGGTCGCGAGGTGATGAAAGACAGTATTCAGGAGGCGGCCAACCAGGTTGTGCACGATCTTGAACGTTATCTGGGGGCGCTGGGTACCATTGCCGCGATTGCCCCTTTGCTTGGTTTGCTGGGTACCGTGCTCGGCATGATCAAGGTGTTTACTGCGATTATGATGCAGGGCACGGGCAATGCCGGGGTTCTGGCTGGCGGTATTTCCGAGGCCCTGATTACTACCGCAGCCGGTCTGTGCGTTGCTATTCCTGCGATGATCCTGCATCGCTATTTCTGTCGTAAAGTCGACGGTTTGATGGTTGTGATGGAACAGGATGCCGTCAAACTGGTGGATGCGCTCCACTCTGAGCGTCGAGTTGATGTCAAAGAAAACGGGCAGGGCTGAAGCGTGAAGTTCAAACGCCAGACCAAAGAAGAAGAGAGTATCAACCTGACACCCTTGATTGATGTGGTGTTTCTGCTGCTGATCTTCTTTATGGTGTCGACTACCTTTACCAAGGAAACACACCTTAAAGTGGATCTGCCGGAAGCCGTTGGTGAACCTGGTATCAAACAGAGTGAACCACTGGAAATTCTGATCAGCGCTCAGGGGGATTATTCGGTCAACGGCAAGGCTCTGGTCAATAACCAGATGAAGACCCTGAAGAAGGCTTTACTGGAGGTGTCGCAAGGGCAGCTGGATCAGCCATTGATCATTACTGCAGATGCTAAAACCCCACATCAAGCGGTTGTAACCGCCATGGACGCCGCTGGCCAGGCAGGCTTTGTTCACCTGAGTATGACCACTCGCAAGCCCGCTGAAGAAGAGTAACGCTGCATGGCCGATGAGCAACGAGTGTTGTCCGCCTGGTATCAAGGGCGTTGGTGGCTTTACTTGCTGTTGCCGCTTGCCTGGTTGTTGCAATTATTGGCCTGTTTGCGGCGTTGGTGGTTGCAATCAAGAGCACAACCATTAGCGGCATCGGTGATTGTGGTGGGCAATATTGCCATAGGTGGCACCGGCAAAACGCCTTTGATCATAGTGCTTGCCCGACATCTTGTGGCTCAAGGTTATAAACCCGGCGTAATCAGTCGCGGTTATGGTGGGCGTGCTCCCCATTATCCCTTTGATGTTACGTCGTTATCTGATCCGGCCCACAGTGGCGATGAGCCCTTGCTGATCGCCATGGAGACCCAGTGCCCGGTGGTGGTTGGTTCGGATCGTATAAAATCAGCCGAGCGACTGATACAAAAGTTTGGCTGTGATGTCATTCTGAGCGATGACGGCCTGCAGCATTATCGATTAGCCCGACAATTTGAAATCTGCGTAGTAGATGGCCGTCGTCAGATGGGTAACGGCTTTTGCATGCCGGCCGGCCCTTTACGTGAATCTCCCGAAAGACTTCTGAGTGTCGACTGTGTGGTTGTCAACGGCGAGGAACCTTTGCAGACCAAATCGGTTGATGCCGTTGCGCACATGATCCTCAAGCCAACCGCCTGGAAGCGAGTGGGCAGCGACTATGACGGTGTCTGTCAGGCCGCTGTCGGCGATCAACCTTGGAATACTGAAGATGCTGCTGTCATCTCTGCCATTACGGGTATTGGCAATCCCCAGCGATTCTTCGATACCCTCGCAACATTGGGGTTGAAGGTTGATGGCAGGGCATTTGCGGACCACCACGCTTTTTCGCCAGCGGATCTCGCATTTGTTGGTGACTCGCCATTGGTGATGACGGCCAAGGATGCCGTTAAGTGTCGTAATTTTGCACGACCGGACTGGTGGTATCTGGCCGTAGAAGCGCAAATCGATAAAGTCTTTTGGGAAACGCTGGATAATTTTTTGGAGAACAACAATGAGTGATTCGATGGACGTTAAATTTACCGTGGTAATTCCAGCCCGATACGACTCCAGTCGCCTTCCCGGAAAGCCGTTGGAGCTGATTGCCGGCAAGCCAATGATTCAGCATGTCTATGAGCAGGCAATGAAAAGCAGTGCCTCACGTGTGATTGTTGCAACGGATGACCAACGGATTATCAACGCCGTACAGGGGTTTGGCGGTGAATGCTTTCTGACCTGTATTGATCACGAATCAGGAACTGATCGGATTCAGGAGGTTGTGGCCTCCCTGAAGTTCGATGAAGACGACATTGTGGTCAATGTTCAAGGCGATGAGCCCATGATTCCACCGAGTGTGATCGATCAGGTGGCCAAAAACCTGGCGAGTAACCCTGAAGCCAGTGCTGCGACACTGTCCGATCCCATTGCCAGTATTGAAGAATTTACTGATCCCAATGCGGTGAAAGTGGTTACCGATAAAAACGGGTTTGCACTCTACTTCAGTCGTGCATCGATTCCCTGGCCACGCAATACCTTTGCAGCAACCAAGAGTATCCTGCCTGTGCAACCCGGTTTTTTTCGTCACATAGGCATTTATGCCTACCGGGTGAAGTTGCTGCACGAGTTCCAGTTGTGGCCCGTGACTCTGATTGAAGAACTTGAGTGTCTAGAGCAGCTCAGAATCATGTGGAATGGCCACAGAATTCATGTGGGGCATGCTTGCGAACTGGTGCCAGGCGGCGTGGATACGCCCGAGGATCTGGCGCGGGTACGCGGCATATTCGAAGAAGACGGTTTGTTGTAATCAAGGGATCTGTGGTGAGCGTAAACGTATTATTTGTGTGTCTGGGAAATATCTGTCGTTCACCGACTGCCCATGGCGTGTTTGAAATGCTGGTTCAGCGAGCCGGTCTATCGGATGCCATCACCACGGATTCCGCAGGTACAGCAGCCTGGCATACGGGCAAATCCCCGGATCCCCGTTCTGCGGCTGCGGCGGCCGCAAGAGGTTATGACTTAACCCACCTTCGAGCCCGTCAGGTGCAACCTTCGGATTTTGATGAATTTGATTATGTGTTGGCCATGGATTCGCAAAATTTTGCCGAACTGAAGGCGATCCAGCCTGAAGGCTATAAAGGTTGTCTGGCGCTGTTTTTGAATTTTGCAGACGCTGATGAGTCCGAGGTGCCCGACCCCTACTATGGCGGGACGCAGGGATTCGAACAGGTTCTGGATCTGGTTGAGGATGCAGCACAAGGGTTGCTGGAAGATATCCGGGTTCGCCACGGGGTGGGTTCACAGTGATTGTTCATGGCGCAGATCTTCAACCATTCAATACCTTGAATGTGGCCGCTCAGGCGGATTATTTCGTCGAAGTAAAATCCCTTGATGATCTCAGTCGAGCTCTGCAGTGGCGCAAGCAGCAAAGTATCAACGCCGAGCGGGATATCCCCATTATGGTACTCGGTGGTGGCAGCAATTTGGTGTTGGCTGATGATTTCCATGGTCTGGTGATCAAAATGGCCATCACGGATAAAGACGTGGTCAAGGAAGACGATCAGCATGTTTGGCTACGAGCCGGCGCGGGTGAAAACTGGCACGAATTAATTAAGTACTGCATGGGGTTCCACTACTGGGGCTTGGAAAATATGGCTCTGATTCCGGGCAGTGTCGGTGCTGCACCGATTCAGAATATTGGGGCTTACGGTACCGAATTGTGTGATGTTTTCGCCGAGTTGAGTGCGGTGGAGATCAGCAGTGGCGTGAGCGTCAATTTTGATCGCGATGCCTGTCGTTTCGGCTATCGTGACAGTATTTTCAAACAGAGATTCAAAGATCGCTACATCATTACATCGGTCACCCTGAAGTTGCCGCTGGAGTCATCCCCTGCGATTCGATATCCGGCATTGCAGCAGTATTTTGATGAACGCAATATTGTCGATCCAACGCACTTTCAGGTGTTTGATGCCGTGTGCGATATCCGTCGCAGTAAATTACCGGATCCAGAGACGTTACCAAACGTCGGTAGTTTTTTTAAAAACCCGATGGTTGTTGAGTCCGTATATACCAGTCTGAAACAGGCGCACCCGGACATTGTGGCCTACCCGGACGACAAGGGCATGTTCAAGCTGGCGGCCGGCTGGTTGATTGATCAGGCGGGCTGGCGTGGCTATCGTGACGGTGACGTTGCCGTGCATGAGCGTCAGGCTCTGGTGATCGTCAATCCGGGGCAGGGCAATGGCCGTGATGTGTTGTCGCTGGCGTCCAGGATTCAGGATGATATAGCTCAGCGCTTTGGCGTTGATCTCGAAATTGAGCCTCGGGTTTACGCCTGAGTTAAACTTTGTTGTGCCCTATGTCTGATCAAATTGATTTATTTGCCGATGGCAGTGGATCTGAAATTTCTTTACCCGATGCAAAGCTGGATTTCTTTCCCGGTTTTATCGGAACGGATTTGGCGGATCGCTGGTTAACCGAGCTACAGCAGTCGTTAAATTGGGAACAGTCGACCATCACCATGTATGGCAAGCCGGTGCTTATTCCCCGTATGAATGCCTGGTACGGAGACGACGATTGTGACTATCGTTACTCGGGTTTGACGATGACTCGCAACGACTGGTCGCCGCTGCTGTTGACTATCCGTCAGCTGATCCAGGATAAAACCGGGTACGATTTTAATTCGGTTCTGGCCAACTGGTACCGAGATGGCAACGACAGTGTTGGCTGGCACAGTGATGATGAGCCAGAGCTGGGCAAGAACCCGGTTATTGCCTCGATCAGTCTCGGGACAACCCGGCGATTTGTTATGAAGCACCGTCGGCGTAAGGATTTGGCGCCATTTGAGTTGTCTTTAAGCCATGGTTCACTGCTGGTGATGTCGGGGTCAACCCAGCATTTCTGGTATCATACGATTCCCAAGCAACGGGGTGTCACAGATGCGCGCATCAATTTGACCTTCCGCCAAATTTGTAATTGAACTCTGCCTTGAGACGGTCTGTACACTGATTTTATGTCCAATTCATCTTCCAGCGATCAGTTCGATGCCTCGGCTTTTCTAAAGCAGGTGACCACTCAGGCGGGTGTGTATCAGATGTACGACGGAGAAGGTACCATCCTCTACGTCGGCAAGGCCAAAAATCTTAAAAACCGGTTGAGCAGCTATTTCCGTAGCTCAGGACTGGCAGTTAAAACCCGCGCTCTGGTCAGTAAAATTCAGCACATTGAGGTCACGATTACCTCTACGGAAATGGAGGCTTTGCTGCTGGAGCAAAATCTGATCAAGCAGCAGCGTCCGCCCTATAATATTTTGCTGCGAGACGATAAATCCTATCCCTATATCCGGCTCACTCAGCAAGATGAATTTCCACGCCTGTCCATGCATCGTGGTGCCAAACGCAAGTCGGATCGCTATTTTGGCCCATTCCCAAATGTCGGAGCAGTCAAATCGAGCTTGGCTTTTTTACAAAAAACCTTTCGCACTCGCCAGTGTGAAGACAGTGTATTTGGCAATCGCAGCAGGCCCTGTTTGCAATATCAGATCAATCGTTGCACGGCACCTTGTGTCGGACTGATCAGTGCCGAAGACTACGCTCAGGATATGCGCCATGTCGAAATGTTCCTCAGTGGCAAAAGTCAGGAGCTGATCTCTGAGTTGGTGGCGGACATGGAGCGGGCATCAGAAAATCTCGAGTTTGAAAAAGCTGCGGTCGCTCGCGATCAGATTGCGGCGATGCAAAAGGTCCAGGCGCAACAAGTGATTGAAGGCGGCATAGGCAATCTGGATGTTGTGGCTTATGTGCAAAAAAATGGTGTCGTGTGTGTGCAGGTGCTCTATGTACGTGAAGGCAGAATTCTTGGCAGTAAAAGCCATTTCCCCAAGGTTCAGCTGCTGGAAAGTGATGAGGAAGTTTTCAAGTCCTTTCTGGAGCAGTATTACCTGCAGGGCACTGAGCGCGATTACCCGAGAGAAGTCTTGTTAAGTCAGCCATTAACCGGGCTTGAGCCTCTGGCAGACGCTTTACGACAACAATTGGGTTACACCATAGTGTTTCAGAATCAGTGTCGAGGACAGCGCAACAAGTGGCTGCAACTGGGTAAAAATGCTGCAGCAGAAAATTTGCAGGCGCGTCTGGTCAGCAAACAGAATGTTCAGCAGCGGTTTGAGGCGCTGCAGCAGGTGCTGGGTCTGGAGCAGATGCCAGAACGACTGGAGTGTTTCGATATCAGTCACAGTCATGGCGAGCTGACGACCGCTTCCTGTGTTGTGTTTGATGGCAACGGTCCTTTGAAAAGTGACTACCGGCGTTTCAATATCGAGGGTATTACCGCCGGTGATGATTATGCGGCCATGGCCCAGGCTCTGGAACGTCGCTATACCCGGCTACAGAAAGGAGAGGGTGTATTCCCCGACATTTTGCTGGTCGATGGGGGCAAGGGCCAGATGACTCAGGCCAGAGAGGTGTTTGCCGAGTTGGGCGTATCCGATGTGCTGTTAATTGGTGTGGCCAAAGGCAGCACCCGAAAAGCCGGATTTGAAACCCTGTTGCTGGGTGATAGCGGTCGTGAGCTCAGTCTGGATTCAGATAATCCGGCGCTGCATCTGATTCAGCATATACGCGATGAGGCGCATCGTTTTGCCATCACTGGCCATAAGCAACGGCGTGATAAAAAGCGCCGCACATCACGGCTTGAAGACATTCCCGGTATTGGTGCCAAGCGACGCAAAGCCCTGCTGCATCATTTTGGTGGCATGCAAGGTGTAGAAAAAGCCAGCATTGATGATCTGGCCCGTGTACCATTGATCAGTAAAAAAATTGCCGAAGAGATCTACGGCGCTTTACACTCTCATTAATTGAAATCACAGACGTTACGTATGACCCTAGCTAACCAATTGACTCTGACCCGCCTGATTCTGATCCCTGTTTTCGTGGTGGTTTATTATTTACCTTTCCAGTGGAGTCACTTTGGCGCTGCAGCGGTATTTACCCTAGCGGCCATTACCGATTGGCTGGATGGCTATGTGGCCCGTAAATACGATCAAAGCACGCCACTTGGTGCTTTTATGGACCCGGTTGCAGATAAACTGATGGTGGCCGTTGCTGTGGTCATGCTGGTGGAGTACCACTCCCAGCCATTATTCACGATCGCTGCGGTAATCATTATTGGTCGTGAAATTGTGATCTCGGCGTTGCGTGAGTGGATGGCCGAGCTGGGTAAGCGCGCCAGTGTCGCGGTTTCCTATGTTGGCAAGATAAAAACCACGGTGCAGATGCTTTCGATCGGTTTGTTGCTGGCCTTCAGTCCGGATTGGTACGGTTGGTTGTACCACACCGGGTATGTCCTCTTTTATCTTGCTGCGGCTTTAACCCTGTGGTCTATGGTGATCTATCTGCGGGCGGCATGGCCGGACTTGATGGCTGATGAATGATCGATATGAGTCGCAGGTAACTAATTGATTTTAAAGCGCTCAAGCCAATCTGTGAGTTTTAAAATTTATCAGTTTTTTTACTTTTCGGCCTAGGAATCTCAATCGCTTTCCGTTAGAATCCTGCGCTTCTCAGGTGATGCGACATTCGCTCGTTAAACTTGCTGAAAAGGCGCGGTGGCAGAGTGGTCATGCAGCGGACTGCAACTCCGTGTACGCCGGTTCGATTCCGACCCGCGCCTCCACTTCTCTCTTCTCTGTTTCAAACTTTCTAGAGCAGGGCACCTGCCTCGGTGGTGGAATTGGTAGACGATGTGCAGGATGCACAAGTATCGCGATAGGCAGGAGCCGATAGCGACCACAGGTTTCAGCCCGGCGGGCTGATAAAAGTAGGGACCAAACCTACTATAAAAAAACATCCCGAATGCCTCGGTGGTGGAATTGGTAGACACAGGAGACTTAAAATCTCCCGAACGCAAGTTCGTGCCGGTTCAAGTCCGGCCCGAGGCACCATTGTTTGATTCCTTTAGTTTCCCTTTATAACAGATCTTTCATGGCGACAGTTTCGTCGGCCAATTGCTGTACATTCACGTCTTTGCCCTCGGTAATCAGGCGCTTGCTGAACATAAATTCCTGCGGTCGATTGACGCAATCGGCACTGATCAATTTGCCCTCTTTGAGATAAAACGCCGCAAAGCTGCGACCCTTGTCTTTATCGCCCCTCAGAATGACCTGGTCATAGCCCTGACTGAGCCCCGCTATTTGTAGTTTCAGATCAAATTGATCGGACCAGAACCAGGGTAGGGAACTATAGAGTTTCTCTTTGCCGCAGAGACTGGCAGCAGCACTTTTGGCCTGGTCAGTAGCATTTGGGACAGATTCAAGTCGCAAGCGAATATTGTAGATGGCATTAGGGTGGTTGGTAACATCGCCAGCTGCAACTATATCCGGGTCGTTGGTTCGGGCGTATTCATCTACCACAATACCATTGTTGACTTGCAGTCCTGCGGCTTCGGCGAGTTCTACGTTGGGAACGATGCCGACACCGATCACAACCAGATCTGCCGCAAAACTGCTGCCATCGGCACAGACTACTTTTTCTACCTGTTGGTTGCCTTCAAAGGCAGATACAGCGATGCCGGTTTTTATATTGACGCCTTCCTCGCTGTGGATGCGGGTATAAAATTCCGACAGTTCCGGGGCAGTTACTCGGGCCAATACTCTGGGCGCCATTTCCAGTACGGTGACGTCCATGCCTTGTTTTTTTAGGGATGCAGCCGTTTCCAAACCAATATACCCGCCACCGACAATGACGGCTTTTTTACCGGGGACAAGATGCTGCTGAATGGCTTCGATATCCTGCACGTTGCGCAGGTAGTGGATGCCTTTCAGTTCAACCCCGGGCAACGACACTGTGCGTACCCTGGAGCCGGTACAAAGCGCCAGTTTGTCATATACCAGAACTTCACCGTTGCTGAGCGTAACGGTTTTGTGGGCGCGATCAATGGACTCTACCCGTTGATTCAATTTGAAATGAATGTCGTTTTTCTCGTAGATGGGCGCCTTGCGAATCAGCAATTCATCGGCTTGCTTGTTGCCCGACAGAAAGTCTTTCGACAGTGGGGGGCGATGGTAGGGCAGGTAGGGCTCGTCTCCGATTACCTTAATGTCACCTTGCCAGCCTTCCTGGCGCAGAGAGGTAACCAGTTGTGCAGCTGCGTGACTGGCGCCGATAACGATGCATGTGTTGGTCATGGTTTGCTCGCAGTTTGTTTGTGTGAGGAAATTGGATGCTAGATTACGTAACTTTGAAAATAGTTGCGTAGTATTTTGGGCCAAATTTGTATCATTATCGTCCAGTCTGGACTATCATTTTCGTCCAGTTGTTTGAAAGTGGGAACCACAATGCAGCCTGATCAACTTGTTGCCAGTCAGCGTCAACACGCCATTGGTCATCAACTTAGAACTATTGAGATCAAACAGTTACAGCGCCTTGAGCAAGTTTTGGTCGAGGAGTTTTCATATATCGATCGCCAAGCGCTGGGGCATTACTGTGGTCTGGATAAGGCATGGTGGCTTCCCGAGTCCGGGTATGGTTTTGAAGAATATCTGCGACTCTTGAAACAGTTGCAGGTAAATGAAGTCCCCAATATTGCATTACGTCTGGCCCGGCGATTCAGAATTGACGATGCCGGTATTACCGGTTATGCGATGTTATCGAGTGCAACTCTGGAGCAGGGCCTGGAACTGAGTACCAAGATGTCGAGGCAAGTCTTTCGATACCTGAGCTTCGGCATGCGTACCCAGGATGATCTGGTCTTGATTGAATGCCATGTAGACCCTCTCGGCCTCGAGTTTTCACGGGCGTTACAGGAACTCTGGGTTGTGTATATGTGGAAAAATATCCAGGCACTCTTGCCAGATGGTGTGGCCGCTTGCCCCAGTTACGCCGTATTAAACTTCGACGCGCCAACTTATCAGTGGCAATACCAGCAAATACTGGGGTGCCGCGTTGAATTCAATAAAGAGCGCACGTTGCTCGCCATTCCGAGGCAGTGGCTGTTTATTGGCGTTAAAGGCAACAAGCTGGAAGCCCAAGGGGTTTACGATAGCCAGTCCCGTCGCCTGCTGAAAGATCATATTAATCACCAGGACATAGTGTCACGCCTGAAACGAGTGTTGATTGAGCATCCAGTCGAAAGCGGCTTTAGTCTGGAAAAAACAGCGCCTTTAATGTCGTTGTCGAGCAGGACACTTAGGCGTTATCTGAGTGATGCGGGTTCGACCTTTCGCCAGGTGGTTTTGCAGGTTCGTATGGAATTGGCCAAAGATTATTTGTTAAACACCGGACTCAGTATCCAGGAGATCGCCTATCAGTTGGGTTATGCCCAGCCGAATAATTTTCATCGGGCATTTAAGGCGTTTTATGGTTTGCCTCCTGAGGGTTTTCGCCTATCCCATGATGTGAATGCCACATTGAAGGTGCAATAAATTTGTAATTGTTACAGCAGGTATTGAGATGCCCAAGGGTGTAAAAAAACACAATCTTCCAGAGAAAACCTGTGTGGTCTGTAAAAGGCCATTCGCATGGCGAAAAAAATGGGAAAACGTATGGGAGGAAGTCAAATATTGCTCGGAAAAATGCAGAAAGAAGCGGTGATGAACAGAATTGATACCCTCATCGATTATGGTGCTGAGGGCATTATCGTTGGTGATGATTTCAGTGCATGGATGCGTTCCAATCACGCAGGTGAAACCGGCGCAGTGTGGATTTATTTTGGTGCAGGCTTGGCATTTTGGTCTGCAGAAATCAGGGCAATGGCTTTGCAGCACGGGGCAACTGAACGCCAGCATCTTTTGGTGATGGAACATTTGGTCCCAACAAGCCAGCGTAGTCATTTAATCTTTCTGTGGAAGGTGATGGGATTGGGTCTTGGGCTTTTGTCTGCGGCGTTTGGCTATAAAGCGTTTTGCCTCACGATCAGGGCCGTGGAAACTTTTGTTGAGGATCACTATCGCGAGCAAATTCAATATTTGAAAAAAGAGAATGCCAATCCCAAGCTGCTGAGGTTGCTAGAGCGGTGTTGTGAAGAAGAAGTCGACCACCAATTGGATGCTCATGACCGGGTTGATGGAGTGGAGCTGGGTTTTATTGGTCGGCTTTGGTCCAGTATTGTTAGTGGCGGTTCTGGATTGGCGGTTAAGGCGGCCAAGAAGTTTTAATTGGTTCGAGCTTCACCGGCGTATGCAGTTTCAAGGTAAGGATGCGGTGAATTAGCGGAGAAAATAGTTGCGGCTATAAAACAAAAAGCCTGTTTAAGAGACTGGTCGATAGCAGAGGGGGCAGGGATTGACTGCCAAAATGCTTTGGCATTTTGACACCCTCCGGGCACCTTCGGTGGTCTCAATTGCTGTGCAATTG
Organism: Candidatus Pelagadaptatus aseana; assembly: GCF_040362265.1. Lineage (NCBI taxonomy): Bacteria > Pseudomonadati > Pseudomonadota > Gammaproteobacteria > Cellvibrionales > Cellvibrionaceae > Candidatus Pelagadaptatus > Candidatus Pelagadaptatus aseana. The sequence goes on from NZ_BAABNJ010000010.1 coordinate 115,860, forward strand.
ATCGAACGAGGGTTTTCATCCAATACCCCAAGTCATCAAACGAAAAAGCCCGGCACTAGGCCGGGCTTTTTCGTTTGAATGATGGCGGTGGGGCAGGGATTCGAACCCTGGGAGGGCTACAAACCCTCAACGGTTTTCAAGACCGCCGCTTTCGACCACTCAGCCACCCCACCGGAAGATGCGAATTATACATGGCTTTTATTGCCGTACAAGCCATCTAAGCCATTATTTTTAATAATAAAAAAGCCCGCACACTGGGTGTACGGGCTGAGTTAAAAACGAGCAGAAGCTAACTTATTCTGCTGCTGTTTCAACCGCGTTTTGAGCCGCTTTTACAACCCGTGGGTCGTTGGCTGGGCGCTCCAGTTGGCGTGGGTTGCGAACAATCTGTGCCTCGGTGGCGGTATCCAGTGGTTGGCTCATATTGATGTTAATTGCCAGTGAACCGATTTCCAGACTTGTGACCGGTTTTGGGTTAACTCGCGGATCATTGGCCGGGCGATTGTAGGCAGGCTTTTCTACTGCAGATTTGGCAGCTTCTTTAACCTCCGCCTCTTCTGGCTTGGTCGCAGGCTCTGCTTGAGTAGAGGTCTTTTCTTCAGCTACTGGTGCCTTTTCTTCAGCAGTTGCGGGGGCTTTCACTTCCGCAGGCGTGTTGACCTCAGTGGCAGGCTCGGCCTTCACCTCTGGAGCAGGAGCTTCTGAAGTAACAGCTGCAGGTTGCTCAGCTTTGATCTCTTTGGCTTCAACAGGTGCTTCGGCTTTGGCTTCTTTTGCCTCCGCTGTCGCTTGCTTGGCAGGCTCAGCTTTTACAGCTTCTTGCTTGCTTTGCTGCTGTTGCTCGGCCGGTTGCTCTTGAGTTGGCTGCTGCTCGGTAGCAACTGCTTGATTGTCGCTGTTGCTTGGCTTGCGGTTACGGCTGCGATTGCGGCTGCGGTTATTGCGCGGCTTGGCTTCCTGCTGCTCAGGTGCAGCTGCAGCTTGGCTTTCTTTGGCGTCGATGGCATCTCCAACCTGCTGGTTCAGGTCTTCAATTTCATTGCCTTTGGTTGCCACATTCTGATCATCACGACGACCGCGACGACGTTCCTGAGGGCGTGCACGCTTGTTTGAAGGGCGCTTTGCTGGACGATCGGCGCTGTCTTCCTGGTTTGTAGTCTGAGATTTATCAGTTTGCTGGTTTTGCTGAGTCTTCTTTTGCTCATTGCGACGATTGTTTTGCTTGTCGTTGCGTGGCTTGTTATCGCCTTTGCCCTGACGTTGCTGGTCTTGCTGATTGTCGCGATTGTTCTGAGCTTTCTGCTGATTACGATTGTTGTCGCGCTGGTTGTCACGGTTGCCGTCGCGATTGTCACGGTTATTATCACGACGATTATTGCGACCACCGCGGTTGCGATTTTGAGGGTTATTGCGGTTGCGGTTGTTGCGGGTATTGCGTCGCTTATTGCCGCTTGGCTTTTTCTCTTCCTCTTGTTTTTTCTCTTCGCCACCGAACCAGGACTTCCAGAGTTTCGACCAGAAGCCATCTTCTTCAGCTTTTGGTGCTTCTTTCTTTGGTGTTGGTGCCGGAGCAGGTTGTGCTGGTGCCAGCTGCTGTACCGCCGGTTTTGGCAGTTCAACGGCCTCGGTTTTTACCAGTGCATCAGCGGCAGACTCTTCGCTAATCAGAGTGTTGATCTTGTAACTGGTTTCAAGGGTGCTGGCGTCATCGTCACGCAAGCGAACAACTTCAAAATGCGGAGTTACCATCTGCTCGTTAGGTACAATCACGACACGGGTGTCGTTGCGAGACTCGATGCTGGAGATGGCATTACGCTTTTCATTGAGCAGGTAGGTGGCAACCGGTACGGGCGTGATGGCGCGAATCTCGGCGCTGCGCTCTTTCAGGGCTTCTTCTTCTACCAGACGCAGAATCGACAGGGCGATGGACTTGGTACCGCGAATGGTGCCCTGACCACTACAGCGTGGGCATACTTTCGAGGTGGTTTCACCCAGAGAAGGACGCAGACGCTGACGTGACATTTCCAGCAGACCGAAACGGGAGATGCGGCCAACCTGAACTCGGGCGCGATCCATTGACAGAGCTTCGCGCATGCGTTTTTCCACTTCGCGTTGATTGCGCACTGGTTGCATGTCGATAAAGTCGATAACCACCAGACCGCCCATGTCACGCAGGCGCAATTGACGAGCAATTTCATCAGCCGCTTCAAGATTGGTTTGCAGAGCGGTTTCTTCGATGTCACTGCCTTTGGTGGCACGTGATGAGTTGATGTCGATAGAGATCAAAGCCTCAGTGACATCAATGACAATGGAGCCGCCGGAGGGCAGTTTCACTTCACGTTCGAAGGCCGTCTCGATCTGGCTTTCAATCTGATAACGATTGAACAGCGGAGTGGCATCCTCGTAGTACTTCACTTTGCTTTGATAGTTCGGCATTACCTGCTGAACAAAAGCCAACGCGAGATTATAGGCATCCATGTTGTCGACGATAACCTCGCCCACATCCGGGCGCAGGTAGTCGCGAATGGCGCGAATAATGACGTTACTTTCCTGAAACAGGAAGTGCGGTGCGCTCGAACTGTCGGCTTCGGTCTTAATGGCTGCCCACAATTGCAGCAGGTAGTTCAAATCCCACTGCAGTTCTTCGGCGCTGCGGCCTACACCGGCAGTGCGCACAATAACGCCCATGCCGGAAGGTACTTCGATTTTGGACAGAGCGTCACGCAGCTCCGCACGGTCTTCACCGTCAATGCGACGGGAGATACCACCAGCGCGGGGGTTGTTCGGCATCAGTACCAGATAGCGTCCTGCGAGGCTGATAAAGGTGGTCAGGGCTGCGCCCTTGTTGCCGCGCTCTTCCTTATCGACCTGAACGACCACTTCCTGGCCTTCTTTGACCACATCTTTGATCTTCAGGCGGCCTTCGCCGGAACCTGACTTGCTGAAGTATTCGCGGGAGATTTCTTTCAGAGGAAGGAAGCCGTGGCGCTCTGCACCGTAGTCAACAAAAGCGGCTTCGAGGCTGGGCTCGATGCGGGTAATTTTACCCTTGTAGATATTGGCTTTTTTCTGTTCGCGGGTGCGATTTTCGATATCCAGATCATAAAGCCATTGGCCATCTACCAAGGCAACGCGCAACTCTTCGGGTTGAGTTGCATTGATCAACATTCTTTTCATGTTTTTCCTGATTGTAATGGGCACACAGGCCGGGTCAGGCTTGGGAAAAGAAGTGAAGATCAGCCTCAGAGATACACTATGCTGCCCGTTATGAGCTCATAATGTCGGCTGTTGGGTGTTAAAAGGGGTACGGGGCCAATTGTGGCCTTACCTTTGAGCGCCTGTCGATCAGGCCCTTAAATCACCATGTACTCAGATCAGGCAGCATTAAAGGGTGCCGCTGATGTGTCTTTTGCAAACTTCATGGCAGCAGAGATCCAGAGATTGGATATATCTTGTTAGGACAAGATGGCCGTGCTGCCAGCTATAAATTTGTTTAAATTAGAGCATCTTTTAAATGTGACCCCGGCCGAATAATCTTCAGCTTGCTCTTTTGGAGCTGAACCGGGGGCACAAGTTACATTCTTTTCTTGCGACCTTTGCGGCAATGTATGCAATTGTCGGTTTGGATCACGCGTGGCGGTTTGTTGGCCAAATCGGGTGATCGGTGTTCGTTATCGCGGTATTTCCTAGTGGCACGCCTCAGATTCTTTACGTTCCCGGAAACCAGTCCGTATAACGGCTTGGAATATAGCAATTTCAGGGGCTTACTTCAATTTTCTATTGCGTTTAAAGGGCTTTATTTCAGGTATTTTGCAGTGATTTTTATGCATTGCGGGTATAATCCCGCGCCATGAGCCAAACGCAATCAAAATCAGACCAGCCCGGGAGCCATCAGAAGGTCCAATTTGTGGAAATTCCTTCTGATCGTGAGGGGCAAAGAATCGATAATTTCCTAAGTACCCAGCTAAAAGGCGTACCAAAATCACGCATATACCGTATTTTGCGCAAAGGTGAGGTCAGGGTTAACAAGGCCCGGGTCAAGCCCGAGTACAAGTTAAAAGCCGGGGATCTGGTTCGAATACCGCCGGTGCGTGTGGCCGATGCCAAAGAGGCTCCAAAACCCAGTCAGCAATTGGCAGAATTGATCGAGGCTTCAGTGCTGTATGAGGACAAAAAGCTGATGATCATCAACAAACCTTCGGGTTTGGCGGTACATGGCGGCAGTGGTATCAATCTCGGTTTGATTGAAACCTTGCGCCAGGTAAGACCACAGGAGCACTTTCTGGAGTTGGTGCATCGCCTTGATCGCGATACGTCAGGGTGCATTATGGTGGCCAAGCGCCGCAGTATGCTGCGCTATCTGCATGAGCAGTTGCGTGAAGGCAGGGTGCAAAAGTTTTATCACGCACTGGTTGAAGGCCGCTGGCCCAATCGCCGCAAAGAAGTTAATGCACCACTGAAAAAGAATGAGCTGCGCAGCGGCGAACGCATGGTGCGTGTCGATGAGTCGGGTAAGGCTTCGCGAACCCAGTTTCGGGTGTTGCAGCGATTTTCCGACTGCACCCTGGTCGAAGCCAAGCCTATTACCGGTCGAACCCACCAAATTCGTGTCCACGCCCAGTATGCAGGTCATGGTCTGGTGGGCGATCCGAAATATGGCAGTGATGAATTTAATCGGCAGATGAAAGAACGAGGCTTTAACCGCCTGTTCTTACACGCAGCTGCACTGGAGGTCAGATTGCCGGACGCCGCCAAGCCGTTATTTGTCGAGGCGCCGCTGGATTTACGGCTGCAACAAGCCATGGACCGATTGGACAAGAGTTAGATGCTGTTTATCTTTGACTGGGACGGTACCTTGAGTGACTCAACCGCAAAAATAACCGGTGCCATGCAGTCGGCCATGGATGATCTGGGACACCCTGTATTGGCGACTGAGCAGGTAAAAAGCATTATTGGCCTGGGTTTGCCTGAAGCGGTACGTACTTTGATTCCAGGTATTGATGAGCCGGGTATTCAGGCCATGCGCAGCCGTTATGTGTATCACTTTGAGGAGGTGGATCCGACACCACCACCGCTTTACCCTACGGCGCTGGAAACCCTCGAAGGGCTGTTAAATCGTGGGCACCAGATTGCCATTGCCACGGGTAAAAGTCGTCGGGGGCTCAACAAGGTTCTGGCAGAACTTGAACTTACCGATTTGTTCCACGCCAGTCGCTGTGCTGACGAAACCGCATCCAAGCCACACCCGAGAATGCTGCAGGAATTGTTGCAGGAGTTTCAAGTACCGGCAGCTGATGCGGTTATGATCGGCGATACGGCATTTGACCTTGAGATGGCTCAGAATGCTGCCATGAGGAGTGTGGCGGTTGATTATGGTGCTCACCCTCTGGACAGATTGATGCCCTACAAACCGATAATGTGCATCTCGAAAATGCGCGAATTATTGGATTTTCCCTGTTCGTGATCAGTTTTTAAGGTTGATCATTACTCAATAAACCCGTTCAACCATCAGATACAGATTGCCGCTGCTTGCAACATTGCTGCTGTAATGCCGATTGAGGCTGGTTTCTCTTTGATTGTCCTGCTGCCCCAGGCCTCCCACCTGTATCCATTCCCCGAGCCGTCCACGCACTGTTCCCTGATAACCCTGAGTATTGATTTGCCGGTTATTGCCAAGGGATTGTTTCTGAGTAGACAGCGACAGCACAACGTAATCATCGTTTGACAATTGTGGTACCACATAGAAGCCTGAGATAACCGGTTTGTAATCCCGGGTTACACCGACGTTGTCGTAGGCATCCCAGATGATCAGACTCGACACCGGCACTTCTTTACCAATGTGAATGTAGGCGGGATAACCTTCCGTTGCCCGCACCTGCTGTTGAGCGTTGTTGCTATTGAGTGATGAGTTGCGATGAACGATGACTTTACTGGAGCTGCGACGGGTTTCGCTGTGGATGGTGACACCATCTCGGTTGGTGCTGCGCTTGATGGTCGGGGTTGATGTGACATTCGGCCCCTGATGTTCAAACCCGGTTTCATATTGTCGGATATTGGATTGGTTGCCGCTTCTGACGGAAATACGAAATTGAGCCAGCGGGGTGTCGAGTTCCTCAATCAACGTCTTAAGTTGCAATATGTCACTGGGGCTGGCCTTGATGATCAGCTTATTGCCCACTGCTGAAAGAGAGGTGTTGCCGGAGGTCAAAGGTTGCAGGGAGGGGATCAAACTCTCCGCAGGGCGGTGCTTGAGGGGAATGATTTCCATGTGGCGGTCGTCGGCCTGAGCCTGTGACGTTAACATCAGTAAGACAAGCAACCATACCGGTAACAACCGGGTTTGGCAGAGTTTATGGGGCATAATCGGCCTCGCTAGAGTCGAAAATTCATCAAGTCCGGAATGTCTGTACTTTGACGCTCCCAGAGGGTGTTGAATTCTTCAAGCAAATTTTGCGCCTCAGGACGGGCGCTGCTATTGAAAAACCCCTGATAACTGTCACGGTCATGGCGCAGCAACAGTGAATCGCGGTCGGCGATAACGTAGTTGATGGCGTTGTCCTGTGGCGGATGGGTTGCCCGTCTGATATTGATTTTGCTGGGTAAGCGCTTGGCTATATCCAGCAGCAGGCAGCGTTGCGACGTTATATTGCGGGTGTTTTTCAGCAGTATTCGAACCCGGGCTTTCGGGTGTTGACGAACCATGTGACTGAGGTTGTCGATAAAGGCTGGGTCATTGAACAGGTTGAGATCGAGCTGATCGAACAGCAGGTCGAGCTCTTTAACCGATTTGCCGGTTATCAATTGCAAATACTTTTGAAAGCTTTCAAGACCCTCGAGCAGGGTCAGTGTCGCACAGCTTTCGGAAGGAGTTTCCATGGCTTATCGCCTGTCGTTTAAACGTCAGGGTAAAGAATATCATTTTCCAGAAAAAAGCCTATCAAATCCGAATCTTCAGAATTGAGGTAGAGATCCTGCAGTTGCAGCCCTGAAATTTCACTGTGATCGCCCAATAATCGCGCCAGAGTTGGGCTGACTGAAAACTGTTCGCCGTTGATAAACAGCAATGCCTGATCAGAGCCATGGATACTGTAGGCAAATCGCATCTGCGGGTTTCTGCGATAGGGAATGGGTTGTATCTCGAGAGGCGGAAGGTCTTCAAGCTCTGAAAAACCGTCTGACGGCTCTTTAGGGGTGGTCATGTATCGACCAAACCACTGACGGATTGCGGCGGTATCGGACAATTTACTGGTTAGGATCGCTTTGACCTGTTCAATGGCCTGTTCAGAGATTTCGCCACAATTCGGGTTGAAGTCAAAGCCGGCGTCGCCAAAACGGTCATCCTCAGTCAGCTCGCTGAGTTGTTCTTCCATAAAATCGGTCAGCAGGTCAGCGTGGCTGGGGGCGCGAAATCCCACAGAAAAGGTCATGCAGTCATCGCCCACCGCCTGACCAAGATGAGCCAGTTGGGGCGGTAGATAAAGCATATCACCGGGTTCCAGAACCCAGTCGTCTGTGCGGTGAAACTCCTGCAGAATATGCAGCTCAGTGCCTTCGAGGCAGGGGCTTTGTTGATTGCACATCTGACCAATTTGCCAGTGACGCTTACCCTGTGCCTGCAGTAAAAATACATCGTACTGATCGTAGTGTGGGCCAACACTGCCGCCATCGGTGGCGTAGCTGATCATGATGTCATCGAGTCGCCAGTTGGGGATGAAGCGAAAGTGATCCAACAGCTCGGCGATTTCCGGCAGCCATTGATCTACCGACTGAACCAGCAGAGTCCATTGGGATTTGGGCAGTTGGCTGAAGACGGTTTCGTCAAAAGGCCCGCGCAGCAATTCCCATGGAGTTTTGCCGTGCTCAATGATGATGCGAGATTCAATCTCGTCTTCCAGTGCCAATCCGGCCAGTTCATCGGCTGAGATGGGGGATTGGTAGTCGGGAAACGCCTGGCGGATCAACAAGGGCTTCTGTTGCCAGTAATCCTTGATAAAGGTTTCGACAGGAATGTTGCCGAGATGGGTAAGCTGGGTCATAAGAGTGTAGTGCGCCATTCCTGTGGACAGGAATGACGCGGCAAGATCAAAGATCTTTCGCTTGCGCGATGGCGTTGCCGATGTAGTTCTCGGGAGTCAGGTCACGCATGGCCTGCTTGGCGTTTTCAGGTACATTCAGCGTTTCCACGAATTTTTCGATCACTTCACGGCTGATGGCCTGACCGCGGGTCAAGGCTTTCAGTTTCTCGTAAGGCTCTTCGATATTGTAACGACGCATGATGGTCTGAATCGGCTCAGCCAGAACTTCCCAGCTGTTATCCAGATCTTCAGCCAGGCGAGGGCGGTTGATTTCCAATTTGCCAATGCCTTTCATGGTGGCGGCATAGGCGATGGCACTGTAGCCAAAGCCCACGCCCATATTGCGCAGTACTGTGGAGTCGGTGAGGTCGCGCTGCCAACGGGATACGGGCAGTTTGGCCGCCATGTGGCCGAAAACGGCATTAGCCAACCCCAGGTTGCCCTCGGAATTTTCGAAGTCGATCGGGTTAACCTTATGCGGCATGGTGGAGGAACCCACTTCGCCGGCAATGGTTTTCTGTTTGAAGTAGCCCATGGAGATGTAGCCCCAGACATCGCGATCAAAGTCGATCAGGATGGTGTTAAAGCGGGCAATGGCATCAAACAGCTCAGCGATGTAATCGTGAGGTTCAATTTGAGTGGTGTAAGGGTTCCAGGTCAGGCCGAGGCTAGTAACAAAGGTTTTGGCGTTGGCTTGCCAGTCAACATCCGGATAGGCCGACAGGTGGGCGTTGTAGTTGCCCACGGCACCATTGATTTTGCCCAGAAGCTCAACCTGCTTGACCTGTTGCAGCTGACGGCGCAGGCGAGCTACGACGTTGGCCATTTCCTTACCTACGGTAGAAGGAGAGGCTGTTTGACCGTGGGTGCGAGACAGCATGGAGTCTTCGGCGTATTCGCTGGCCAGACCGGCAATGGCGTCAACGATGGCTTGCATTTGCGGTACCAGTACATCATCGCGACCCTGCTTGAGCATCAGGCCATGAGACAGGTTGTTGATGTCTTCGGAGGTGCAGGCGAAGTGAACAAATTCCATCACGGCTTCCAATTCGGCATTGCCTTTGAATTGATCCTTGATGAAGTATTCCACCGCTTTTACATCGTGATTGGTGACGCTTTCAATTTCTTTGATCTTGGTGGCGCCGGCTTCGTTAAAATCACTGACAATTTTGTCCAGTTGAGCGTTGGTGGCTTCAGAAAATGCCGGAACTTCAGCGATTTCAGGGTGGGCAGCCAGACGCTGCAACCAGCGAATTTCAACTTCGACTCGACAGCGGATCAGGCCATATTCACTGAACACTTCTCTGAGATCGGCGGTTTTGCTGCCGTAGCGACCATCAATGGGAGAAACAGCGGTAAGGGCGGAAAGGTTCATAGGGGACACTCTCACGGTAGTAAACAGTTAAGGAATAGGGCGCTGGCGCCGGATGGCGCGCATCATACCGGAAACCGAAAGGGATTTCAGGCCCTTAGCAGGGAAATCAGGGTTTGGGGATTTTTAAGCCTGCGCCCGGATGGCGTGCAGCAGTCGTTCGGCTTCCTGGGCTATGCGCTTGCGTTGCAGAATCATCTGAAACCGGGTGCCACCCACCTGCCGCCAATGAGTGGCGGAGCGCACGCCGGCAAACAGCAGGGCGCGCACCTGATTGGCAATACGATTTTGTTGAAGGTAACTGAAATCACCCATGACCTGAATTCTGAATTTGAAGGTGCTGATGGTCTCGGTGTAGATATCAGCGAGGCTGGCCATGACATTTTCATGGCAGGGGCCAAAGTGCTCTGCCTGATGGCTGGTCTGTTGAATTCGGTTGGAGATGACTTTGAGCATATCCTGTCGACCCTGCAACTTCTTTTGTAAATGCTGCAGCCCCAGTACATAGCGCAGAATATCTCCGTGGGATTGGTGACGCTGGGTGGCCAGGGTGTCAATGATGGCTTTCAGGCCTACTTCCAGATTGGCTGGGCTGCCGCCATAGACCGCGATGGTGTCGTCCGGTGATGTGACAAAAAGGCTTTGGATCAGGGTTTGTTGGGCTTCCGTGGGCAGGTAGCCGGTTTTGGCGATCTGATCGACCAGAGTGGCAGACTGAAAAACGCCCGCCAGAGCCAGGGTGATATCCGTCCAGTTTTTGCTCACATCGACTCCTTAATTCTGATGTGTGACCCGGTTGTAATGCAGTGCGTGCTGGTTGAGTTGGTGAGTTATTAAAGTAGCTCAGCCAAAGTTAGTACGACAATATTACGAGTTTAGTTTGACGCCTGTTCAATAACCGCGCCACCCAGACATTGGTCGCCCAGATAAAAAACCGCCGATTGCCCCGGTGTGATGGCCCTTTGTGGCTCATCAAAAACCACTTGCAGTTGCTCATCGTCAAGTATTTGAACTTCACAAGCCTGATCCGGTTGGCGGTATCGGGTTTTGGCCATGCACCGGAATATCTTGTCCTTAGGCTCACCATTGATCCAGTGGGCTTGGGAACAGGTCATGGTTTGCTTGAATAATTTCGGGTGGTTGCTGCCCTGAACTACCAGTAGCTGGTTATTTTCCAGATCTTTTTCAGCAACATACCAAGGGTGTTCGCCGGCGCCCTTGATGCCGCCAATACCGAGCCCCTGGCGCTGGCCAATGGTGTGGTACATCAGGCCTGCGTGCTTGCCCAAAACGGTTCCCTCCTCAGTGACGATATCACCAGGCTGGGCGGGAAGATACTGTTCCAGAAAGTCCTTAAAACGACGTTCCCCGATAAAGCAGATACCGGTACTGTCTTTCTTGTCGCTGGTAATTAAATCGTGTTCAGCGGCAATTGCCCGGACTTCGGGTTTATCCATTTTGCCAACAGGAAATAATGAGCGGGCAAATTCCTCTTCTCCAACAGCGTGGAGGAAATAACTCTGATCCTTGTTGTTATCCATCCCTTTCATCAGGTGAGTGCGTCCATTGCGGTCCTCGCGGCGCACGTAATGGCCTGTAGCGATATAGTCAGCTCCAAGAATCTGGGCGTATTCAAGAAACACTTTAAATTTGATTTCCCGGTTACAGAGGATGTCCGGGTTGGGGGTACGCCCGGCCTGATATTCCTGTAAAAAGTGCTCAAATACATTGTCCCAGTATTCGGCGGCAAAGTTGGCTGTGTGCAGTTTTATGCCCAGCTTGTCAGATACCTGCTGGGCATCGTTGAGATCGGTTTGCGCCGTGCAGTATTCGGTGCCGTCATCCTCATCCCAGTTTTTCATAAACAGACCTTCCACCTGATACCCCTGTTGGAGTAACAGTAGCGCTGTTACAGAGGAGTCGACACCGCCGGACATGCCAACAATGACTTTGGTGTCGGCCGGGTTGTGGGGAAGATCGCGGTTGTTCATGGGGTTGGAAATCTCTGCCTGAGTAAAAGGGCGTGCATTCTACCTGTGCTCATAAAGCATGGCCAAGGGGTACGTCTGCCCTTGGCGCACATCGTTGATGACTTTCAAGACAATGGGGCTGCGCATTTGTTCGCTTTTTTCCAGCAGCTCTTCATAGCTGAGCCAAACCGCCTCATGAATATCCGGGTCCAGTGCGCGTTCAGGGTGGTGTCTGACAGGCTTGGCAATGAGGGTGGTTCTCAGGTAGCTGATGCCATTGGGAGCGTGGTACATACTGATGCCGGCAATGGCTGTGGGCTCCACCAACCAGGCGGTTTCTTCCAGCGTTTCGCGTATGGCGGCATCGATGATGTGCTCTCCATTTTCAATGTGACCGGCTGGTTGGTTGTATACCCATTTGTTATCCCGGTGCTCGTGTACCATCAGATAGCGACCCTCCTGTTCCACCACCGTGGCAACAGTAGGGTGTGGTAGGTTTTCTCTGGTCATCTTGTTCTCTTTTGTCGGGTAGATGGCTTGCGCTTGGCCCTGTGGCTGGCGGTGCTGGTTTTTCTGTTAGGTTTTTTAGGACGCGGTCTGCCTGCTGCAACGGGCTCACTTAATTCCGTCACAAAATATTCACCGGGTTGCAATCTGCCTATGCTCAAATCGCCCACGCTGACGCGAATCAGGCGCAGGGTCGGATAGCCAATGGCTGCGGTCATTCTGCGTACCTGTCGGTTGCGACCTTCATTGATTTTGATTTCCAGCCACTGGGTGGGGATGTTTTTACGCTCGCGAATGGGAGGGCTGCGTTCCCATAGTTTTTCGGGTGGCGCCATCAGTTTGGCTTTGGCTGGTTTGGTTGGTCCATCCTTGAGCTCCAGACCATTTCTGAGGCTGGCAAGATCACTGTCAGTGGGTGTGCCTTCCACCTGAACCCAGTAGGTTTTCCAGGTTTTTTTGGAGGGGTGAGCCAGTTGATGCTGCAGGGCGCCGGAATTGGTTAGCACCAGTAGCCCTTCGGAGTCATAGTCCAGCCGGCCTGCGGGGTAGAAGCCGGGTTGGTCTGGTAAATACTGTTTCAGAGTGGCCCTGTTTTCAGCGTCCTGAAACTGGCTCAGCACCCGAAAAGGCTTATTAATCAGGATAATATTAGACATAAGTATAAATGATGTGACTTTTTATTGCCTGTACTGTAGCGCGGACTAATGGTAGTATCCGCCCCGCAAAAGTAAGTGACTACAGGGTCAAAAACCTTGTGGAATATGGCTTGCTTAGGACCCACCTAAACGATTGGGAGAATCGATGACCACTGAAAAACCAACAATAATCTACACCTTAACCGATGAGGCGCCAGCCCTCGCGACCTATTCACTGTTACCCATTGTACAAGCATTTGCCCAAAAGGCAGGCGTACAAGTTGAAACCCGAGACATTTCACTGTCCGGTCGTATCCTCTCCACCCTCGAAGATTACCTGCCCAAAGACCAACGCATTGCCGATGACCTGGCAGAGCTGGGTGAACTGGCTGATAAGCCCGAAGCCAATATCGTCAAGCTGCCAAACATCAGCGCCTCTGTGCCGCAAATGCACGCGGCCATCAAAGAGCTGCAGGACCAAGGCTACAGCATCCCGGATTATCCCGAAGAGCCAACCAGTGACGACCAATTCAAAATCAAAGCCCTGTACGACAAGGTTAAAGGCAGTGCCGTCAACCCGGTTTTGCGTGAAGGCAACTCAGATCGCCGTGCCGCTTCTTCGGTAAAAGAATACGCCAAGAAAAATTCCCACCGTATGGGTGAGTGGTCATCCGAATCCAAATCACACGTTGCCCACATGGAAGAGGGTGATTTCTACGGCAGTGAAAAGTCCACTGTTGTTAAGAAAAAAGGCAACGTGGTTATCAAATATGTTGGCGACAACGGTGTCGTTAAAATTCTGCGCAAGAAAACCCCGGTCCTGAAAGGCGAGGTGATCGACAGTGCGGTAATGAACGTCAACGCGCTGAACGAGTTTCTGGCAAAAGAAATCGTTGACGCCAAAGAGCAGGATATTTTGCTGTCGCTGCATCTGAAAGCCACCATGATGAAAGTGTCAGACCCGATCATGTTTGGTCACGCGGTGCGTGAGTACTACAAGCCGGTTTTCGAAAAATACGATGAGATTCTGAACAATCTGGGTGTTGATCCCAACAATGGTATTGGCGACTTGTACGCCAAAATCAAAGACCTGCGTCCTTCCCAACAGGAAGAGATCGAGGCTGCCATCAAGGCCTGTTACAAGCAGCGTCCTGAGCTGGCAATGGTCAACTCCGACAAGGGCATTACCAACCTGCATGTGCCCAGCGATATTATCGTCGATGCTTCAATGCCGGCTATGATCCGTGATTCCGGTATGATGTGGGGCCCGGATGGCGTGCTGCATGACACCAAGGCGGTGATCCCTGATCGTTGCTACGCCGGTGTTTATCAGGCCGTTATCGAAGACTGTATCGCCAATGGCGCCTACGACCCCAGCACCATGGGCAGTGTTTCCAATGTGGGCCTGATGGCGAAGAAAGCCGAAGAGTACGGCTCGCACAACAAGACCTTCCTTGCGCCTGGCAAAGGTCGCATTATGGTGATTGATGCCAACAACAAAACGCTGCTGGAGCAGGAAGTTGAAGAAGGCGACATCTTCCGTATGTGTAAGGTAAAAGATGGCCCGATCCGCGACTGGGTGAAGCTGGCAGTACGCCGTGCCCGCGCGACCAACACTCCGGCCGTATTCTGGTTGGACAAGAATCGTGCCCACGATGCACAGCTGATTGAAAAGGTTCAGGTGTACTTGCAGGAGCACGACACTCAGGATCTTCACATTTACATTATGTCCCCGGTTGATGCGACCAAGTTCTCTCTGGAACGCATTCGTAAAGGTCAGGACACCATTTCAGTTACCGGTAACGTATTGCGTGATTATCTGACGGATCTGTTTCCGATTCTGGAATTGGGTACCAGTGCCAAGATGCTTTCCATTGTGCCGTTGATGAACGGTGGTGGCCTGTTTGAAACCGGTGCCGGTGGCTCAGCTCCAAAGCATGTTCAGCAGTTTGTTGAAGAAGGTCACTTGCGCTGGGATTCACTGGGTGAGTTTCTGGCGCTGTCTGAGTCCTTCAGTCATCTTGCGGGCGCTCTGGATCTGAAACAGGCCAAGGTGATGGGTGATGCTCTGGATGCTGCCAATGGCCGCTTTCTGGACAACAACAAATCCCCATCGCGCAAGGTTAATGAGCTCGATAACCGCGGTAGTCACTTTTATCTCGCGATGTACTGGGCTCAGGCTCTGGCTGAGCAGAATGACGATGCCGAACTCAAAGGCGCATTTTCACAGCTGGCCAAAGAGTTGGCTGAAAAAGAGTCTATTATTGTTGAAGAGCTTAATAGTGCTCAGGGTCAGAAGGTTGATCTGGGCGGCTATTACAGACCTGATGACGATAAGGCATCTGCTGCCATGCGTCCCAGCAAGACGTTCAATTCGGCTCTGGAGTTAATCTCTTAACGATTAGCGCTGATGCCCCAAAGGCTTGGTTGTCGGTCCGTACTAGCTGCAACGATTGTTCAGCGGGCCGACACCAGGCCTTTTTTATTGCGTATGTAATACGTGTTTTGGGCAGAGGAGTCAGTTTCATGGGTTATCAGCATATACAAGTTCCTGCGAGTGGCGAAAAGATCAGGGTCAATCCGGATTTCTCACTTGAAGTCCCGGACAATCCAATCATTCCCTATATCGAAGGCGATGGTATCGGCGTCGATATCACGCCCGTGATGATCAAGGTTACCGATGCCGCCGTCGAAAAAGCTTATGGCGGCAGTAAAAATATTCAGTGGATGGAGGTCTACTGCGGTGAAAAAGCCGCGGCTTTGTATGAGGGGGACTGGTTTCCCGCAGAGACGCTAGAAGCCTTTAATGATTGTTCCGTAGGTATCAAAGGCCCTTTGACAACGCCTGTGGGAGGCGGCTTTCGATCTCTCAATGTCGCCTTGCGTCAGGAAATGGATCTCTACGTTTGTCAAAGGCCGGTTCGCTGGTTTACGGGTGTGCCTTCCCCCGTTAAAGAACCGGATAAAACCAATATGGTTATTTTTCGGGAGAACTCGGAAGATATCTATGCCGGTGTGGAGTGGAAAGCTGGCAGTGAAGAAGCTCAACAGGTGATTGATTTTCTTCAGAGGCAAATGGGTGTGACCAAAATTCGCTTTCCTGAACAGTGTGGCATTGGTGTGAAACCGGTGTCGGAGGAGGGCACCAAGCGACTGGTACGCAAAGCACTGCAGTACACCATTGATCAGGATTTGCCCTCTCTGACTCTGGTGCACAAGGGCAATATCATGAAATTTACCGAGGGGGCTTTCTGCGATTGGGGTTATGAACTGGCGCAGCAGGAGTTTGGGGCAACCCCCATTGATGGTGGGCCCTGGTGTCGCTTGCAAAACCCCAAAACCGGTAATGACATTATTGTTAAGGATGTGATTGCCGATGCCATGCTGCAACAGGTTCTGTTGCGACCGGATGAGTACAGTGTGATAGCGACACTCAATCTCAATGGTGATTATCTGTCTGATGCTCTGGCGGCGCAGGTGGGTGGAATTGGTATTGCTCCGGGTGCCAATATTTCTGATGCCGTGGCTGTGTTTGAGGCAACCCATGGCACGGCGCCCAAATATGCAGGGCAGGACAAGGTTAATCCAGGTTCTCTGATACTGTCAGCGGAAATGATGCTGCGTCATCTTGGCTGGAATGAAGCGGCCGACAAGGTGATTGCAGGCATGGAGGGGGCCATTGGGACCAAGACGGTTACCTATGACTTTGAGCGGTTGATGGATGGTGCAACGCTGCTATCTTCGTCAGAATTTGGTGATGCGATTATCGACAATATGCCCTAACCCGCCTACTGCTGGGGCAGGGGTGGCCTTGGCAAGCTCAATAATGCCTATAAAAAAGCCCTCTAAAATGAGGGCTTTTTAGCCAGTAGCCAAAACCTGAACAGGGGGTGTGGTTTCGCTTTTCTCTGCCAGACAAATGTTCTTGGCGTGATAGCCTTTATCAACTTTTTCTATGTCAAAGTTGACAGCTTGACCTGCCTTGAGGGTTTTGTAGCCTTCCATTTGAATGGCAGAGAAGTGTGCAAATAGATCTTCTTTGCTGTCTTCAGAGAGAATAAATCCGTAACCCTTGGCGTTGTTAAACCACTTTACAGTTCCAGTAGGCATAGTGAGTTCCTTACTTGGTCGGTTCGTGCAAATGTTTGTTATGTTTTTATTACTTGCTTCGCCGTCGCTTCTGGGTTTTTATAACTCATCTAAATACCCACCACGCCAGTAAAGAGCTGTTTGTTTTATGATCATTGTGAACAGCTGGGTAATATATAACCAAGGGCTTAAAAACTGTCAAGAATCCCGGCAAATAGCAGTTTTAAACGCCATTTAGAGGTAAAATCCGGGCTTGTGTTTCTATAGTGACGTAATTGGTAATGTGATGTTGTCGGGATTAATTGACTCTTCCAATAATCAGCTAGACTTAAATATGAGCTACGATAATGATGAGATAGATGACGGCGGTCTGGCTGTTCAGGAGATGAAGCCACGTCTGCGTCGTCCATCCATGTACAAGGTGGTGCTGTTGAACGACGACTATACTCCTATGGAGTTTGTTGTAGATGTTCTGGAACAGTTTTTTTCCATGAACCGGGAACAGGCTACGAACGTAATGTTAACTGTTCACACTCAGGGAAAAGGAGTTTGTGGGGTTTTTACACGGGATATTGCTGAAACTAAAGCGGCTTTAGTGAATCAATATGCCAGAGATAATGAACATCCATTGTTGTGTGAAATTGAGGCAGTGGATGATGGGGACGAGGAATAACTGTCCCGGTGAAAAGTAATCAACGGCTTTGGGGTGAGAGTTAATGCTGAGTAAAGATTTAGAGGTGACACTGAACGTAGCCTTTAAAGGAGCCAGATCAAAGCGTCATGAGTTTATGACTGTTGAGCACTTGTTGCTTGCCTTGATCGATAACGAGTCTGCAGCCAATGTTTTAAGGGCTTGCGGCACAGACCTGAATGTCCTGAGGCGTGACCTGATTGAGTTTGTCGATTCAACCACGCCACTGATACCCGAAAACGAAACTGAGCGTGAAACTCAGCCGACACTGGGGTTTCAGCGTGTGTTACAGCGTGCTGTATTTCATGTGCAGTCTTCCGGCAAGCGCGAGGTAACCGGAGCCAATGTTCTGGTGGCCATTTTCAGTGAGCAGGAAAGTCAGGCCGTCTACTACCTCAAACAACAAAATGTAGCCCGCATAGACGTGGTCAACTTTATTACTCACGGTATTTCCAAAGTAGCGGGTCATGATGAACACCATGAAGAGCCATCTCAGGATCATTCCGAAGATGCGCTTGGTGGTGCTGAGGCTCCGGCGCCTAGTCCACTTGAGGCCTATGCCACCAATCTTAATGAAGAGGCCATGCTGGGCCGAATTGATCCATTGGTTGGCCGCGAGCATGAAGTAGAGCGAGTGAGCCAAATTTTGACTCGTCGCCGTAAAAACAACCCGTTGCTGGTGGGTGAATCCGGCGTGGGTAAAACCGCCATTGCCGAAGGGCTTGCCAAGCGTATAGTGGATGGCGAGGTGCCCGATGTACTGAAGGCCAGTGTGGTGTACTCACTTGATTTGGGGTCACTGCTGGCTGGCACCAAATATCGAGGCGATTTCGAGAAGCGTTTTAAAGGTCTGCTGGCAGACTTGAAAAAACAGGATCACGCCATTCTCTTTATTGATGAAATTCACACGATTATCGGTGCCGGTGCCGCATCTGGCGGTGTAATGGACGCTTCCAACTTACTCAAGCCCCTGTTGAGTTCCGGAGATTTACGTTGTGTGGGTTCAACCACTTTTCAGGAATATCGAGGTATTTTTGAGAAAGATCGCGCCTTGTCGCGCCGGTTTCAGAAGGTTGATGTCAATGAACCCAGTGTTGAGGACACCTTTCAAATCCTCAAGGGACTCAAGTCCCGCTTTGAGGAGCATCATGGGTTGCGTTACACCGACACTGCTCTAAAAGCGGCTTCTGAATTGGCGGAGCGCTATATTACAGAGCGTTTTCTGCCGGATAAGGCCATTGATGTGATTGATGAGGCCGGCGCTTTTCAACAGCTGGTACCGCAATCACGACGCAAAAAATTGATTGGCGTCGGTGATATCGAGGCCATAGTTGCCAAAATTGCCCGTATTCCTCCAAAAAATGTCTCTTCCTCCGATAAAGAGCAATTGCGTGATCTGACGGATAATCTGAAGATGACCGTATTTGGTCAGGATGAGGCCATCGAGGCTTTGTCTACATCGATCAAGCTGGCCAGAGCCGGACTCAATGTGGCCGACAAGCCCATTGGGTCGTTCCTGTTTGCCGGGCCTACCGGAGTGGGCAAGACCGAATTGTGTAAACAGCTGGCCTCTACCATGGGGGTTGAGCTGATTCGCTTCGATATGTCCGAGTATATGGAGCGTCATACGGTTTCCCGCCTGATTGGCGCCCCCCCTGGCTATGTCGGCTTTGATCAGGGTGGTCTGCTAACCGATGCCGTTACCAAGCATCCGCACAGTGTTGTACTGCTCGATGAGATTGAAAAAGCCCATCCCGAAGTCTTCAATCTGTTGTTGCAGGTCATGGATCACGGCACTTTGACCGACAACAATGGTCGCAAGGCAGATTTCCGTAATGTGATTCTTATCATGACCACCAATGCCGGTGCCGAAGACATGAGCAGGGCATCCATTGGCTTTACCAAGCAGGATCACTCCAGTGATGGTATGGAAGCCATTAAGAAGTCATTTACACCTGAGTTCCGCAACCGTCTGGATGCCATCTTGCAATTTGGTTCACTGAATCTGGATGTCATTAAAACCGTTGTCGACAAGTTCTTGGTGCAGTTGCAAGCCCAGCTTGATGACAAGAAAGTCATGCTGGATGTGTCCGATGAGGCTCGTGAGTGGCTGGCTGAAAATGGTTACGACGAAAAAATGGGGGCTAGGCCCATGAATCGCCTGATTCAGGAAATGCTGAAAAAGCCATTAGCGGAGGAAGTGCTATTTGGTGATTTGGCTAACTCTGGAGGGGTGGTGCATGTCACGGTTGAAGGTAAAGAGCTGCACTTGGAAACTGAGCCAGCCTGATCCTGAATTGTATTGCCGGTTATTGGCAGCAGGAGAGACTGGCTTCAGCTGAAGATTCTGAGATTAACGGGCGCGGTAGGTGATGCGGCCTTTGCTCAGGTCGTAAGGGGTCATTTCAACCTTGACCTTGTCGCCAGTCAGAATACGGATGTAATTCTTTCTCATTTTGCCTGAAATGTGTGCGGTCACAATGTGGCCGTTCTCAAGCTTTACACGAAAAGTCGTGTTTGGCAGGGTGTCGATAACCTCGCCTTCCAGTTCAATGTTGTCTTCTTTTGCCATTCGGCAACCACCTCGTGTTAGTTCGAAAAGTACCCAGATTTGAGACGGCGTGAATTGTGCCTGAAAAGCGCAGTAGAGCCAAGCATCAAAGGCTAAAATGCTGAAAAATAACGGAAGTTTTTACTGCAATGTGCCGTTTTTTTGTTCTGAAGGTTGCCTGACTTTAATTCAAAGTGAGCCAGTTGTTGTCAATAAACAGCTGTGCGGGGCGATATGAGAGCTTGTAATTCATCTTATCGCACTCTTTGATCCAGTAACCAAGATAGACGTGATTGAGGTTTTCTTTGGCTGCGTGGTGTATCTGCCAGAGAATGGCAAAAACACCCAGACTGCGTTTTGGAAGGTCCGGGTCGTAGAATGTATATACCGCGGTCAGATCGGATTCCAGTTGATCCATAACCGCAATACCAACCAGTTTATCTTCAAGCCAGAATTCCACATAGCGGGTCACATCCCAGGCGCTCAGCAGAAAACTATTGAACTGCTCTTCTGAAGGAGGGTACATGTCGCCGTCAGCGTGGCGCTGATAGATATAGCGTTCGTAAAGAGGGTAGTAGAGTGCCGTGTTTAACTCTTCTGAAATGCGAACTTCAATATCCTGATTTTTCTTCCAGCAGCGTCGCTGGCTGCGGTTTGGCTTGAAATGAGCAGCCGCAACACGGGTTGCAATACAGGCCCGGCATTTCTGGCAGCGAGGGCGGTAGAGGTGTTCCCCGCTGCGCCGGAACCCCAGGGCGGACAGTTTTGAGTAGAGGCTTCTGTCCATCTTGAGCTCAGGATCGACAAAAAGAGTCGTGGCCTGACGATTCTCAAGATAGCTGCAATCGTGAGGGTGTGTGGCAAAAAGTCTGATAGACGAGAGATCGGTCATTTTCCGTTTGCCTTTTGGTTTACCAATGGCTGGTTGACTTGTTCAGAAGTTGGCCAGCGGTTTTCCATATTAACAGCATCTTTAAGAATTGACTCAAATTCTGGGCGGGAAACCTCTTCGGCTCCCAGGCTGGCAAGGTGGTTTGTGTGCACCTGGCAATCAATCAGTTGGTAATTGAGCCGATCCAATTGCTCCACGAGTGAGATAAAGCCGTATTTGGAAGCATTTGAACGCAAGCTGAACATAGATTCGCCAAAGTACACGCTGCCAATGGCGACGCCGTAAAGGCCACCAACCAAAGTATCTTGCTCCCAGACCTCTATTGAATGAGCAATACCGTGATGGTGCAGTTCGCAATAAGCGGCAATCATTTCTTCAGTAATCCAAGTGCCCTGATCTTCACGGGGTTCCGCGCAGGCGGTTATCACAGCTTCAAAAGCCTTGTCTGTGGTCACAGTAAACGGGCGCTGCCGCAGCAGCTTGCGCATTGATTTGGATACGTGCAATTGCGAGGGTTTGAGTACCAGTCTCGGTGAGGGTGACCACCAGAGAATTGGCGATTCGTCATCAAACCAGGGAAAGATGCCCTTGCGGTAAGCCGCAAACAATTGCTGCGGACTTAAGTCGCCACCAAAAGCCAGTAAACCGTTTGGGTCTTCCAGTGCGTTGCTGGTGGCGGGAAAGCTGGTTGCGCCTGGCTCGATAAATGGTAGTTGGATCATTGGGACATTTGCGCCCGATAAGAAATAAGCCCGGCAGAGGCTTGCCGGGCTTTATTGGAGCTGGATTATTGGTTGTCGAGAAACTTCTCAACATCCAGTGCAGCCATGCAGCCCGCTCCGGCAGAGGTAATGGCTTGGCGATAGATGTGATCGGAAACATCACCCGCAGCATAGACACCCTCAACACTGGTGCCGGTGGCGTTGCCATTCAGGCCGCTATTAATCACGATGTAGCCGTCTTTCATGTCCAGCTGGCCAGCAAAAATATCGGTGTTAGGCTTGTGTCCAATCGCAATAAATACACCGGCGACATCAATTTCCTGATTGCTGTCATCATGTGTGCTTTTCAGCTTGAGACCGGTAACACCGGCGTCGTCGCCCACCACTTCTTCCAGCGTGTGATTCCAGATGATATTGACGTTGCCGTTAGCCGCTTTTTCCAAAATACGGTCCTGCAGAACTTTTTCAGAGCGCAATGAATCACGGCGGTGAATCAACGTTACCTCTGAGGCTATATTGGACAGGTAGAGGGCTTCTTCAACAGCGGTGTTGCCACCACCAACCACTGCAACCTTTTTACCGCGATAGAAAAAACCGTCACAGGTGGCACAGGCGCTCACGCCTTTGCCCATAAAAGCTTCTTCTGATGGCAGCCCCAGATATTGGGCTGAGGCACCGGTGGCAATAATCAGAGCATCACAGGTATAGGTGTTGGAGCCTTTCAGGGTGAAGGGACGCTGGCTCAGATCGGTTTCGTGAATGTGGTCAAAAATAATCTGGGTGTCAAAGCGTTCTGCGTGTTCCTGCATCTGTTGCATCAGCGCCGGCCCTTGTAGGTCAGCCACGCCACCGGGCCAGTTTTCAACCTCGGTGGTTGTGGTCAGCTGGCCACCTTGCTGCATGCCGGTAATAACAACCGGGTTAAGGTTGGCCCGGGCAGCGTAAATGGCTGCGGTGTAGCCGGCAGGGCCGGAACCGAGGATAATTACCTGATGATGTTGCACGTCGCTCATTTAGAAAGTCCTAGATTTGAGATGTGATTTTTAAAGTAGGCCATCATAGGCAAATAGATAAACCTCGCCTAGTAAAAGTCTTCAATCAATCAGATAAGCGCTATTAATAGTTTATTTTGTGATCAGGCTGAGGGTTGGGTATTCCAGTTCTGGCTGGATTTTTAGGTATAAATGACTCAAGCAAGGCGACATAAGCGCTTGTTACTATTAGAATAAGTTATCACTTTATATTAAAGGTTGGCGCCTCACAGGCGTGTGACTGCAAAGCAATCATTGGGGTTCTCTTGAGCGTAAAACAACAAACAACAGGCGGCGAGCAGCAGTCAGAGGCTACATCACTGCCAGTTCGGATCCTTGCTGAGGGGGCTCTTATCGGTCTGGTCGCTGTATGCCTGTATATTCTTATGGCTCTGGCTACCTACGATGCGTCCGATCCTGGCTGGTCCCACACCGGCAGCGGCCATGCCATAACCAATGCTGGTGGTCCCACCGGGGCTTGGCTGGCAGATGTATTTTTCTCGCTGTTTGGTTATATGGCCTATCTGTTTCCGCTACTGATTGCCTATCGGGCTTGGCTGGTGCTTAAACAAAGGGCGCAAAAGACCCGGTTTGATGGCGTACTGTTTACTCTGCGGCTTGTTGGTTTTGTCTTGGTGATGATGTCATCTACCGGTCTTACCACTCTGAATATGGGGCTGGAAAGTGAGGTTCTGCCTTTCTCTAACGGCGGTTTGCTTGGCTCCAGTGTGGCTTCATCCGTAGAGGCCGCTTTGGGCTATACCGGCAGCGTGGTGGTTTTACTTGCTATTTTTCTGTTTGGCTTGACCGTATTTACCGACCTGTCCTGGTTTGCCCTGATGGACTGGCTTGGTGGTGTGACTCTGGCGACTGTTGGTGGCATTAAACAGAAATTGCATAAGCGGCGCCTGGATCGAGAGGAAAAGAAACAGCACGTAGAAGCCCAGAAAGCACGAGAAGCGATTTTTGTCGAAAAAGTTAAACAGGTGGAAGCCAAAGAACCCCCCAAAATCAAGCAGCCGGTTAAAAAAGCCAAGACCAGTGCGCGCGTAGAGAAAGAAAAGCAGACCTCTCTGTTTGATGATAAAACGGGCCCCGTAGGTGAATTGCCTGCCATCAGCTTACTGGATCCAGCAGATAAGTCGAAAGGCAAGGGCTATTCCAAGGAATCACTGGAGGCCATGTCACGGTTGTTGGAGCTCAAGCTCAAAGACTTTGGTATTGAAGCCGAAGTGGTTTCGGTACTGCCCGGGCCGGTAGTTACCCGCTTTGAAATCCAGCCAGCCCCGGGGGTAAAAGTCAGCCGTATTACCAACCTTGCCAAAGATCTGGCCAGATCACTGGCAGTTATCAGTGTGCGGGTGGTAGAAGTTATTCCAGGCAAGTCGGTGGTTGGTATTGAGATTCCCAACGAACATCGTGAGATGGTGCGACTCAGTGAGGTGCTGGCCACCGAGGTCTATGAAAAATCAAAATCGTCCCTGAGTATGGCTCTGGGCCACGATATCGCGGGTGAGCCAGTTGTTGTTGATTTGGCGAAGATGCCACATTTGCTGGTTGCGGGCACCACGGGCTCCGGCAAATCGGTGGGCGTCAACGTGATGCTGTTGAGCTTGCTGTACAAATCCAGCCCCAAAGAAGTGCGCCTGATTCTGGTGGATCCGAAGATGCTGGAATTATCCATTTACGAGGGCATTCCCCATTTGCTGACGCCGGTGATCACCGACATGAAAGATGCCGCCAACGGCTTGCGCTGGTGTGTTGGTGAGATGGAGCGACGTTACAAGCTGATGGCAGCCATGGGGGTTCGGAATCTGGCGGGCTTTAATCGCAAAGTTGAAGAGGCGATTAAGGCTGGAGAGCCATTGAAAGATCCACTCTGGAATCCTGAAGAGCATTTTATGGCTGGTGAAGAACAGGCTCCTGCGCCCGATCTGGAAACTCTGCCGCACATTGTGGTGGTGGTTGACGAGTTTGCAGACATGATGATGATCGTGGGCAAAAAAGTGGAGCAGTTGATTGCCCGGATTGCACAGAAAGCCCGGGCGGCTGGCATACATTTGATTTTGGCTACACAGCGACCGTCCGTGGATGTTATCACTGGTTTGATCAAAGCCAATGTCCCGACCCGGATGGCATTTCAGGTATCGTCCAAGATTGATTCACGCACCATTCTTGATCAGGGCGGCGCTGAACAATTGCTGGGGCACGGTGATATGTTGTATTTGGCGCCTGGAACCAGCGTGCCACAAAGGGTGCATGGTGCTTTTGTCGACGATCACGAAGTCCATAAAGTGGTTCATGACTGGAAACAGCGTGGGGAACCTGATTATCTCGAAGGCGTCATAGACGATAGCACCAACAGTATTCCTGTGCCCGGGCTCAGTGATGACAGTGGCGAAGGTGGGGATGATGAATCCGATCCCCTGTATGACGAGGCAGTGGCTTTTGTGACCGAAACCCGCAAGGCGTCAATCTCTTCGGTGCAGCGTAAATTGCGTGTGGGTTATAACCGTGCGGCTCGTTTGATTGAAACCATGGAAGCGGCCGGTGTGGTCAGTGAAATGGGGACCAATGGCAACCGCGAGGTTCTGGCGCCAGCACCACCCAAACACTGATTGAGTGAGCAGATAGGAGATAAATTTGTTTCGTAGTGGTTTGTTGGTTTTTATTTGGATTTTGTCAGGCTTTGCCGTGTCAGCCCAATCTGAAGAGCTGAGTCTGTCAGACAGAATGTACGGCCTCAAAAGTCTTGCCGGGCGCTTTATTCAGGCCCAATTCGATGAATCAGGCAGTGTATTGGGGGAGCAGGAGGGGCGCTTTCAGATAGTAACGCCCGGAAAAATTCGCTGGGAGACCATCGAGCCAATGCCGCAGTTACTGATCAGTGATGGTGGCCGTTACTGGTTGTACGATCCGGATTTGGAACAGGTGACAACAGGGGCCATTGATGGCACGTTACAAATGGCACCAGCCATTCTATTCTCCGGAGCACCGGAGCGCCTGTACGAAGAATATGACATTCAACAATTGTCCGATGGCCATTTTCAGCTTTTACCGAAGCAGGAAAATCCGCTTTTCAAGAAACTTGAGTTGACATTTTTAGAAAATAATCTTGTTGGTCTTAGTATGCTGGATCATATGGAACAGCGTACGGCTTTTGAATTACTCGAGACTGAGCAAAATCTGGTGATTCAGAGTGATTTATTTACCTTTGAGATTCCACAGGGGACTGACGTCGTCTACCAATGAACGACTTATTTGACCCGACTCCAATTCAGCCGCTGGCGGCCAGGATGCGCCCCAAGCATCCTGATCACTATATTGGGCAGGAACATTTGTTCGGGGTTGGCAAGCCACTTCGCGAAGCGGTGATCAGCAAACACCTTCATTCGATGGTGCTCTGGGGACCGCCGGGTGTGGGTAAGACATCCATGGCCAAGATGATTGCTGAGGTCTCCGATGCACACTTTGAGACCATTTCAGCGGTGCTCGCCGGGGTTAAAGACATACGCAGTGCGGTTGCCAGAGCTCAGGATATTCAGCTTCAATCCGGTCGCAAAACCATTCTGTTTGTGGACGAAGTGCATCGCTTCAACAAGGCTCAACAGGATGCTTTTCTGCCCTATGTAGAAGATGGCACCGTTATCTTTATTGGTGCGACCACAGAGAATCCCTCTTTTTCGTTAAATAATGCCTTGCTATCCCGTTCTCGGGTTTATGTGTTGCGAAGCCTTAAGACTGAAGACCTGATTCAAATGTTGCAACAGGCGCTGGAGGATAAACAACGCGGTCTGGGTTTGGATCCTCCACACTTGGAAGAGGGTGTGTTGGAAACCATTGCCTATGCGGCGGATGGTGACGGCCGGAAGTGCCTGAACCTGCTTGAGGTAGGCAATGATCTGGCTGAAACCAATGAGCAGGGCAGGCGTGTGATTACCAATGACACCCTGCAGGAAATTCTTGCCAATGAAGTGCGTCGCTTTGATAAAGGTGGTGACGTCTTCTACGAGCAAATATCCGCTTTGCACAAATCTGTTCGGGGTTCTGATGTAGATGCATCGCTCTACTGGTTTGCCCGCATGCTGGATGGCGGTTGCGATCCACTCTATGTGGCGCGCCGAGTAGTCAGAATGGCCAGTGAAGACATAGGCAACGCCGACCCACGTGCGCTGCAGCTGGCACTCAACGGCTGGGAGGTGCAAGAACGACTGGGCAGTCCCGAGGGTGAACTGGCTATAGCGCAGGCTATTGCCTATCTGGCGGCCGCACCAAAGAGCAATGCTGTATATAAGGCTTTCAACCAAGTAATGGCGGATGTAAAATCCCAGCCCAGTTACGAGGTGCCTTTGCATTTACGCAACGCTCCGACCCAGCTAATGAAGTCTCTCGATTACGGTGCCGAATACAAATACGCCCACGACGAGCCTGAAGGATTTTCCGCAGGGGAAAACTATTTCCCGCAAGAAGTGTGTAATGCCAGTTATTACCACCCGGTCCCGAGAGGGCTGGAGCAGAAAATAGCGGAAAAATTGCAGTATCTGAAACAGCTCAATGCTGGCAGCGACTGGCAGCGTTACCCGGATAAAACGGACAACAATTAATAGGATTTTCCATGCAGTGGTTAGCAGTGGCCCTCGGTGGCGCTCTGGGGGCAATGAGTCGTTACGCCATTACCATTTATTCTGTGCCACTGGTGTCTCATCGATTTCCTATAGCAACACTG
This sequence comes from Candidatus Pelagadaptatus aseana, assembly GCF_040362265.1. NCBI lineage: Bacteria > Pseudomonadati > Pseudomonadota > Gammaproteobacteria > Cellvibrionales > Cellvibrionaceae > Candidatus Pelagadaptatus > Candidatus Pelagadaptatus aseana. Next base: position 143,121 of record NZ_BAABNJ010000010.1, read on the forward strand.
TGCATCAATGTTCTGGGTTCTTTCTTGATTGGTATGGCCTACGTTTACATTGTCGAGCGCGGGCTGTTGAGCGATCAATGGCGATTGGTCATCATGGCCGGTTTTCTCGGCGCTTTTACCACATTTTCCACCTTTGCTCTGGAGGCACTGACTCTCCTGCAACAAGGTTTTATTGCAACCGCAGCAACCTATATGCTGGTTAGCGTCGTCGGTTGCTTACTGGCTGTTTGGGCCGGTTATTCACTCACAATTCGTATTATTTGACTGGTTTGTAGATATGCTTGATTCGAAATTAATTCGCTCTAATCCCGAAGTTGTTGCTGAAAAGCTTCGCATTAAAGGTTTTGAACTGGATGTGGCGGGCTTTAAAGCTCTGGAGGAAGAGCGCAAGGTCATACAAACCAAAACTGAAAATCTTCAGAAGGAAAGTAATGCCCGCGCCCAAAGTATTGGTAAAGCCAAGGCTGCTGGTGAAGACATTCAGCCCCTGTTACAAGAAGTGGGCAACCTTAAAAAGCAGAAACAGGCAGCCGAGGAGCAGCTGGCCCAGATCCAACTGAAGCTGGAAGATTTGCTCAGCGGTGTACCCAATATTCCATCTGATGCCGTCCCTGCAGGTGAAAGTGAAGACGACAATGTCGAAATCAGAACCTGGGGTACGCCCAAATCCTTTGATTTTGAGGTCAAGGATCATGTGGACCTGGGCGCTCAGCTCGGCGGACTCGACTTTGATACGGCGTCAAAGCTGACCGGTTCACGCTTCGCGGTAATGCAGGGCGGTATTGCCCGTCTTCACCGGGCCTTGATTCAGTTTATGCTCAATACACACATTGCTGAGCACGGCTACGAAGAGATCTATGTTCCCTTTGTAGTCAACAAAGATTCCCTCTATGGCACCGGTCAACTGCCCAAGTTTGAGGACGATCTGTTTAAACTCAACGATGACCGCGAGTTTTACCTGATCCCAACGGCGGAAGTGCCGGTTACCAATATTCTGCGTAATGAAATTGTTCAGGACGACTCGGTTCTGCCACTCAAGTTTGTGTGCCATACACCGTGTTTCCGCTCCGAGGCTGGCAGTCATGGCCGTGATACCCGCGGCATGATTCGTCAGCATCAGTTTGAAAAAGTTGAGCTGGTTCAGTTCGTCAAACCGCAGGAGTCCGACGCTGCTCTGGAAGCTTTGACAGGCAATGCCGAAGCGATACTGCAGGCTCTTGATCTGCCTTATCGGACCGTGATTCTGTGTGGTGGCGATCTCGGCTTTTCATCTGCCAAGACCTATGACATTGAGGTGTGGCTGCCTTCTCAGGAGAAGTACCGTGAGATTTCTTCCTGCAGCACCTTTGGTGATTTTCAGGCGCGCCGGATGAAAGCTCGCTTCCGCAACTCTGAAACGGGTAAGCCAGAACTGCTGCATACCCTCAATGGTTCAGGATTGGCAGTGGGTCGCACCCTGATTGCAGTGCTGGAAAATTACCAGCAACCCGATGGCAGCGTGCTGGTTCCTGAAGTCTTACAGCCTTACATGGGTGGCGTTACTCAGATCGGCGGGCAATGAAATACTTACCGCTGGGCCTCAAGCTTGAAGATAAACCCTGCCTGGTTATAGGCGGGGGAGCCATTGCGTTGCGCAAGTGTAAAACACTGATGCGGACCGGAGCAGACATTGAGTTGATTGCCCCTGAGATTGAGGATGATTTTGCGCCTTTGATTGAAGCCGGGTTGAAGTGGTATCCACAGACCTGGTCCGAGAGCAATTCCGTGGATCTGTCACTGGATCGCTTCGCTTTAATCATTGCCGCTACCAATGACCGTAAGCTGAATGACGACATTGCCAAGCAATGCAAACAGCAGGGGCTGCTGGTGAATGTTGCAAGCGATGCAGAACAGGGCAATTTACTGCTTCCCGCCATCATCGAGCGCCAAAATGTTACCGTGGCGCTGCACACGGATGGCCAATCACCTACCATCACCCGCTACCTGAAACAGCACCTTGAAGCCTTTATCCCGGCAGACTTTGGCCGTTTGAGTGCATGGGCTGAAAGTTGGCGAAAGCGTGTGGCTGGTATTCTGCAGGATGCCAGCTTCAGAAGGCGTTTCTGGCATCAGATATTAAGCAGTCCGATCAAGGATATGGTGCTGCGCGGTGACTCCGAGCGAGCGGATGCCCAGTTTCAGGAGCAATTGAAGCAGGCGCAAGCCGGAAGATTAACCGGTCAGGTGTTTCTGGTCGGCGCAGGCCCCGGTGATCCAGATTTATTGACTGTCAAGGCGTTGAAGCTGATCCAGCAGGCCGAAGTGGTTTTATACGATCGTCTGGTGTCCGAGGATATAATGAGCTTGCTGCCGCGGCAGGTTGAAAAAATCTATGTCGGCAAACGCAAGGCCGACCACAGTGTGCCACAACCGGATATCAATCAATTACTGGTTGATCTGGCCAAACAGGGTAAGCAGGTTCTGCGCCTGAAAGGTGGCGACCCGTTTATCTTTGGTCGCGGTGGTGAAGAGCTGGAGTTGCTGGCTCGCAATGGTGTGTCTTTCCAAGTGGTGCCGGGTATTACAGCTGCTTCCGGTTGTTCCTCCTACGCCGGTATTCCTTTGACCCATCGCGACCACTCCCAGTCTGTTCGATTTGTCACCGGTCATTTAAAAAGTCAGGGGGATGACCTTGACTGGGCATCCTTGGCCAAGCCGGACCAAACTCTGGTTTTCTATATGGGGCTTGGTGAATTGCCCAATATTATGCGTAATCTCCAGATTCAAGGGGCTTCACCGGATTTGCCTGTTGCGATTATTGAAAAGGGGACCACCCCCGAGCAACGAGTGACCACAGCCACTGTATCAACCATTTCTGACATCGCCAGCCAGAAACAATTTAAAGCGCCGACACTGGTTATAGTCGGGACCGTAGTCGCACTGCATGACAGTCTGCGCTGGCAATAATCCTTCTAAAGTTCACCCTTTCCTCGCCGATAATTCGATTAACAACTTTCCCTTTAAGGCTAATTCTTCGGAAAATGGCCAAAAAGGGGACTACTATAACTTCAAACACAAATAATATTGCCTGGAGTGTTAAATGGGTCGGCTTAATGATCTGAGCATCAAATTAAAGATTGCGGTTATTCCGCTGGTGGCCACTATAGGCTTTTTGGTGTTCCTGCTGGTGATCATCAATTCGGGCAACAAAAATATTGATCGGTTAAATGCCATCAAGGATGTAGATTTCCCAGTTTTAGAGCTGGCACAAAGCAATAT
>NZ_BAABNJ010000011.1:0-70353 GCF_040362265.1 Candidatus Pelagadaptatus aseana
TGGTACCGAGACCTTGGGTCGTATTATGGATGTATTGGGCAATCCTATTGATGAAAAAGGCCCAATCGGTGAGAAAGAGCGCGCCTCTATCCACCGCGAAGCCCCAGCCTATGATGAGCTGGCTGCTTCTGAAGAACTGCTGGAAACCGGCATCAAGGTAATTGATCTGGTTTGTCCTTTCGCCAAGGGTGGTAAAGTTGGTCTGTTCGGTGGTGCGGGTGTAGGTAAAACCGTAAACATGATGGAGCTGATCAACAACATCGCAACTGAGCACAGTGGTCTGTCTGTATTTGCTGGTGTAGGTGAGCGTACTCGTGAGGGTAACGACTTCTACTACGAGATGCAGGAAGCCGGCGTTGTAAACGTTGACAAGTTCGACGAGTCAAAAGTAGCGATGGTTTACGGCCAGATGAATGAGCCCCCAGGAAACCGTCTGCGTGTTGCTCTGACTGGTCTGACCATGGCAGAAAAGTTCCGTGACGAAGGTAAAGACGTACTGTTGTTCGTTGATAACATCTACCGTTACACCCTGGCGGGTACCGAAGTATCTGCACTGTTGGGTCGTATGCCTTCTGCGGTAGGTTACCAGCCTACTCTGGCAGAAGAGATGGGTGTACTGCAGGAGCGTATTACTTCCACTAAGACTGGTTCTATTACCTCTATCCAGGCGGTATACGTACCTGCGGATGACTTGACTGACCCATCCCCGGCGACCACCTTTGCTCACTTGGACTCCACCGTTGTACTGAGCCGTGATATTGCTGCTAAGGGTATCTACCCGGCAATTGATCCTCTGGACTCCACTTCTCGTCAGCTGGACCCTCTGATCATCGGTGAAGAGCACTACAGCGTAGCCCGTGGCGTACAGTCTGTACTGCAGCGCTATAAAGAGCTGAAAGACATCATTGCGATTCTGGGTATGGACGAGCTGTCTGAAGAAGACAAGCTGACTGTATCCCGTGCTCGTAAGATTGAGCGCTTCCTGTCTCAGCCTTTCCACGTGGCAGAAGTATTCACCGGTGCACCTGGTAAGTACGTGTCTCTGAAAGATACCATCAGCAGCTTTAAAGCCATGTTGGCTGGCGAGTACGATGATATGCCAGAGCAGGCGTTCTACATGGTTGGTGGTATTGAAGAGGCTGTTGAGAAAGCCAAGAGCATGTAAGCTCGGCTTTTAATCTCAGTTTTATCGCTAGCTAATAGCCTGGGGCTAGGTTTTAGACTCTCAGTTTTAAAATCAGGCCCCTAGGTGAAAAAGCACAAAAAGAGGCGAAAAAAATGGCTATGACTGTCCACTGTGACATCGTTAGCGCAGAAGAAGAAATCTTCTCCGGATTGGTGGAGATGGTTGTTGCCGCAGGCAGCGAGGGTGATGTAGGTGTTGCCTACGGTCACGCCCCTCTGTTGACCGGTCTGCAGCCTGGACCGATCCGCGTTATCAAGCAAGATGGCGAAGAAGAGGTCTACTACGTATCCGGCGGTTATCTGGAGGTTCAGCCCTACCACGTAACTGTACTGGCGGATACCGCACTGCGTGCAGGCGATATGGATGAAGCTGCAGCACTTGAAGCCAAGAAAGAAGCTGAACACGCCCTGGCCAATCAAACCGGTGAGTTTGATTACTCCAGAGCCGCTACTCAGCTGGCTGAAGCCGCTGCACAGTTGCGAACTATTCAGGCTATCCGCAAGAAATTGGGTTAAGTTTGAGTCGTTTGTAACGATCCGAAAAAGGGTAGCCCTAGGCTACCCTTTTCCATTTCTGGCTTTTATAAAATGAGTTAAACCAATGTTGGATATTGTTGTATTGGCAGCGGGCAAAGGCACCCGCATGAAATCGGCCCTTCCCAAAGTACTGCACCCTGTTGGTGGCAAGCCGATGTTGGGGCATGTACTGGATACGGCTCGTACATTAAACGCCGATTACCTCAATGTGGTAATTGGTCACGGTGCCGAGCTGGTAGAACAGCAATATCAGAATGACGATGTGCGCTTTGTATTACAGGCAGAGCAATTGGGCACCGGTCACGCCGTGCAACAGGCACAACAGCATCTGCGCAATGATGCATTGAATTTGATTCTCTATGGTGATGTACCGCTTATTAAAATCGAAACCCTGCAATCTCTGATTGATGGTATCGACAGCGACAGCATGGGCTTGCTGACCGTAGAGCTGGCCAACCCAACGGGCTATGGTCGGATTATTCGCGATGGTGCTAATCAGGTAACCGCCATTGTTGAAGAGAAGGATGCCTCCCCTGAGCAAAAAGCCATTACCGAAGGCAATACTGGTGTTATGGCGATCTGGGGTAAGGATCTTAACCGCTGGTTGCCACAATTAAGTGACAACAACGCCCAAAAAGAATATTACCTGACGGATGTTATCGCCCTGGCTCAAGCTGAAGGCAAGCGTATCAACACCCAAGTGGTACTCGAAGAGGAAGAGGTGCTGGGTGTTAATGACCGGCGTCAACAGGCACAATTGGAGCGCTACTACCAACAGCGCCAGGCCGATATGGCCATGCAGGATGGTGCCACCCTACTCGATCCATCCCGCTTTGATTGCCGTGGTGAATTGACCCTGGGGCAAGACGTTATTATCGATGTTAATTGTGTGATCGAAGGCAAGGTTAGCTTGGGTGATGGTGTTAGAATTGGCCCCAATTGTCAGCTGATCAATACCAGCATTGCGGCCGGTACTGTGGTGAAAGCCAATACCGTTTGTGAAGACGCAGTGATTGGTGAGGCCTGTGACATTGGACCTTATGCCCGTGTTCGCCCCGGTACAGTTTTGTCGAAGGGAGCCAAGCTGGGTAACTTTGTTGAAACCAAAAAAGCCATTATTGGCGAAGGTAGTAAGGTTAATCATCTCACCTATATTGGTGATTCAGAAATTGGTGACGGTGTTAATGTTGGCGCTGGTACCATTACCTGTAATTACGATGGTGTTAACAAATCCAAAACAACAATAAAGAACGGCGCGTTTATCGGCTCCAACAGCAGTTTGGTGGCACCGGTAACCATCGGTGAGAATGCCACAGTTGCTGCGGGCGCTACCATAACGACCGATGTAGAAGATGGTGCACTGGCAGTGGCCCGAGCCAAACAACGCAGTATCAAAAGCTGGAAACGGCCGACCAAGAAGTAACTCAGGAATTACAAAGATCTATGTGTGGAATTGTAGGAGCTACGGCTCAGAGAAACGTTGCTGGAATATTGATTGAAGGCCTTAAGCGCCTTGAGTATCGCGGCTATGATTCTGCCGGTCTGGCCATTTTGGAAGATGGTCAGTTGAAAGTGCGCAAAGCCTTGGGCAAGGTTCAGAGCCTGCAAGATAAGGTGGATGACGATCCAGTAAAGGGAACCCTGGGAATCGCCCATACTCGTTGGGCAACCCACGGAAAACCCAGTGAAATAAACGCTCATCCGCACTGCTCGGATCATATTGCCGTGGTTCATAACGGCATTATTGAAAATCACGAAGAACTGCGTACTCAGTTGAAAGCTCAGGGTTATGAGTTTGTCTCCGAAACCGACACCGAAGTGGTTGCCCATCTGGTCCATAGCCTCTATGAAAAAACCGGGTCGTTGCAACAATCGGTAGCCGAAGCCATTCAGGCCTTTGATGGCGCTTACGCACTGGGCGTTTGCTCGACCAGAGAAGTTGGAAAAATTGTTGCTGCCCGAAGTGGTAGTCCACTGGTCATCGGTGTGGGAATGGAGGAAAACTTTATTGCCTCCGACACCCTCGCTCTGCGTCAGGTCACAGATCGCTTTATCTATCTGGATGAAGGCGATATGGCGGAAATCACCTGTACTGATATTGCCATCACAAACAACGGTGAGGCGGTTGAGAGAGACATTGATCAATTAACCGATGCCCAAGAATCCGCCGAGAAAGGCGAATACAAGCACTATATGCTCAAGGAAATCCATGAGCAGGCACAGGTATTTAAAAACACCTTGCAAGGCCGCATTGGCAAAACCAAGTTGTTGGAAGAAGCCTTTGGTGCCAATGCCAAAGACATCTTCGATCGCATCGAGCACATTCAGATTGTTGCCTGTGGTACCAGTTATCATGCGGGTATGGTGTCGCGTTACTGGTTTGAAGATTGGGCCGGCGTGCCCTGTTCTGTCGAGGTGGCCAGTGAATTCCGCTACCGCAAAACCGTAGCGCCGAAAAATACGCTGCTGGTGACCATTTCTCAGTCCGGTGAAACAGCCGATACTTTGGCAGCGTTGCGCGACAGCCGTAAAGAAGGTTATCTGGCATCCCTGACCGTGTGTAATGTTGCCAACAGTTCACTGGTGCGCGAATCCGATCTGAGTCTGATGACATTGGCCGGTCCGGAAATTGGCGTTGCATCTACTAAGGCCTTCACTACCCAGCTGATTGCCTTGCAACTGCTGGTGATTGCCATCGGTCGCCGCCATCAGTTGAGCGAGAGTAAAGAAGCACAATTGGTTGGCGCGTTGCACCATTTACCAGAAGTGTGTGAAGAAGTACTGGCACTGGATAAGGACATTGAAGCGATGAGTGAGGCTTTTGCAGAAAAGCATCATTCTCTGTTTTTGGGGCGCGGTGTGGAATACCCGGTAGCACTGGAAGGTGCACTGAAGCTCAAAGAGATTTCCTATATTCATGCCGAAGCCTATCCCGCTGGTGAGTTAAAACATGGACCTCTGGCACTGGTGGACAGCGATATGCCGGTAGTAGCCGTTGCGCCCAATAACGACCTGCTGGAAAAATTGAAATCCAATCTGGAGGAAGTTCAGGCCCGTGGCGGTAAGCTGTTTGTGTTTGCGGATAAAAACTCCGGTTTTGAAAGCGACGACAACGCCACCATCATGAATATTCCCCATGTACCGGTCAGCATTGCACCAATCATTTATACCCTGCCCTTGCAGTTACTGTCCTATTATGTGGCGGTATTGAAAGGTACGGATGTAGATCAGCCCCGCAATTTGGCCAAATCTGTCACTGTAGAATAGGGCTCGAAAGGCACAAACCCGGATACACACAACACATACCTGAAGAGGGATTACGAGCAAAATTACACCCAACGTTGAGAAATGAAGTTTGGTTCAGCGCCAACACTGATTGAAACCTTGGAGGTGTATTATGCATATCGAGTCAAAATCCGAAAAACTGTACGATAACCTGATGGTATTGGGCTGTATTGGTATTTTGCTGGTGGGTATGTTGATCGTAGCCAACCCCTGGTAAGTCGCCATGCAACGCCACTGAAGAGGCCAATCATCTTTGAATGATTGGCCTTTTTTGTGTTCGATGACTAATTGTCCTCGGTACATAAGTTTGTATGGGTGGCTGTAACTGACCACAGCGGAATAACCGCAATCATTCAACGGCATTATTGCTAAAACCATCGTTTATTTGGTGCTCTTGCTCACCGCCCTTTCAGCAGGCCGATATTAGAACAATCCATAACGGAAAGACTCCCCACTTTTTATGCGGTTACTATGATCAGGCATGATAGGCAAGGTGCTGAAACTCTTTTGTTTCTGGGGCACAAAAAAAGCTGCCTGTAACCTCTCTTAAGAGGTTAAGGCAGCAAGGGGGAGGATACTTGCCGGAGAAGCAGTGACTGTTCTCTAGAGTTGGTAGTTAAACTCCAGACGGTGGTCACCATCACCGTAGTCCACAACCTCATTCCAGTTGGCGAAATAACGCATATTGAAGCGAGGGGTAAATTGATAAGAGATGGCAAATTCATGGGCCAGAATATTACTGTCACCTGCGTAGTGACCGTCTTCGTAATCATTGCTACCAGCCAGAGTGGAGAGCCACACCGGGTTGTAGTTGATCCAGATGTTGTCGGTTACTGTAAATTTGCCGTAAAAGCCCAGCACGCCAAAGGCGCCGGGAATCTCAAAGCCATCGTCACTGTCGTTGGCAGCGCTGACCCCGAGACCTGCCAGAGGGTACAGTTGCATCGGGCCCCACTTGGGTAGCGCCTGAATCAGGCTGTAGGAAACGTCGCCTGTTTCACCATCGATATTGATATTGGCATCGATCTGACTGCCACGGCCATTGGTCATATCCACTTTAAAATTACGAAAGCGGAAACTGTCGATAGAATCATCGACATGGCCATAAAGGGGTTCATCACTGCCGCGGAAGCCCAGGGATTCCCCAAAAACACCCTTGAGCTCGATAATATTCATGCCCATGGTAGTGTCACTGCCGGTGTCGTAGGTCTGGCCGATTTTGATGTTGAGCCCCTTGTCGGTAATCCCAAAACCAGCCTGGGTGTATACCGCCAGAGGATCGGACATGTCCTGTACCTCGTCCTCCGCTCGGGTGATATCGGTCAGCGAATAGGCCGCAAAACCCAGAGCAACCGTGGCAATCTTTTTAATGGAATTCATGATCAACAGATCCGCTTTGTTAAATGTTGAGTACACTTTAAGAGCAGATCCGTGGAAATAATGTGTGCAACGGTAATAATAAAGTGTGTTTAAGCGATATCAGGTCACTTACCATGGCCGGCTTAAATCGTTAAATTGAATGTTTGTGTCGTTAAAAGCCAAATGATTTAATAACCGGCAATAGCAACGCAGGAACCGTTAATTGATGAATCAAAGATCCGAAAAAGTAGTGTTGGTGGTAGACGATGAACCGGACAATATTCATCTGATTAATGGCCTGTTATCGGGCAGCTATCGTATCAAGGCCGCTACCAGTGGCGCTAAATGTCTGAATATTTGTGCCTCGGCAACCCTGCCCGATGCCATTATTCTGGATATGATGATGCCGGAAATGGATGGTATAGCGGTCATTAAAGAGTTAAAGAAAAGCCCGCCACAATCACAGATCCCGATAATTATGGTCAGCGCCTCAACTCGAGAAGAAGACAGGCAACAGTGTCTGGATGCCGGCGCCAGCGACTATCTGAAAAAACCGGTTAATGCCGAACAGTTAACTCAACTGTTGGAGTCATTGATCCAGTAACCAACAAGGAATTAAGGATGAATCACCAGGAAGCCAAAGATTTATTGCAGACGGTCTTAGCGTCTGATGAACTCAGCTTGATCAAGGTCGAAGTTTTCAGGCTTTCCTGGCAGGGTAAGGGTTATAACATCATTTCCGATGAAACCGGTTACGATCACGATTACATCCGCAAAGCCGGTTCGCAACTGTGGAAATCCCTCAGCGATTCTCTCGGTCAGAGTGTTACCAAGCGCAATTTTCGCCCGCTACTGGAAGAGCGCCTGGTCGAGGCCTCTTCTCAGCGCAAGACCGTATTGGAATACCCCGGTGCCGCTTTGTCTTTCAGCTCACCCTTCTATATTGAGCGCTCTGCTGAAGAGGCCCGTGCCTACGCCGAGCTGAATAACCCGGGCTGTGTACTGCGCATCAAAGGGCCCAAGAAAATGGGCAAAAGCTCCCTGATGTTGCGGGTACTGGATCAGGCCGAAACCGATGGCTATCATCGAGTCAGCGTCGATTTACAGCAAGCCGATCGCAACATTCTGACGGATCTGGATTTACTGCTGAAATGGCTCTGTCTGCAAATCAGCGCGCAGTTGGGCATCAAGGCGGAACTGGACGACTATTGGAACCCACTGATTGGGAGCAAACTCAGTTGCACCAACTATTTGCAACAGGCCATCCTCGCAGATCTGGATGCCCCTGTGGTGTTGGTGATCAATGAGCTTAATCGCATCTTTGATTTTGAAGAGGTCAGTCAGGATTTTCTGCCGCTGCTGCGCTCCTGGTTTGAAGAGGCCAAACACAATCAGGACATGCAAAAACTGAGACAGGTTCTGGTGTATTCCACCGAGGTGTATGTCCAGCTCGATCTCAACCTGTCGCCCTTTAATATCGGTCTGGCCATTGAGTTATCGCCTTTCAGTCAGGAGCAGGTGGCCCAGTTGGGTAAAGCCTATGGTCTCAACTGGCACGCCGATGGCACCTTGCACAATCCTGTGAGTATTTTGCATACCGCTGTGAATGGCCATCCCTATCTGATCCAGCTGGTGCTCTACACACTGGCCAGCAAAGAGGGGTTGATTGAAAGCCCTCGTGAAGAGATTGAGAATATTCTCAGTATGTCCAGCAAACCCGGCGGTCTGTTTCACGATTTCCTGACTCAGTTGCTCAGTGATCTGAGTGCCAATGCCAATGCCATGTCAGGCTTCAAAAAATTACACGGCGATGGCGATCAGAAATTATTGCCGATAGAGAGCTACCAGCTGGAGCGCTTGGGTCTGGCCAGAATTAAGGACGGCAAGACCCTCCCGGTCAATCATTTGGCCTCTAACTTTCTGCTCGACGCCATTTAACTCAGGGCCCGGTCATGCCAACGTATCAGGTGGGTGGCAGTGTCGCTGAGGAACAGGGCTTCTATATTGAACGTGAGGCCGACACAGAGCTATTCGATGCCCTGTTAAATCGAGAAGTTTGCTACGTATTTAACTCCCGCCAAATGGGCAAATCCTCGTTGCTGCTGCACACCAAAAAAGCCCTGAGTGAGCGGGGTTACCACTGTGCGTTTATCGATTTGAGCCGCATTGGCAGTGTCCAGATTAATCAGGAGCAATGGTACGCCGGCGTCATCAGTGAAATATGGCGGGGATTGGCACTGGGGGCCACCAACGCCATGCTGCAATGGTGGAATCAACAGGGTGAAATCAGTCCGGCGGCGCGGTTTGCCAACTTTCTGGATCATATCAGCAACCTTGATCCCGATTGCCAATACGCGCTGTTTTTTGATGAGGTAGACAGCGTTCTCAGCTTGCCCTTTGCCGCCGATGACTTCTTTGCCGTAATTCGCGCCTGCTACAACAAGCGGGCAGAAAAACCCCAGTTGGAAAACATCCAATTTGCTTTTTTTGGGGTGGCTCTGCCTCAGGATCTGGTGTCTGACAATACCCGCTCGCCGTTCAATATAGGCCGCGCCATTGAGCTGACCGGATTTGAGCTGGAACAGGCCGCCCCGCTGGCGGACAATTTTAACGTCAGTCAGCTGGATAATAACCGGTTGCTGCAGGAGGTACTGCACTGGAGCGGTGGACAGCCCTTCCTCACTCAGAAAATCTGTCAGTTGATCAGTGATAACCCGGACAACGATGAAGCCAGAGATGAAGCGCTATGGTTAACCGAGCTGATTCAAACCAAAATTCTGCTGAACTGGAGCAGTCAGGATAACCCGGAACACCTGCGCACCATTCGTGATCGTCTCCTCAACGACCCTCGCTACGCCACCTTCAATCTCGATACCTATGCCCGTTTGCTCGATAGTCCGGATCGCCAATTTGTGGTGGATGATGCGGATTACTCACGCCTGCGCCTGTCGGGTCTGATCAATATCCATCACGACGTGCTGTCCCTGCGTGCCGAGTTATACAGCCATGTGTTTGATCGCGAGTGGTTGACCAAGGCGACCGGCTCGCTCAGACCCTATGCCGATGACCTGCAGCGCTGGCGCAAGGATCACGATGAAGCCGCCCTGCTCTCTGGTGAGGCACTAAGCCAGGCCTGGCAGTGGGCTGCCGATAAACAGTTGCCAGACGATGACTACCGTTTTTTGTCCGCCAGTGACGCCCGGGAAAAGCAGCAGATAGAGGACTGGAACAGCCAGCTCTTCACTGAAATTCAACGGCGTAAGGCGACTGAGCAGGAGTTGCGCGATACCATGGATCTGCTCCAGCAGGCCAAGGCCGAAGCAGAAAATGCCAATCGTGAGAAGTCGGATTTTGTCAGCCGTCTGAGCCACGATGTGCGTACCCCCATCAGTCACCTGATTGGCTTGTCCGAACTGGCCATTGAGAAAAACGAAGACGTCGGTTTGCATGGGTATCTGCAGCGCCTCCTGAGTTCGAGTCATTACCTGCTGGATATCATTGGTGATATCAGCAACATCAATCAGGTGGATACGCCACGCTTTATCGAACGCGATACCAATTTCTTTCCCGAAACCCTGATTGATACTTTTTTTGAAATCATTGCCGACAGGGCCAGCGCCAACCAGATCCGGCTGGCCTACAGCAGTGACCCCCAGTACTACCCCAAATGCCGGGGTGACCGTTCACACCTGCAACAGTTGCTGTTGAATCTGGGGGTTGCCCTGATTAAAGCACGCAATAATGCCTGTCTGACCTTGTCCTGTCGCCAGATTCACAGCGATGATGACAAGTTGCGCATTGAGGTTAATCTGGCGTTGAGTACCCCGGAGTCATCCATTGATGAAGACAAGCTGCCGTTGACCCTCGATGAAAAGAAAATCCAGTACTGCCAGCAACTGGCGGATTATCTGGACGCTGAGTTGGCAATCGATTACCAGCACCACTGCTGTACGGTTCATTTCAGTTTGGAGGTTGTCGAGAATCAACCTCTGAAAACCCTCGATTATTCGGTCATAGTACCGCGCAAGACCTGGACTCCAGAGCTAGTCAAAACCCTGAAACTGTTGGGCTGCAAACCCATCGTCTGCGCCGCAGACGATTGCCTTCAGGGAAAGATCGATACATCGCGGATGGATATTATGCTGATCGATGCCAATGACTTGATCCCGCAATCAGACTGGTCCAGAACCGTGCCCCATTTTAGTGGCCGTATTGTGCCGATTTTCACCGACAGTGAGGTCAGCAACAGCAAAAAGATGACCAGCATGTTGGCCACACCGGTTGTTTTGCCCTGCACCCCCCGTTATTTGTCAGAGATACTAGCCCTTAATTTATCTTCCCGGGATAAGCTGCAGGGCCAGTCGCCGGCGATTGAGCAGAAAATTCTGGTGGTTGAAGACGACGATATCCTTCAGGAAATCATCGGTGAGCAACTGCGTCATTTGCAGATCGATTTTGATGTGGCCAATAACGGTGAGGAAGGCCTGAATCTGGCGAAAGGCAACAGCTATCAATGCATTTTGATGGACATTGAAATGCCGGTGATGGATGGCATGACCGCCTTTGAAGCGTTGCGCCAACATGAGCAACAGCTGGGTACTGCCGAGACCCCGGTGTTTGCCATGACGGCCCACGCCATGATTGAAGACCAACAGCGTTTTTCACAGGCAGGATTTACAGGGCTGATCAACAAACCTTTCAATAAGGCAACCCTTGAGGCGTCTCTGGCGCCCTTTGTGCGACTGAAATAAACCGGAGTAAAAAACAAGCAACCTGCGTTAGAAAGACAGAGTCTGAATCTGTTGTTGATTCGCTGTCGCTGGTTGATGGTCGCTACTGGCCAATGGCAAATGGGTTTTAATTGCCTTGGCATCGTTGCTCTGTTCAACATAGATCAGACCGGTGGTTTTCAGGTTGTCGATCAATTTGAGTGTGGCCGAGTCGATCGTCTCAGCATCCACTTTTATCAGATAGTAACCCTTGCTGCTCGTGCTGTTGAGCTGAATGGTATCCATGCCCCAGCAGCTGGTAACAAAAGTAAAACAGATGGCGACTTTGACTAAATATTTGGCGCTGGTGCTGATCCAGTAGCTCGATTTCATGATCCCTACACTCCCCTTCAGATGATGCACTCAGTGTGATCAAATTCCTCAATGGGGTATGTGGTATCAAAGGGATTCATTGTGTGTCGGCTTGGTTTCTGCCTGAGCCAGTTCCCCGTCTTCCGACATAAGAATTGATATCCAGCGCATTTCCGGCACATGGGAGAGCACGATCGAGGTGGCCACCATCATGGGAACGGCCAGAAACATGCCCGGGATTCCCCAGATCATGCCCCAGAAGCTCAGGGATAATAGAATCGCCAATGGGCTCAGGTTGAGGGATTTACCCATATAAGCGGGTTCAAACACGTTGCCCACCACGAACTGGATCAGCCCCAGTGAGAGCACCACCAATGCGAACGACCAGAAATCATCGAACTGCACCAGTGCCAGCAGGCTGGGAAAAATAACCCCAAGAAACGAACCGATATTGGGAATAAAATTCAGCATAAAGGCCAGAATGGCCCAGAGTTCCGGGAAGTCCACGCCAAAGTACAACAGCATCAGATAGCTGAGAAACCCGGTTAAGGCGCTTACAACACTCTTGAGCCAGATATAGCGTTTGATCTGGAATGAACTGTCACTGAGGATCTGCCGGGTTACCGAAAACACCGGTGACACCGCAGCCAGTTTGGCCAGCTTTTTGGCACCACTGGATTGTTCCAACAGCATAAAACTGACGTAGATGATAATCAGGATTGAGCTGGCAATCAGGCTGCCGGTTGAGTTGGCCACCGACGACAGCATGCTGGAAACATCCATGGAGCTGGCAGCGGAGTTTACCCAGTGCTCGACATCCACACCGGTGTATTCAGAGACGCTGGCTATGCGTTGCTGCATCTTTTCTTCATAGGTGGGCAGCGAGTCCACAATCAGGGTGGCCTGACTTTCAAAAATGGCATAAAAAGCCATCAACACCGCGGTGATGGTGATGATCGAAATAATGGGAATGGCAAACCCGGGCAATTTCTGTCCCAGAATGGTGACGTGCATCAGCCGGTTGCGCAGCGCGTCGACCAATAGCCACATCAGGGTGGCGAGCACCAGTGGAATCAACAGCTGTTTGGCAAAAATCAGTACCAGGGCGGTAAAGCCCAGTACCAGACAAAATGCGGTGGCTTTGTAGATATTCATAGCGCCCTATCCGGATGATCTGATCAGTGGTCTTTTTTGGTCGGTTTGTTGACCATTTCCACCACGGTTTTAACCAGCGGGATCAGGGCAGTCACGCCGCCTTCGGTAAAGGCTTTGAAATCCTTGCCCCACTGATCAATGCGCTCAATGTTGTCCTGCATGGTGTGGAGTTTGTCATCAAAGTCTTGCTGCAGATCGTTGAGCAGAGCGTCGCGTATTCTCAGGGCTGCCTTGTCCGGGTCGTCTATAGGCTTGGGAATCATACAGGCCACCGGAATGCACAACAGCACGGCGTTAATGCCGGCAATGATCCAGGCGTTTTTGGCGTACTCATCCAGATCGGACAGGCTCAAACCAATGGCCACATTGATGGCAAACAGGGTGATGCCGGCCAGAGCAATGGCAATACCCAGAAAAATTACGGATTTCTTTTGCTGTTTAATTTCGGTTTTTACGAAGCACTTCTCTATTTCGTAGAGCATCTTCGCTTTTTCGATGTTGTTGTCCATGAGTCCTCTCCCCGGTTAGACCAGCCTCTCCTTAAGCCTAGGAGAGGCTTTGTAATTTATGAAGCACGCTTTTCTGGCAGTGACTCCACCGCGTCGGCAATGCTGTGCAGAGCATCCACGGATTTATTCTTGATGGCGTCCAGATCTATATCCTGCTCATCGGCCAGATTGTAAACATAGTCGATGGCTTCTTTTTCTGCGTCAGTGATGTCTTTGCGTAACGACTTCAGGTTGTTGTTGACCTTGTGAATAGCGGGATCCAGATCTTCCTTTTCAACCAGTTTGTTGAGCGCCTGCTCAAACAGGCTCTGGGTCTTTTCCAGTTGCTTCAGGGCGTCCTGTTGCTCGGCAAACTTGGCATCCAGCTGCTTGATGGTGGTTTCCATTTGATCCACTTTTTGTTCGAACTCTTTATCGATGATTGAAATTTTCATGTGGTTTTCCTCGGTTTAAGTCGGTCGCTGTGCGTAATTGATGGATCCAGTATGGGTTCGGTTCGAATAAAGTGATGTGTACAACAGCGGCCGCAATGTGTGCCATGCAAGGCACAGTGAGGGACAACAAATAAGGGTTAGAAAGAGAAAGATTTACATCATGGGCAAATGGGTCACAGCAGCACCGGTGGCAAGACACAAACCCGCCAGTAAGCGACACATACAAAAAACCGGGGAAAACCCAAACTGTCTCCAAGCGTCGGGAAAGCATTCAACCGCGCCCTTGACTGATTACATATATATTTGGAGAAACACTATGAACATTGAATCTGTACCTTTTCGTGTACCCTCGCGGCTGATGGTCGCCGGTGGTATGGGACTGATGATCGCCGGCATGCTGGCTTTGGCGGCCCCATTTATTTCCGGCGTCGCCGCCTCTGGTCTGGTTGCCATCCTGGTGGTTTCTGCCGGATGCACCATGGCTGCCTTTTCATTCAAAGACAAATTTTGGGGAGCCGGCCTGGCCAAACTGATTCTGGGTGTACTGACCATCGTTATTGGCGTGGCCATGTTTATGATGCCCGTGGTTAACCTGATGGCACTGACTGCTCTGGCGATTGCCTACTTTATTGCCGACGGCTGCATTTCAATCTATGTCACCATTGACGAGTATCGTCACA
The DNA here is from genome assembly GCF_040362265.1 of Candidatus Pelagadaptatus aseana. NCBI lineage: Bacteria > Pseudomonadati > Pseudomonadota > Gammaproteobacteria > Cellvibrionales > Cellvibrionaceae > Candidatus Pelagadaptatus > Candidatus Pelagadaptatus aseana. The sequence continues at coordinate 14,226 of NZ_BAABNJ010000011.1, forward strand.
AGTATGGTAGCTGGGGTTGGTCACTGTTCAGTTCCATTGTGACTCTGGCCTTGGCCGGTATCCTGATGTATCAATTCCCGGCTTCCAGCTTCTACGCCATTGGTACCCTGTTTGGTGTGCGTCTGGTGATGGGCGGTATTTCTACTGTGATTGCGGGAGTCGCCGGTGATCAGATCGTTGATAGCGCCGAAGAGGTTATCCAGGAAGAGCTGGATAAAATAGAGAAAGACGAGGTTGAGGTTCAACCCAAGGCCGCCTGAAGCGGCTGGAAAACCAAAGTATAAAGGCCTTCCTTCGAAGGCCTTTTTTGTATTCAGCTATGGGCCTCCATATGCTGATTCAGCAGTGCTTCGGCTTGTTCAAAGTCGAACTGATCCACGGCATCGGCAATAGCTTCCAGCAGTGCCACCATATCGGCATCATCAGCGTAAAACCCCCGCAGCTTGTTAACCGCAGTCAGCGCCTCGGCATCGCTGTCGGCCAGCAATTGCCTCAGGTGATCGAAGCTTTCCTGTGACTGGGAAGAATCTGCCGGAATGGCAGGTTGATCGTCAGGCAGTCCCGCTAAAATATTGGGAATGACCCGCTCGAGTTTGGCCTGCACGACATCCAGAGTCGCCAGAATCTCAGCGTCCGGGCGCTCTTCACTGCACTGCAATTCAAGAGCGGCGGCGGCCTGCTGTACTTCGTTGGCGGCGATATTGGCGGCCACCCCTTTCAGCGTGTGTGCTACCCGGGCTTTGGTCTGTTCATCATTGTCGGTCATGCTGTCGAGAAAGCGCTGTTTGAAATCGGCTTCCCGATGGGCAAATTTTCTCAGTAAAGAGACATACAGCTCACTGTTACCCTGACAGGTTTCCAGTCCGGCGCCGACATTGATCCCTTCAATATCGGGTAAAGCTGTTGCAGTTGCATTGTCTGGCAGCCTTTTCGCCTTGGGATTGGCTGGTTGCGCGGGGGTGATCCAGCGCGCCATGGTCATAAATAATTCACGGCGCTGGATGGGCTTGGCGATGTGGTCATTCATCCCGGCGGCCAGTACTTTCTCCTTATCGCCGGCCATGGCGTTAGCGGTCATGGCCAGAATGGGTAAATCCCGAAACTGATCCTGTTCGCGAATTTTGCCGGTGGCTTCATAACCATCCATAACCGGCATCTGGCAATCCATCAATACGCCATCAAATTGCTCGGTAGCGAGCTTATCCAGAGCCTCCTGACCATTGATTGCAGTCGCAACGGAAATATTCTGGCGCTCAAGCACATCCACGGCCAGTTCCATATTGATGTCGTTGTCTTCAACCAGCAACACTCTGGCACCGGCCAGTTTCAGAGAGGCTTGCTCGATCTCTTCTTCGCGATCCCCGCTGCGGGTGCTGATGGCGATTTCTTTGCCCTTGGCCAGCAGGATGGTATCAAGCAGGGTCGAAGGCGTGACCGGTTTGGTCAGGAAGCCCTTGATATCCACTTGCGAGGCGGCTTCAACAGCGGATTCCCTACCATAGGCTGTCACCATGATAATGGTGGGCGGCGTGGACAGCTTGTCGTCATTTTGAATCAGCCGGGTGGTTTCAATGCCGTCCAGTTCGGGCATCTTCCAGTCCATGATCACCAGATCGTAGGGAACCCCCTCCTGCTCGGCCTGCTCCAGTACCCCCAGAGCGTCCAAGCCGTTGGTTGCGAGCTCCACCCGCAGACCGAAGCGATCGAGGATACTGCCGATAATCTCTCGAGAGCTGCTGTTGTCATCCACTACCAAGACCCGCATAGGAGCAATGTCACTGATATCGGCTCGGGCAATATTAGCGCTGCTGATGGTTAATTTGGCGCTAAAGGTGAAGGTGGAACCTTGTCCGGGGGCGCTTTCACAGGAAATCTCGCCCCCCATCAATTCGGTCAGGCTTTTACTGATGGTCAGACCCAGGCCGGTACCTCCGAACTTTCGGGTGGTTGAGGTATCGGCTTGAGAAAACGAGTCGAACAGGCTGCGCTGCATGTCTTTGTCGATGCCAATGCCGGTATCCTTGATCTCAAATTGCAGGGTGACATCATCGCCCTGGCGCGATTGCTGTGACACGCGGATGATCACTTCCCCTTGCTCGGTAAATTTCACCGCGTTATTGCCCAGGTTCAGCAAGATTTGTCCCAGTCTCAAGGGGTCGCCAATCAGCGAGGATGGCAGCTGATCCTCGAGATCGAACATCAACTCCAGGCCTTTCTCTTCGGCCTTGAAGGCCAGCAGCCCGCCAATGTTGTCGAGCACGTCTTCCAGGCGAAAATCAATGGCCTCGACATTGAGTTTGCCGGCTTCGATTTTGGAAAAGTCGAGAATGTCGTTGATGATGCCAAGCAGTGATTCGGCCGAGCGATGGACTTTGTTGATGTAGTTGTACTGGGATGGGTTGAGGTCTGTATCCAGTGCCAGTTCGGCCATACCGATGATGGCGTTCATGGGGGTACGGATTTCATGGCTCATATTGGCCAGAAACTCCCCCTTGGCCTGAGTGGCCTCAACGGCGCGCTCTTTGGCGTTGATCAGGTCTATTTCCATTTTACGGCGCAGGGTGATATCGCGAATGGCCGCAAACACCAGCAACCCCTCATCGGTATGCAATGGGCTCAGGCTGATCTCAACCGGTATTTCTCGGTTGCTTTTGGTCTTGGCCAGCAGTTCCCGACCACTGCCCATGGCACGGACTCTGGGGGCTTCGAAATACTCCTGACGCATTTTTGGGTGGTGCGCGCGAATGGCATCGGGCAGTAACATTTCAATTTTTTCGCCCAGCAACTCCTCCTTGCCATAACCAAAGGTCTTCTCGGCTTCGCGGTTAACAAAGGCAATGTCGCCCTGATTGTTGATGATAATGACACTGTCCGGGGCCGCTTCCAGTAACCCCTGAAACTTACCCTCCATCAATTTGCGATCATTGATGTCGAGTACCGTACCGTGCAGCTCCAACGGGCTGCCTTGTTGGTCATAGATTGCCTGCCCTTTTTCAAACACCCAGGCGATGGTGCCATTGGCTTTGATAATACGGTACTCGAGGGTGTAATCCTGATGATTCTCGACGGCGTTATGGGCGGCGTTACTGACGTAATCGCGGTCATCCGGATGGATGATGTCATTCCAGGACCGCTCGCGATTGTTAATAAAACCTTCACTGGAGTATCCGGTAACCAGTTCAGCGTTAGGACTGAGGTATTGCATGGTCCAGTGTTCATCCAGTTGGCAGCTATAGGCAGCACCCGGGATGGTATCAACCAGTGCGCCGAGCTGACGTTCGCGCTCGGCAATGGCTGCTTGGAATTTGTTGCGCTCGGCCTCCCGTCGGCGCGACATTTTCATCATCATCGCCAGAGTTATGGCGATCACCAGAATCGTTAAAGACGGCGCAATATTGGAGGCCGACCACCTGGGATAGGTTTGTTCATTGGCCGCGGTGGCGATCATGGTTAAGGTGCGGTTGCCAATGCGGATGCTGTAATTCTGGCTCAGTGGCATGGCATTGTTGGCTTCGTTGTAAATTCTGGATGTGTGCCAATGGACCTGCTCGGGCGCATCCGCGTCCGTGGCATCGATGAACTCCATATTCAGGCCGGCCGGCTTCAGGTAATCCGCCAGGATGTTGCTGATCATCACTCCCGGTTCAATGGTGATGCCGACAAACCCCAACAAATGGTCTGGCCCAGAGGTCTGTTCCCTGAAAATGGGCATCATCGCCTCGACCAATTTGGTCGTCCGGCCATCCTCCTCCAGCGTGATCACCGATGAAAGGGTGATGGAGCGCTCAATAAGAGCCTGTTCAATCGACACGGGGGAAAACAGCTGGCCCGAATTGGCCGGGCTGTAGCCCAACCAGTTTTTATTGGTCTGGAAGGGCTCGATAAAAGTCACGGGGAAATAGTCTTTGGCCTCAATCGCTGCTGTTTCACCGGTCTTAGTCATGCCATAAATGTTAAAGCCGGTGCCCAGAAGCTCGGCTTGACGCTGCTCAAAGCCGGCCTTTTCAGAGGCTGGCACGACAGGCATCCACTGAACGGATCGAATCCCGGCATAGCGGTTGGTGTCGGCGCTCGACAACTTGCGAAACTCTTCCTGGGTCACTTCTTCTGAAGCGTAAAACAGGGCTTGGGCCCGATACAGATTTTCCAGATACAGGGTGGCCATTTGAGTGATCGAGTTGCCCCGGTGCTCCACTTCCGAATAAAAATTCTGTCGCACCCGGGCTTCAAAGTTACTTTGCAGCAGCTGAAAAATGGAGGCTGACAGAATGACGCCGAGCAACAACACCATGGATGGATCCACTTTAAGATGGCGTCGGATACCCTGGTCTTTGGCAAATCGCTGCTGGTTGATGGTGAGAATCGCAGCGATGGTGGAAATCAGCCCGAACAACAACATGCTCTCATCGGCGTAGCCGCTGTGCACGCCGGACAATTCCTGCAGACTTTGCTCATAAGCGTGCATGGCTTGCCAGAGTGTTGCGGTCAGGGTCAATCCGAAAATACCGACTGGCCAGCTTAACCAGGCGGCAAAGGTCTGCTCACTGTGCTTGTTGTAGTAACTGTGTACGCCATGATTGAACAGTCCCGCGCCCAGCAGAATAAAGCCGGCCGAGGTATGGACCGCCATTTTTGTCAATGCCCCCCAGCCGTAAGTGGTTTGCACACCGGATAGATAACCGCTGAACGCTACCAGTCCCAGTGCGGCAATGACCGACCCCAGTGTTGCGGTTATGGCGTCCTGACGATCGCTGGTTGGTCTTGACGCATAGACCAGGGCAACACCAACCAAACCGAAACAGAGAGCCGTATTGGGCGCCATGCGGCCGGGGTGAGAGGTGTTGATGTCTATGTAGTGCTGCATAAACAGCTGATCCAGCCCAAGGTTCCAGCCAAACAGGTATTGGCACAAGGTCAGCCAACCTAGGATGGCAACCAGACTGCCTAACAGTTTGGTGATGCCGGTGGCCATTTGATTGAGTGTCAGTAGCCCCAAACCGGATAATAGAAATCCCAGCGCGGTGTTGTACTGCATGGGTACAAAGCTCGGGTTTACCTGAATCAGATTAACGTTCTCTGTGTACCAGCCCACAAGCACCAACGCCCCCATCAGTGTCGACAGTGTCGCCAGCACATTGCTGATGGTGAGCGAATGATATGTTGCGGGGGTAGCTGAGTTGAGCATGGATGCTTCCAGAAAAGTCCGATTTTAAATGACAGGATGGCTCATAATAGCTTGGCCTGCCACGGGGTAACAGTTGAGTTATCGGACTTGACCCAAAGACGGGAAAGCTGCTTACATCAACGGCTGTTGACAGCCATTACCCGAGCCCGAAATTTATGAAAGCGTTTATTGCCCTGAACGGAAAGAAAGCCGGTCGTGAAGACATCCGTGCCGCCATTTATGAATTGCGCGAGCAGGGCATGGATCTGCACGTACGCGTTACCTGGGAAGGAGGAGATCTGGCCTGGATCCTGGACGAAGCCTGCCGCGCCGGTGCTGATCGAATCATCGTCGGTGGTGGTGATGGCAGTCTTAATGAAATGACCGAAGCGCTGATGAAAATCCCTGCCGAGCAGCGCATACCCATGGGTATATTGCCGCTCGGCACGGCCAACGATTTTGCCAATGGCAATAATGTACCGCTCGAACCCAAAGCGGCTTTGCAGTTGGCGCTGCAAGAGTCGGCGGTAGCGGTCGATGTCATCCGGGTCAATAACAACCACTGCCTGAATATGGTGACGGCCGGTTTTGGCGCCAAGGTGACTGCGGAAACGCCGGTGGATTTGAAAAACTTTCTCGGTGGCGGCGCCTATGTGTTGTCCGGCATGGTACAGGCCCTGAATTTTGTCCCCTACTCCGGCACTATCACCGTCGATGGCAAAACCTACGACAGCAATGTGGTTGTGGCCGCATTGGGCAATGGCCGTCAGGCCGGTGGCGGGCAGGTGCTTTGCCCTCACGCCTACCTGAATGATGGCTATATGGATTTGCTGCTGATTGAGAGCTTCGATGTCGCCAATATCAATACCGTAGTGATGGAACTGACGGACCTGAAAACCTCTGGCGAGTTTGTTAAACGCATCAGGCTGAAAAGCATGGAGGCGGAAACCAAGTCGGATATCCCCATCAATCTCGATGGTGAGCCTCTGGTGGACCGTCGGTTGTCGATACAGCTGGAGCCACTGGCTGTAGAGGTGATAGTACCGGCTACATCCCCGTGCCTGTTGCCTGGGGCCTGATGGTTCAACCTGTGTTACGGGCTGTACACTTTGCAGCCACAATCCACCACATACGAACAGCCGCCCACATCGCACAATAACCTCATTGATTCATAGAATTTGTTTGAGGTGATGTCATGGGCATGCAAGAAAAATTCAGTATTCGCCGCCCCAGAAGCTTTGATGAGCACTATTCAAAGCTCAGTGGTGCGCAGATCAGCACCATCTATGCGCTTACCCAGATGGGCTACGCCCTCTACTTTGTCAGAATGGTGTCTCAGGTATTGCCCTATGCGGTATTGAAATACGATCAGGCAATTGTGGGAGTGGATCATCAGGGCAACGTCGATTTTGCTCCAAAGCTGGAGTTGCGGGACTGAACTTCTTTCTCAATCGGGGTGCATCGATCGACTGTTGGCGTCCATTGTCTGATAAACTGTCGCGATGGACGTTTCCTTTATTCTCAATGACTTAAACGATGCTCAGCGCGAGGCGGTAACCGCTGCCGCAACCAATCAATTGATTCTCGCCGGCGCTGGCAGTGGCAAAACCCGGGTGTTGGTGCACCGCATCGCCTGGCTGATTCAGGTTGAGCAGGTATCCCCCTATTCCATTCTGGCCGTTACCTTTACCAATAAGGCGGCGCGGGAAATGCGTGGCCGGATCGAAGAACTGTTGGGCACCAACCCCAGAGCCATGTGGGTGGGCACTTTTCACGGTATTGCCCACCGGTTGCTGAAGCAGCACTGGCAGGAAGCGGGCTTGCCGCAAAACTTTCAAATTCTCGACAGTGATGATCAGTTGCGTCTGATCAAGCGGGTATCCCAGGCGCTGCAGCTGGATGAAAAACAGTGGCCGGCGAAACAATCCCAATGGTTTATCAACGCCCAGAAAGATGAGGGTTTACGGCCGGACTATATTCAGGAAACCGGCGACCCCTACATCACCACCATGGTCAAGGTCTATCGCGAGTACGAAGCCGCCTGTGAACGTGGCGGCATGGTGGATTTTGGCGAGTTGCTGCTGCGCTCCCACGAGCTCTGGCTTAACAACCCCCAGCTGCTGGCTCATTATCAGCAGCGCTTCCCGTTTATTCTGGTGGACGAATTTCAGGACACCAACACCATCCAGTACGCCTGGTTGCGGGTGCTGGCAGGCAATCAGTGCAAGGTTACCGCCGTGGGTGATGACGATCAGTCCATCTATGGCTGGCGCGGCGCCAAGATTGAAAATATCCAGAAAGTCGAGACCGACTTCAGTGAGGTGCAGACGGTTCGTCTGGAACAGAATTACCGCTCCACCAAAACCATTCTGCAGGCCGCCAACGCCGTGATTGATAACAACAGCGAGCGGCTGGGCAAAAACCTCTGGACTGACGGTGACAAAGGCGAGGCCATTGACCTCTACGCCGCGTTCAACGAGCAGGATGAAGCGCGCTATATCGCTGATCGCATTCAATCCTGGGTGAACGCCGGCAGCAACCGCAGTGAGTGCGCCATACTCTATCGCTCCAATGCCCAGTCGCGGGTGCTGGAAGAAGCCCTGCTGCGCGAATCTATTCCCTACCGTATCTACGGTGGTCAGCGCTTCTATGAACGGCTGGAAATCCGCAATGCTCTGGCCTATCTGCGCCTGCTGGTAAACAACGAAGACGATGCCGCGTTTGAGCGGGTTATCAATACCCCGACCCGCGGCATAGGCAATAAAACCGTCGACAGCGTGCGTCTGTTTGCCCGTGAACAGGGTTGCTCCCTGTGGCGCGCGGCGGGTGGGATTCTGGCCAACAAGGCACTGCCCGCCAGAGCCTGCACCGCCATTGCCGGTTTTATGGAGCTGATCGACAGCCTGCGTCAACGCACCTTCGGCATGCCGCTGGAACAGCTGGTGCACGAGGTGATTCACAACAGTGGCCTGTACGATTTTCACAAACAGGAAAAAGGTGAAAAGGGACTGGCAAGGATAGAGAACCTCGATGAGCTGGTGAACGCCTGTGGCGCTTTTGAGCCAGACAACAGTGAATCTGACAGCGACGAAACTGACAGCAACCATCAGGCATTGATGGAATTTCTCGATACCGCTGCGCTGGATGCCGGTGAAGCTCAGGCCGATGAGTTCGAAGACGCGGTGCAGATGATGACCCTGCACTCGGCCAAGGGTCTGGAGTTTCCCCTGGTGTTTCTTGCCGGTGCCGAGGAAAACCTGTTTCCCCATCGCATGTCGTCGGAGGAGCCGGGCCGCATGGAGGAGGAGCGACGCCTTTGCTACGTGGGCATTACCCGCGCCATGCAAAAGCTGGTGATCACTCACGCCGAGAGTCGCAGACTGCACGGCAGTGACAGCTATAATCCGGTATCGCGTTTTGTGCGTGAGATACCGGCCGAACTGCTCAACGAGGTGCGCATCAAAAACACCGTAACCCGCCCGGTCAGTTTTGAACGCAAGCGGCCCCAAGCCCTGAGTGACGAGGGTGAAAATACCGGCTTTTATCTCGGGCAAAAGGTCAAGCACCCGATGTTTGGCGACGGTAAAATTACCCACTTTGAAGGCGATGGCAGTAGCGCACGGGTTCAGGTAAATTTCACCGAAGCCGGCAGCAAATGGCTGGTGCTGAAGTTTGCCAAGCTTGAAGCCCTGTAATCGACACCATTTAATAATAAAAAAGTAAAACCATGACCTCACAAACTCAAAAAAACTGGCAGCCTGTCATTATCCTCGGGCTGCTGGCTCTCTGTGTCATTCTGTTCTGGCAGTTGGTGTTGGCCAAGGCCGGCCAAACCCAGACGGCAACCGAGCAGGACACTCAGGCCGGCTCGCAGCAAACCTGGGAGTGGAAGCTGGTGACCACCTGGCCCAAGAATTTCCCGGGACTGGGCTCGGCGGCGGTGAATTTTGCCAAGTTGATGGATGAGATGACCGATGGTCGCTTTCAGGTAAAAGTCTATGGTGCCGGTGAACTGGTGCCGGCACTGGGTGTGTTTGATGCGGTGTCCTCCGGCAGTGCCGAAGCCGGTCATGGCGCAGCCTACTACTGGAAAGGCAAGATACCAGCCTCGGTGTTTTTTACCTCCGTACCCTTTGGTATGAACGCTCAGGAGATGAATGGCTGGCTCCACTATGGTGGCGGCCTTGAGTTGTGGCGAGAGCTTTACGCGCCGTTCAATATTGTACCCTTTGCCGGTGGCAATACCGGCGTTCAGATGGCGGGCTGGTTCAACAAAGAGATCAATACCATTGATGACCTCAAAGGCCTGAAGATGCGCATCCCGGGTTTGGCCGGGCAAGTGTTCAATCGCGCCGGCGGTTCCTCCATCAATATTCCCGGCGGCGAGCTCTACACCTCGCTGCAAACCGGCGTGATCGATGCCACCGAGTGGGTGGGTCCCTACAACGATCTGGCCTTTGGCTTTTATCAGGTGGCCAAGTACTACTATGTGCCGGGTTGGCACGAACCGGGTGCGACGCTGGAGCTGATCATCAACAAAAAAGCTTACGAAGCCCTGCCGGATGATATTCGTGCCATGGTGGATACCGCCGCGCGCATGGCCAATCAGGATATGCTCGATGAATACACCGCGCGCAATAACTCTGCCCTGCAGGAACTGATTGAAAAGCACAATGTGCAGGTGAAATCCTTCCCCAAACCGGTCTGGAAAGAGCTGGAAACCATTGCCCATCAGGTCTATGCCGAGGAATCGGAAAAGGACGCCGACTTTAAGCGGGTCTACGAGCACTACGAGGCGTTTCGCGAAGGTGCCCGCAATTATCATTTGATTTCTGAGAAGGCGTATTACGATCTTCAGGAATGATTTTGGAGTTTTTATTTAGCTAGGTTTCGCCTACTCCCATTGACCTCTGACTTCGCAATGAGAATTTTGTGTGCCTTATTTTAGTTTGGCACACCAAGGTCCCTTGTGAGTTGCCGAACGGAGAGATGAGATTAGGGTAAATCGCACAGGATGTGCGATTTAGATGTGTCGCGCAGGGATGCGCGTATATACCGACCCGTGAGATCAGCTCGCAGTGAGGGAAGCCGAAGGCCAACGACCGGGGTGTGCTTTTCTTTGCTTCGGTTTCTTTTGCACAAGCAAAAGAAATGAAGTCGCCCAGCAAGGGCGAAACCTAGCTAGAAGGTTACTCAAATAAAGAAATAAGCTCAAAACCTGCCGCACCACTTAAAGCGTAATCTGCCGCGTGCGCCCATTGTCATCAATCGCCACATACACAAACGCCCCTTCGGTGGCTTTATAGCGTTCGCCATTGATCGGGTTGGTCAGCCAGACATCCACCAGTACGCGAATCGAGGAGCGGCCTACCTCGGTGACACTGGTGTAACAGCTCACCATCGAACCCACGGGTACCGGGCGCAAAAACGCCATGCTGCCAGCGGCGACGGTGGTAACCCGTCCCTGAGCCAGTTCTGTAGCCTTGAGGGAGCCGGCCAGATCCATTTTTGACATCAGCCAGCCGCCGTAAATGTCGCCATTGGCGTTGGTGTTACTGGGCAGGGCGACTTCCTGCAGTGTCAGCTCGCCCTCCGGGGTTGGGTCATTGTCCATTTCATCAATTGAATCAATCACGTTCGTTTCTCTTGAGATAGTTGCATTATTATTTGGGTGTTCTTGGTTTCTGGCTCAGGCTGTTAATGGCTCAGGCCGGGCAGCCAGGTGGCCATGGCAGGCCAGATGGCGAGCATGATCATCATCAGCACCTGCAGGCCGATAAAGGGCACCACGCCACGGTAAATGGCCGCGGTGGGCACCGATTCCGGCGCCACGCCACGCAGATAAAACAGGGCAAAGCCAAAGGGGGGTGTCAGGAACGAGGTCTGCAGGTTCAGGGCGATCATAATGCCCAGCCAGACGGGGTCGAGTCCCATGGCCAGCAGAACCGGTCCCACAATGGGCACCACCACAAAAGTAATTTCAATAAAGTCCAGAATAAAGCCCAGCAGGAAGATTACGATCATAACCAGCAGGGTGGCGGTAAACACCCCGCCGGGCAGCTGAGCAAAGAACTCGGTGATCATCTCTTCACCACCAAAACCCCTGAATACCAGCGAGAACAGTGAGGCACCGATCAGGATGGTAAACACCATGGCGGTGGTCTCAGTGGTGGCGCGTACCACCTCGCCCATTTTCTGCCAGCTCAATTGTTTTTTCGACAGCGCCAGCAATGTGGCACCAATGGCGCCGACACCGGCGGCCTCTGTGGGCGTGGCGGCACCGGAAATAATCGAGCCCAGCACCAGAATGATCAACAAAATCGGGGGGGCCAGACTGGCGATCAATTCGATGGTGGACAGGTCATCGTCTTCGGCGGGTGTTGGCGGAGCGGCCTGTGGGTTGCGCAAGGCGGTAACCAGCAGGTAGCCAATATAGAGCCCAACCAGCATCAATCCGGGGATCAGGGCTCCCATAAACAGGTCGCCGACTGATACCGGTTGCGGGTTGAAAATACCCATCTGCAGTTGCGCCTGCTGGTAGGCATTGGAGAGGATGTCACCCAGCAATACCAGCGCAATAGAGGGTGGAATGATCTGCCCCAGAGTACCGGTTGCGCAAATGGTACCGGTCGCCAGCTCAGGGCTGTAGCCGCGCTTGAGCATGGTCGGCAGTGACATCAGCCCCATGGTGACCACAGTAGCGCCGACAATACCGGTGCAGGCTGCCAGCAACATACCGACTATGACCACGGAAATCCCCATACCCGCGGGCATGCGACCGCAGGCCTTGGCCATATTGTCGAGCAGCTGTTCCGCCAGATGCGACCGCTCCAGCATAACCCCCATCAGCACAAACAGCGGCACAGCCACCAGCGTGTAATTGTTGATGGTGCCAAATACCCGGTCGGGGAAGGCCAGTAGCAGAGCGGGATCAAAATGACCGCTGATAATGCCGAGACCAGCACAAAGCAAGGCGGTACCGGCCAGAGTAAAGGCGACCGGATAGCCCAGCATCAGGCACAGGCAGACCAGCAAAAACATCAGGAATGGCAGCGCCTCAATCATCGCTGGCCTCCTGTTCAGAGCCATCGATTAAAATCAGCAGGCTCTTGAGGGTTTCCGCCAGCCCCTGAAGCGCCAGGGTGATGGCCATCAGAGGGATCATGGACTTCAACAGGAAGACGGCGGGAATGCCATCAGCGTTACCCGAGGCCTCCCGGATGCGCCAGGAAGAGGCAGCAAAATCCCAACTGATAAATACCATAAAGGCGCACAAAGGCAGTAAAAATACGATGCCGCCAATGGCGTTGACCCAGGCCTGTCGGGTCGGGGAAAACTTGCGGTAGAAGATGTCCACTCGCACGTGGCCATCGCGCTTGAGGGTATAGGCCGCGCCCAGCAGAAAGACGGCGGCATGCATATAGGTAATGGATTCCTGCAGGGCAACCGAGCCGATGGACAAACCATAGCGCAACACCACCACGGCCAGAGTGACAATCACCATAAGCAATGTCAGCCAGGATACCGCCCGCCCGGTGAACTCTGAGCAATTTTCCAAAAAGTGGATCGTCGGCCTGATCTGCCCGGACATCCCATCCCCCAAATTATTATTGTTGTGCCAGCAATGACGCGCCCGGCTCTGTGGCGGGCTAAAAGAGCAGCAGTATACCTGAAGCTGTTTCTATAAAAGAGGGTTATAAGGGCTTTTCCGCCTAACAATTGCGCAAAAATCAACGCTGTAACATTGCTGTAACAATTGAGTAATACATTTGTCACCATTGAAACCTAGCATGGCTGGCGATCATTTATTGGTCTCTATCTTATTGGAGGATACTGTGAAAAAAACAATTATGACTGCCACCCTGGCGGCTACTGCTATTTTGAATACCCAGGTTGCTTCTGCGGCCCGTGACTACATCAGTGTTGTTGGTTCATCCACTGTTTACCCATTCGCTACTGTTGTGGCAGAGCGTTTCGGTAAGAGCACCAACTTCAAGACCCCTAAAATTGAATCCACCGGTTCCGGTGGCGGTTTGAAGTTGTTCTGCCAAGGTGTTGGCGTAACCCACCCTGACATCACCAACGCTTCTCGTCGCATCAAGTCTTCCGAAGTTCAGCTGTGTGCTGACAACGGCGTAAAAGACATCACTGAAGTTCTGATCGGCTACGACGGTATTGTTATCGGCAATTCCAAAAAGTCTGCGCAAATGGAAATTACCCGTAAGGATCTGTTCCTGGCTCTGGCCAAGCGCATTCCTAACCCGGATGGTTCCGAGACTCTGATCAACAACCCTCACAAGCTGTGGAGCGACGTTAACCCGGCTCTGCCAGCAACCAAAATTGAGGTTCTGGGCCCACCACCAACTTCCGGTACCCGCGACGCTTTCGCCGAGCTGGCGATGGAAGGTGGCTGTAAGAAATTTGGCTGGATTGCCAACATCAAGAAAGAATCCAAAGCCGAGAAAAAGCTGGGCAACAAAAAAGCCGCCAAAGAGCTGAAAAACAAGTACAAGGGAATCTGTCACACCGTTCGTGAAGATGGTCCTTACATCGAAGCCGGTGAGAACGATAACCTGATCGTTCAGAAGCTGAATGCCAACCCTAACGCGCTGGGCATCTTCGGTTTCAGCTTCCTGGACCAAAACGCTGATCAGATTCAGGGTTCCAAAGTAGACGGTCAAGATCCTACTTTCGAAACCATTGCTGACGGCAGCTACCCGGTTTCTCGTCCGCTGTACTTCTACGTGAAGAAAGCACACGTTGGCACCATTCCTGGTATGGCGGAATACCTGAAAGAGTTCACCAGTGAGAAAGCGTTTGGTGAAGAAGGTTACCTGACAGAGAAAGGCATGATTCCTCTGTCTGACGAAGAGCGTACTCGCGTAAGAACCGATGCGACTTCTTTGAACAATCTGCAACTGTAATCAGTAGAGTTGTTCTTCTCTCCTTAGTCCGGCTCTGTTAATGACGAGCATGGATAGCCCGCATAGATAATTTGATTTATGCGGGCCTTTTTCTGAGGGGGCATGGGTAGAGAAGGCTAAACAGAGCTTTAAAGTCGGAATTTTAAAAACAGGCATGTGAAGCACCTGTCTGCTTTTAGGGTTTCTGTATAATCGCCCCACTTTCGGGGCTTTGTTTTGCTCGGGTGAAGCAAAATATTCAGGCGCTATGGATTCGCCATTTGATGGATTGGAGTTTATGGATACATCAACATTATTTATGACACTGCTGATTGTGATTGCAGTGGCTTACGTATCAGGCCGCAAGCGGGCCATGTCGTTGGCCGATAAATCCAAAGGCGGTTTCAGCAATCTGAATTCGCTGCCGTTTTACCATGGTGCGTTGGCTGCACTGTGGTGTGGTATTCCCAGCCTGTTGTTGCTGCTGGGTTGGAAGTTGTTTGAAAACAGCATCATTGAAAATCTCATTATTTCAGGGTTTCCCGACGCGGTAAAAAGCCTGCCGGAATCCGAGCTGGGATTGATGATGAATACGGTGCGCAATATTGCCGAAGGTGCCAATATCGGTGTTGATCCTGCGCCCTATCTGCTGGAAGCGGCGGCCAGATTGCAAGACGTTGAGGCCACCAGTCAGTTTGGCGTAACAGCCATTACCATTTCCTTGTGCGTTGCCTTTGCCTGTGCCGCCATCTGGCACATCTATCCAGAAAAGAAAGCGCGCAATCAGGTGGAGACCACCTTCAAAAATTTGCTGCTGGTGTCGGCCTCTCTGGCGATCTTTACCACCGTGGCGATTGTGTTTTCCGTGCTGTTCGAATCGCTGCGCTTTTTTGAAAAAGTGCCCTTCTTTGATTTTGTGTTTGGTCTGGAGTGGAGCCCGCAAATGGCCCTGCGCGCGGATCAGGTGGGTGGCTCCGGGGCCTTCGGTGCGGTACCGCTGTTTGCCGGTACCCTGTTGATTTCCTTTATTGCTCTTTTGGTAGCGGTTCCCAGTGGTTTGATGGCCGCCATTTATCTGTCCGAGTACGCGTCCACCAAAGTGCGTCAGATCGTCAAGCCTCTGCTGGAAATCCTCGCCGGTATCCCCACGGTGGTTTACGGCTTTTTTGCGGCGCTGACAGTAGCGCCGTTTATTCGCGATTCCGGCGGTTGGGTGGTGGACTTTATGGGTCTGCAAATGGTGGTGTCCTCCGAGAGTGCGCTGGCGGCCGGTCTGGTGATGGGCATTATGATTATCCCGTTTGTATCCTCCCTGTCTGATGATGTGATTGCGGCTGTTCCTCAGGCGATGCGCGATGGTTCTCTGGGGCTGGGCGCGACCAAATCCGAAACGGTTAAGAATGTGATTATCCCGGCAGCACTCCCCGGTATTGTGTCCGGTGTGTTGCTGGCGGCTTCCCGAGCCATCGGTGAAACCATGATTGTGGTGATGGCAGCGGGTCTTGCAGCCAATCTCACAGCGAACCCACTGGAATCGGTGACCACCGTCACGGTTCAGATTGTTACCCTGCTGGTGGGTGATCAGGAATTCGACAGTCCCAAGACGCTGTCCGCCTTTGCCCTGGGTCTGATGCTGTTTGTTGTGACCCTGTTGCTGAACGTTATCGCCCTGCACGTTGTTAAGAAATATCGAGAGCAGTATGAGTAAGAAAACCATCGAACTGGTCAATAAAAATCTGGCCAAACGCAAGCGTGCGGAAAAACGTTTTCGCCTCTACGGTATCAGTGCCATTGGCTTTGGTCTGGCCTGCCTGTTGTTTCTGTTTACCGACATCATTGGTAAGGGGCACACGGCTTTTCTGCAGACTTACGTCAAACTGAACGTCACCATGGATGCCGGGGTGCTGGAAATCTCGGACATCAATAATGAAACCGAGGTGGCGGCGGCCAATTATCAAGGCGTGATCAAGCAGGCCTTGCGAGACCGCTTCCCGGATGTGTCCGGCCGTCGCGATAAGCGCAAGCTGTATGCTCTGGTGAGTAACGGCGCAGGTTTTGATTTGCGCAAAGAGCTGGAAGCCAAGCCCGAGTTGCTGGGACAAAATTTTGATATTTGGGTTCTTGCCGATGATGACATCGATACCTACATCAAGAGTCGTGGTGATGATCCTGCGCAAGCCTTTACCGAACGCATGTCAGACAAGCAATTGCTGTGGGTAGAAACCCTGTTGGCTGAAGGTGCCATCGAGAAGCGTTTTAATCGCGTATTCTTTGAAAACGGTGATTCCCGTGAGCCGGAAATCGCCGGTATTCGCGGCGCTCTGATGGGGTCGCTGTTGACCTTGTTCGTGACCTTTATCTTGTCTTTCCCGATCGGTGTAGCAGCGGCTATTTATCTGGAAGAGTACGCTCCGAAAAATCGCTTTACCGATTTTATCGAAGTGAACATCAACAACCTGGCTGCGGTACCCTCCATTATCTTCGGCCTGTTGGGTCTGGCGATCTTTATTAATTTATTTGAAATGCAGCGCTCCATCCCGCTGGTGGGTGGTATGGTGCTGACGTTGATGACCCTGCCGACCATTATTATCTCCAGCCGTGCGGCGATTAAATCGGTACCGCCATCGATCAAAGAGGCGGCCATGGGTTTGGGTGCCTCGAAGATGCAGGTCATTTTGCACCACACATTGCCACTGGCGATGCCAGGGATGATGACCGGTGCCATTATCGGTATGGCTCAGGCACTGGGTGAAACCGCGCCGCTGCTGATGATCGGCATGGTGGCCTTTATTGTGGATATTCCCGGTGCCATCAACGATCCGGCTACTGCACTGCCGGTGCAGATTTTCCTGTGGTCGGACAGCCCGGAGCGCGCCTTTGTTGAGCGCACCTCTGCTGCGATTATGGTGTTGCTGGGCTTTTTGATTACGATGAACGCTGTTGCGGTGTGGATGCGCCGCCGCCTTGAGCGTCGCTGGTAAGCACTTGCCTGAACAAGTGACTGTTAAGAATTTGAGTATTGTATAAGTGAGGTCGTGGTGACGACGATTGATTTTGAAAACCAGGAAACCGTAGGCAGCTGCTTTGCCGACAACCCCAAGATGTCCATGCGCAATGTCGACGTCTTCTATGGTGACAAGCAGGCGATTTTTGATGTCAGTATGGACATTGGTGAAAACGAAGTAGTCGCCATGATTGGCCCGTCAGGTTGTGGTAAATCCACTTTCCTGCGCTGCCTCAACCGCATGAACGACACCATTGATATCTGCAAGGTGACCGGCTCATTAAAGCTGGAAGATCAGGATATCTACGATCCAAAATTGGATGTGGTGCCACTGCGCGCCCGCGTTGGCATGGTGTTCCAGAAGCCCAACCCGTTTCCCAAGTCCATCTATGAAAACGTGGCCTACGGCCCGAAAATCCACGGTTTGACCCGCAGTCGCGCCGAGCTGGACGAAGTGGTGGAAACCAGCCTGCAGAAGGCGGGTCTCTGGAACGAAGTCAAAGATCGCTTGCACGCCCCCGGTACCGGTTTGTCCGGTGGTCAGCAGCAGCGTCTGTGTATTGCCCGCACCATTGCGGTGAGCCCCGAAGTGATTCTGATGGATGAGCCCTGTTCGGCGCTGGACCCGATTGCGACGGCCAAGATCGAAGAATTGATTGCGGAATTGAAGGAAAACTTCACCATCGCCATCGTGACTCACTCTATGCAGCAGGCGGCTCGTGTATCCAGCCGCACCGCCTATTTCCATCTGGGCAAACTGATCGAGGTGAACGATACTGAAACTGTCTTCACCAATCCTGAACACGAATTGACCGAAGCCTACATTACCGGTCGCTTTGGTTAATAGATAGACTTGGGTTAATAGAATACAAGGCGCGAGATTCATTATGGATAAATTGAACCTGAATCAACACATCTCCAAGCAGTTCAACGCTGATCTGGAAGAGTTGAAAACCGATCTGTTGGAAATGGGTGGCTTGGTTGAGCAGCAGACCGTAGACGCGGTTGCGGCTATCATCAATGCGGACAGCCAACTGGCCGAGAAGGTGATTACTCACGAGGAAGACGTCGACCGCATGGAAATGGACATGGATGAGAAATGCATCCGCGTTCTGGCTCGTCGTCAGCCAGCGGCTTCCGACCTGCGCATGGTAATGATGGTAACCAAAATTACCCGCGATCTTGAGCGCATGGGCGATGAGGCGCACAAGGTGGCCGTCATGTCGATTCAGCTGGCGGAAAATGGCAAGGCTCCGCTCGGTTATGTGGAGCTGCGTCACATTGGCAAGATTGTCCACAAGATGGTGATCAAGGCCATGGATGCGTTTGCCCACTTCGATGTGGAGTTGGCACTGGATGTCGCCCGTAAAGACAAGAAAGTGGATCAGGAATACAAGTCTGCCATGCGCGAACTGGCCACTTATATGATGGAAGATCCCCGCTCTATTTCACGCTGCATGAACATCATCTGGGCGCTGCGTTCGCTGGAGCGCATCGGTGATCACGCTCGCAATATCGCCGAGCACGTGGTTTTTCTGGTGAAAGGCATGGATGTTCGTCATATCGAAGTCAAGGAAATGGAAAAGCGCATTCGCGCTGATCACGACGACGATTAATGACGCCAGTGGCGTAAATAAATTCCACAACAGGAGACGTTTTCCGTACAATCGGCCCCGATAGGAGGCTGTCAAAGCCTGTGAGTGAATTTGGAAGATTGTACCCTGTGCGAAATTTAGTGGTTATCAGTGTGGTTCTGGCCTTGATGGGCTGTGAGCCAAAGTCGGTTCTCAGGCAGATACCGGATCATGAGCTGGCGGAGCGTCGCAGCTACTGTCTGGATCATGAGCCCACAGCGCCGGGAAAAGCTCAGGCCTGTGAAAACATTCGTCGTGAATGCGAGCGACGCAAAGAAGAGCTCGGCAGTTATGTGTGTCGCCACCGTTAACGTCGTTGCTTCAGAACCAATTAAAAAGCCAGCGCTAAGCTGGCTTTTTTGTGCCCGGTAATTTTTCAGCGGCTATTGGTTTTGGGGGGCGGTTGGCTTGGGCAATAGCTTTTCCAATTGGGCATTGGCGTTCTTGCCAAGGTTGCCACCGCCCTTGGCGGCTTCCTGAAAGTATTTGATGGCCTCCTGCTTTTGCCCCAGCGCCAGCTTGGTCTCGCCGAGATAATACACCGCCGATTGGGTGGGCAGGATTTGGAGGCTGGCCATCAGATCCTGATCGGCCTGTTGGTAGCGCTTCAGGTGTTTGCCTGCAATGCCTTTACCCAGCAGTGGCATAAAGTACTCCGGGTGCAGCTGATGGGCCCGGGTAAAGGCGGTATTGGCGGTTTTAAACGTCTGGTTTTGCAGTGCCAATCGCCCCTTGGTGATCCAGAACAGGGGTTCTTTGGGCTGCTTATCGATGGCTTGCTGGGTCAGGCTGCGGGCTTTGGAGAAGTCTTCCTGAGCCGCTGCGGCTACCGCCTGCTGGTGCAGTTCATAGGCGGCCTGATCGCGATTGACCTGTGCCATGGCGCGCTGGAAGGCAGCTTTGTTGCGGATGCCACCGCGGACGGCTGCCGCGTGCTGGCGATTGGCGTCCACCCGTTGTTGTGACGGTGGGTGACTGGCAAACAGACCTTCGAGCCAGTTGCTTTGGCGGCTCTCAGACAGGCGCACAAAGGTTTGCTGTAATTCAACCGCGGCGGCGGGGTCGTAGCCCGCCAGAATCATATACTCAATACCGTAGGCATCGGCCTCCAGTTCCTGATCACGGCCATAATGAGCCTGATAGAGACCGGCGCCCAATTGGGCGCCGAGGCCGGCCAGCTGACCGTATTCATTAGATTGAGTGGCGATCTGAACCAGCTGGGTGCCAACCCCTAACAGCATGGACTGGGTCATCTGGGTGGCACTGTGGCGCGCTGCAGCGTGAACAATTTCATGGGCCAGTACGGCGGCCAGCTGGGCCTCGTCTTCGAGTTCGGTCAACAGGCCACGGTTGATGGCAATTTTGCCCCCGGGCAATGCCCAGGCGTTGGGGACGTCGTTATTGAGTACCACAAATTCATAGGGCAGCCCCGGGCGATGACTGACCTCTGCCAGCTGTTGGCCGATGCGATTGACGTAGACGGTCAAATCCGGGTCGACGGTATAGCGACCGCCCTGGGTTTGTTGGGAAGGGGCGTACTGCTTGGTACCCATACTGACTTCCTGAGCGGGCGAGATAATGCTCAACTGCTGCTCGCCTGTTACTGGATTGACACTGCAGCCGCTGAGCCACAATGTCAGCGACAGGATAATTGCAGTTAATCTGAGAGTCATGGTCACTTCCCTTTTCGATTTCACCTATAATGAACGGCTTTTGTGACAGAAATTCTGCCACAGACTGTGGATTTAGAGATAGTAACGGATGAACGCATTACAGGTTATTGAATTGTTTGCCGGCATTGGCCCGGATGGCAAACCGGTGGTTGAACGATTACCGGTGCGGGTCAATGAAGACGACAGTTGTCAGCTGGTTAAATCGCCGGCTTTTATCAAGGGCATTGCCAGTGGTGACACCATCAAACTGGTCCCCAACAGTCAGGAGTTCAATCTGATCAAGCGCAGTGGCAACCTGGCCATCCGGGTGATTTCCCGTGACGACATTGGCCCCATCGCCGAACAACTGACGCCACAGCTGGAAAAACTTGGCGGTGAGCTGGATACTGAAACCCCGCGTATGCTGGTCTACTCCATCCACGTCAGTTGTGGCTTTCAGGACATTGAGAAGATGCTTAACACCGTGGCGTCAGACAGTGTGATCTGGCTCTATGGCAACGTCTATGACCCTCAGGATGGCCAAACCCCATTAAACTGGTGGGAAGAGATTCTCAACGAAAAATAAGAGAGTAAATTGATGTTATTGGTAATTTCCCCAGCCAAGAATCTGGACTACGAAACCCCGGCAACCACCGATGTGGCCACGCAACCGGATTTTCTTGATGATGCTCAGGCGCTGATTGATGAGCTGCGTGAACTGGCCCCTCAGGACATTTCCAAGCTGATGAAAATCAGCGATAAACTGGGTGTGCTCAATTACGACCGCTACCAGCAGTGGCAGCGCCCCATGCAGTCGCCCGAGGCCAAACAGGCCATGTTGGCCTTTAATGGTGATGTCTACAATGGTTTGGATGCGGCCAGCTTTGACGCAGAGGAACTGGCGTTTGCTCAGGACCATTTGCGCATTCTTTCAGGGCTCTACGGGCTACTCCGCCCTCTGGATTTAATGGCCCCCTACCGTCTGGAGATGGGAACCAAATTTGCCAATGCCCGGGGTAATAATCTCTACAGTTTCTGGGGTGACATTATTACGGATGCCGTTAACGCCCAGTTACAGTCACTGAATACTGATGTATTGGTTAATCTGGCATCCAACGAATACTTTAAATCGGTGAAAGCCAAGCAATTGAATGCCGAGATCATTACCCCGGTGTTCAAAGACCAGAAAGGCGACCAGTACAAGGTCATCAGCTTCTACGCCAAAAAGGCCCGCGGCCTGATGTGTCATTATGCGATCAAAAACCGGATCACTGACGCCGAACAATTAAAGCAGTTTGATCTGGCGGGCTACGGTTACAATCAGGCCATGTCCTCGGATAAAGAGTGGGTGTTTACCCGCGACGAGCAATAAAGCAGCAATAAATAGCCGCCATCTGGGCTAGTCTTAAAATAACAACAACGAATCCAAGGGCCGTTTTATGGCAATTCGCTTTTTAGTGGTGGACGACGCCACCTTTATCAGGGACATGGTAAAGAAACAGCTGCGTGACCGTGTTCCCGGCGCCGAGGTGTTTGATGCCGCTGATGGCAATCGGGCCATTGCCCAGTTAAAGAAACAACGTGTGGATGTGATCCTCAGTGACTGGGAGATGCCGGGCATGAGTGGTGGTGAATTTCTGGAGTGGATTCGCAGCCATGAAGATTTCAGTGCCGTGCCGTTCATTATGGTAACCAGCCGGGGTGACCGGGACCATGTGATGAAAGCGGTTCAGGCCGGGGTGTCCGACTTTATTACCAAGCCCTTTTCGTCCGATGAGCTGATCAAGAAGGTTCTCAAACAGCTCAAAAAAATCAATAAGTTACCTCCCGCCCCAGGCAGTCAGAAACAGGCCGGGCAAACCCAGGGTGTGGCCATGGCCTCGGTTGACGCGCTGACTGGCGGCGCACCCTCGATAACCACTGCGCCCAAGGTGAAGCCCGCTGCGGAAAGCGACAGCGTTTCGGCCCTAACCGGTGGTGCATCCAGGCCTCAAGCCGCATCACAATCAAAGCCCGCTGCGACCAGTGACAGTGCCGCGGCCCTGACGGGTGCCGCGCCACCGCCAAAACCCAAAGCGGCACCCAAAAAAGGACGTCAAGGCAAGGCGCAGCTGCGCTTTTCCAATGCCACCTGCGCCTGCGTGATCAAGGATATGTCGTTGCAGGCCATGTCCGGATTGATGCAGCGCACCGATCCCTTGCCTAGCCTGTTTGATCAGGCCGTGGTTGATATTGAAACCGAATCCGGTGATGAAGTAGCCCGTGTCAATGGCTACCTCAGCAGCATGACGGCGGCAGAAAACAAGGTGGATACCCAGATCATCCGGGTAACCATCCAGTTTGTGGATAACGACCCGGAGAAGTTCGAGTTCCTCTCCAAATTCATCGCCAAAACGCGGTAACGGCTTCGGGTGACGGTTATGGAACGACCTTTTTCCCAGGCCTGTGTTAATAATCGCGAGCCGATTCTGGCTGTGCTCAAGCGGCACCTGCCTGGTCGACGCAAGCTGCTGGAAGTAGGCAGTGGTACGGGCCAGCACGCGGTGTACTTTGCGCCTGAGTTTCCCGAGCTACACTGGCAAACCAGTGACCTGGAGGAGAATCATGCCGCGATTCGCCTGTGGTTGCGCGATTGCCCCAGTGCCAATTTGGCCGACCCGCTAACGCTGGATGTTGCAAGCCCGCAATGGCCGGTGCTGGCGGTGGATGCTGTGTTTACCGCCAATACCCTGCACATTATGTCGTGGCCTCAGCCACAGCAGTGCCTTGAGGGTGTTGGGCGGGTGTTGCAGCAAGATGGGGTGCTGATTGTGTATGGCCCTTTCAACTATGAGGGCCGCTATACCAGTGACAGTAACGCCCAGTTTGATCAGTGGCTCAAGGCACAAGCACCCTGGCGGGCCATTCGGGATTTTGAAGCGGTGTGTGATTGTGCTGCAAAGGCCGGGCTGAGGCTACTGCAAGACTATCCTATGCCGGCCAATAATCGCTGTCTGGTGTTTGTCAGGGGTTAACGGAAAAACGCTCGGTAGACTTCATCGGCCAGCGCCTCCAGATTCAACTCCCCTTCCGCCTTGTACCAGTTGATGGTGTCGATCAGCGCACCGCGAATAAAACTGCGCAACAGAAAACCCTCCTGCTGGCAGAGGCCTTTGGCCTTGGCATCGTGCAGCGACTTTGACCACAGTTTTTCATAGACGCCACGGTATTCGAGTACCCGGGCCTGATTACCGGGGTTCAGGCTGCGCCATTCATAACCGAGAATCGTGAAGTCGTGGCCATGGCGCGAGTGGATGGCATCCAGTTCACAGCCAATCAGGGTTCTCAGTTCGGCTTCAGTGGTGTTGGCCTGTTTCAGTTGTTCCTGCAGGTGCGCCAGTGAAAAGCAGATGGTTTCCTCCATCACGCAGCGCAGGATCTCTTCTTTATTGGCAAAGTGATGAAAAATACTGCCCGACTGAATGCCGGTTGCCGCGGCAATATCCCGCACCGTGGTTTTCTCAAAGCCCTTCTGGCGAAACAGCAATCTAGCCTGTTGCAGCAGTCTTCCTTTGGCGGAATTTGGATCAGTGAGTGTGATGCCCTGCAGCAGTCGCTCGGGGGTAGCAGTTTCAGACAATGCCGGACTCCTAAAAGTGAATGACCTGTAATGTAAATAAAATCAATGGATTTGAATTCTATGGCACATTGACGACCAAGCAAGCGCTTGGTTAATCTAAAAACCAAGCGCTTGCTTGGTTCGTATTATTGGGAACCTGTCTTTATTTCGCAAGTGACAAAAACAACAGAGGCATAACCATGCTATTCAACACACAACACGAAGAAATACGGCGTACGGTACAAAGCTTTATCGCCAATGAAATCAATCCCCACGTGGATGAGTGGGAAAAGGACGGGATATTTCCCGCAAAAGAACTGTTTAAAAAGATGGGCAATCTGGGGCTGCTGGGGATTCACAAGCCAGAAGAATACGGTGGTATGGGCCTCGATTACAGTTACGAAACCGTGTTTGCCGAGGAATTGGGGGGCATCCACTGTGGAGCCTTGCCGATGGCAATCGGGGTGCAGACGGATATGGCGACACCGGCACTGGCCAAGTTTGGCAGTGAGGAATTGCGCCGTGATTTTCTGGCTCCGGCGATTGCCGGGGATATGGTGGTGTCCATTGCGGTGAGTGAGCCGCACGCCGGTTCCGATGTGGCGGCCATTAAAACCACCGCCAAAAAAGACGGCGACGACTACATCATCAACGGCACCAAAATGTGGATCACCAACTCCACCCAGGCCGATTATCTGTGCCTGCTGGCCAACACCAGTGACGGCAACAAGCACGCCAACAAATCCCTGATTGTGGTGCCCACCGATCTGCCCGGTGTCAGTTTCTCGGAGCGACTGAATAAGTTGGGCATGCGCTCGTCGGATACCGCCCAGGTGTTTCTCGATAATGTGCGCGTACCCCAGCGCTACCTGATCGGTGAAGAAGGCGCTGGCTTTATGTACCAGATGATCCAGTTTCAGGAGGAACGCATCTTTGGCGCCGCCAGTACCATTAAAGGGCTGGAATTGTGTGTCGATGCCACCATCGAATACGCCGGCCAGCGTCAGGCCTTTAATCAATCGATTCTCGACAATCAGGTAGTGCACTTCCGTCTGGCCGAATTGCAAACTGAAATCGAAGCAATGCGGGCGCTGACCTACGACGCCGTTGAGGGTTACATCAATGGCGTGGACGTTTCCCTCAAAGCTTCCATGGCAAAACTCAAGGCGGGTCGCCTGTCCCGTGAAGTGACCGATACCTGTCTGCAGTACTGGGGCGGTATGGGCTTTATGTGGGACAACCCGGTATCGCGCGCCTACCGCGACACCCGCCTGATCTCCATCGGCGGCGGCGCCGACGAAGTCATGCTGGGCATCATCTGCAAATTGATGGACATAGCTCCAAAACGAAAACAATAAGGAAGAGACATGACTGTCGCGATTATGCAACCGGGTAAAGCCAAAGAGTATTTCGAAGACTGTGAACTGGGCGAGACCATGCGCTCTCAGGGCCGCACTGTATCAGAAGCGGATATCCATCAGTTTGCCGGACTGACGGGCGACTGGAATCCACTGCACACCGACGCCGAGTTTGCCGCCCAGGGCCTGTTTGGTGAACGCATTGCCCATGGTCCACTGGTGTTTTCTCTGGGCATTGGCCTGAGTGTGCAAATTCCCAACGCCCTGCCCAAACATTTTATTGCCGCTTACGGCATTGACCGGGTGCGCTTCAGCGCCCCCACCAAAATTGGCGACACCCTCCATACCCAATTGGAAATCGTCAAACTGGACGCCAAAGACGACAACCTGGGGGTAGTGACAACCCAGGTCAATGTCATCAATCAGCGCGGCGAAACGGCCTGTAGCTATCAGGCCAAGGCTGCCGTTGCCCGGCGTCCCCAACCCTAGAGCTGCACACAGATTGACGGTGTGGCCGCAAGATCAGAGAGAAAGACTATGAGTACCCAATTTGATGACCTGCAAATGAAAAGCCCTTTTTACACCGAGGAGCACAACCAATGGCGTGAACAATTGCGTCGCTTCGTTGATAAGGAAATCACCCCTTATGTGGACGAGTGGGAAGAAGCAGGTGAAGTACCGCTGGAACTGTGGCCCAAGGCGGCCGAAGTGGGCTTGCTGCAAATGGGGTACCCCGAAGCCTATGGCGGTATCTCCGAGGGCATCGATGCTTTCCACGGCATCATCGCTTCCGAGGAAATTGCCCGCTGTGGTGCCACCGGTATCTCGTCATCGTTGATGGTGCACAGCATTGGCCTGCCGCCGGTGGTCAACTACGGCAGTGACGCCATGAAAGAAGCAGTGATACCCGCCGTTCTGGCCGGTGAGAAACGCATTTCTCTGGGGATTACCGAGCCCGGCGCCGGTTCCGATGTGGCCAATATCAGCACCACAGCCAAACGCGAGGGCGACTACTACATCGTCAATGGTTCCAAGACCTTTATTTCCGGAGGCACCCGCGCCAACTGGCTGACCACCGCGGTGCGCACCGGCGGTGATGGCATGGGCGGTATTTCCCTGTTGCTGATCCCGATGGACGCTGAGGGCGTTTCCTACACCAAGCTGGATAAGAAGCAGGGTTGGTGGTGCTCCGATACCGCCACCATCTATCTGGATAACGTCAAGGTGCCGGTGGAAAACATCATCGGTAAGGAGAACGAAGGCTTCCTGCCGATTGTCCACAACTTTAATAAAGAGCGTTTAGCGATTATTTCCCTGTCGCTGGGGGCAGCCAAGACCTGTATGGAAGAGGCGGCCGGTTGGGCTCAGGATCGCAAGACCTTTGGCAAACCGCTGTCCAAACATCAGGTGATTCGTCACAAGTTTGCCGAGATGCTCAAGCGCATCAACGCCACCCAGGCCTACATGGATCTGTGTGCCTGGCAGATGGACAACCACTGCCTGAAGATCGAAGACATTTCCATGTGCAAGGTGCAGGCCACCGAAACCATGGAGTTCTGTGCCCGCGAGGCGATGCAGGTCATGGGCGGTATTTCCTATATCCGCGACTGCAAAACCGAGCGCCTCTATCGCGAGGTTCGAGTGATGGCCATCGGTGGTGGTTCTGAGGAAATCATGCGCGATCTGTCCAGCCGCCAGCTGGGGCTTTAAGTAGCCGGGCCTAAAAAGAGATCCTTCGCTGACGCTTATTGCCATGGACGGCATGTATGCCTGAAATGCAGGAGCAATTTCAGGTCAGGATGACATTTATTGATACTTGTCATTCTGACGACCGGAGGGAGGAAGAATCTCTCTCAAAATTACGAGAAATTAATATGACCAATGTAAACGACAATACCCCGATCATTGTGGGCGTAGGCCAGGTCACCGAGCAGGTGCCGGAAGATATTACCCAGGCTTCATCCCATGCCGATCTGGCGGGGCAGGCGGCCAGCGTGGCGCTGCAGGATGCCGGTGATTCAGGCTT
Organism: Candidatus Pelagadaptatus aseana; assembly: GCF_040362265.1. NCBI lineage: Bacteria > Pseudomonadati > Pseudomonadota > Gammaproteobacteria > Cellvibrionales > Cellvibrionaceae > Candidatus Pelagadaptatus > Candidatus Pelagadaptatus aseana. Next base: position 41,565 of record NZ_BAABNJ010000011.1, read on the forward strand.
AGCCGATCACATTGACACCATCGCCTGCGTGCGCACGTTTGCCGATTCCACCCCGACCTGGGCCTGCCCGTTTGGCATGCCCAATAATTTCCCGCGGGCGGTGGGCAAGCGCATTGGCGCGGATCCGAAGCAGGCCATCTATGAAATCGTCGGTGGCCAGTCACCGCAGAAACTGGTGGGCGAGTTCTTTACCAAGCTCCATGCCGGACAGTGCGAACTGGTATTGCTCGCCGGGGGCGAGGCCATGGCCAATATCAAGGTGGCCGGCAAACAGAAGGTAAAACTGGACTGGCGCGAAACCCACGAAGGTCAATTGGAAGACCGTGGTGTCAGCGACGGCAACCACCTGCTGACCCGGTTGGAGTTCGAGCACAAGCTGATGCAGCCGATGCAGTTTTACGGCTTGATGGAACAGGCTCGCCGCGGTGATCTGCAGCAGGACCTCGGCAGCTACAATCGCGATATGGGCGAGTGTTTTGCCAGTCTGTCGCAGGTAGCCGCCGCCAATCCCTATGCCATGTACCGGAAGGGCTATGACGCTGAAACCCTGATTACCGCGACCGACAGCAACCCGCTGCTGGTGTCGCCTTACACCAAACATCTGGTGGCCAAAGACGGCGTCAATCAGGCCGCAGCCCTGTTGCTGACCACCGTGGGCAAAGCCCGGGAACTGGGCATTGCTGAATCCAAGTGGGTCTACCTGCATGGCTACACCGATACCAAAGAGCGGGTCATGCTCGAGCGCGCTCACATTGGCCATTCCAAGGCCATGGAGCAATCGCTGCTGGGGTCGCTGCAACAGGCGGGCAAAACCAGCGCTGAGATCAAGCATCTGGATATCTACAGTTGTTTCCCCATTGTGGTGTCGGAAGCCAAGGACATTCTCGGCATCGCCAATGACGATCTTCGCCCACTGACCCAGACCGGGGGGCTGTCGTTCTTCGGCGGGCCTGGCAACAACTACACTATGCACGGCATTGCCTCGCTGGTGGAGACGCTGCGGGCCGATCCCGGCAGCTTTGGCATGGCCTATGGCAACGGCGGCTGGATGTCCAAACACTCCACCGGCATCTATTCCACCACGCCGATCAGCGACTGGCAGCCCAGTGACAGCCGCCCATATCAGGCGCTGGTGGATGCCGATCCCAAGCCGGAGATCGATTACGCCCCCGAGGGTGAGGCGGTACTGGAGGCGTATACCGTCAACTACTTCAAGGGCAATCCGCTGAACAGTGTGGTGATTGGCCGTCTGGTGGGCAGTGGCAAGCGCTTCTATGCCCTCAACCCCTTCCTCGACAGCGATACCCTGCAGCAGACCCTGGCTGGTGACTGTCTGGGTAAAACCATCTATGTCGAGCCGGATCCCCGGGGCAATCGCTACGCCTACAGTCGCGATCAGCTGTCGAAGTTCTCTCCCGCGGAGATCGATACCTTTCAGGACAGTTACGAGTACGCCAAGGTGGAGCGCGATGGCCCGATTCTCACCGTTACCATCAATCGACCCGAGGCGCGTAATGCGTTGAACCCTCAGGCCAATGAAGAATTTCAGGGCATTTTCAACGCCTATGAAAAAGACCCGGATCTGTGGGTGGCAATCATTACCGGCGCCGGTGAGGCCTCTTTCTCGGCGGGTAACGACATGAAGTACCTGGCCTCTGGCCAGGAAATGTGGATTCCCAAAACCGGCTTTGCCGGATTAACCAATCGCGTCAATCGCAGCAAACCGGTGATTGCCGCGGTCAATGGTCTGGCCCTGGGTGGTGGTCTTGAGATCGCTATGGCCTGCGACATGATTGTTGCCGCAGATCACGCCCGCTTTGGCTTGCCCGAAGTGAAAATGGGATTGTTTGCCGGTGCTGGAGGCGTCCAGCGATTGCCCCGTCAGATTGGGCTGAAAAAAGCCATGGAGTTGATGCTTACCGGGGCGGATATTGACTGTGATGAAGCCCTGTCTCTGGGGCTGATCAACTACGCCGTGCCATCAGCGCAGTTGCTGGATAAGGCCATGGAATTGGCTCAGGCAATCTGTCAGGCCTCGCCCATGTCGGTACGCAGCACCATGGAATTGCATAATAAGACGGCCCATCTCGCCAGTGCCGATGAAGCTGTCACCATGCCCCATACGGTGTTTGATAATCTGCTTAACAGTGAGGATTTCTTTGAAGGATCGGCGGCCTTTGCTGCCAAGCGCAAGCCCAACTGGAAAGGCCGCTAAGCGGCTGCAGCATGGGTGACCTTGATGGGCACCCGTCTCAGTGCAGTTCGTGCTTGATGTAGCGGGCAATCTTCATGCGCTGTTCGTAATTCAGTCGCGGGCTGGAAGGCATTCTGTTTTTGCCTTTCAGAATCTGTTCGCTGATTTCATGCTCGGTCAAGTCAGTCAGGGCCACGGAGGGCACACCCTTTAAAAAATTGCCGGCGCCCGACGCTTTATGACACTGGGCACAGTGCATTTCAAACAGGTCCTGCCCGGTCAGATTTTCCGCTGTGGTGCTGATGCTCTTGGTGTTGCAGCCTGCCAGCAGGGCAACCGTGGCGATCAATGTCAGGGTGCGAATCAACATGATGAATACCTCTTCCCAGTTTCTGTTCTGGCCACTTTCGTTGCTTGCTGTGGGTGGCTCTGGTGTTAAGGCATATTGTCGAGTCTGTCAGCCAATTTGGCTGTGTGCTAAGGCCCCTGTGATGTGTGTTTAAACGGTAGGCTCTGCCGGCATTGCTGTTGGTAATCGAGGATGGCATCCGCCTCAGAGGCGAGAAATGGGCCGATTGCCTGTTGGAAGGCCGGTTCGGTGAGCCAATGGTTGGAAAAGGTCAGTATGGGCTCAAAGCCGCGCTGAATCTTGTGCTCGCCCTGAGCGCCGGGATCAAAGCGCTGCAAGCCTCGCTCAATCGCAAACTCTATGCCCTGATAGTAGCAGGCTTCAAAATGCAGGCCCGGTACTTCCCGGTGGCAGCCCCAGTAGCGGCCGTAGAGGCAGTGGTCATCAAAAAAGCACAGGGCCGCTGCGATTCGCTGCCCCTGTTGGTAGGCCATCACCATCAATAACTGCTCGCCCATGGCCTGACTCAGGCGTTGAAAAAAATCCCGGTTGAGATAGCCGGTTGCGCCACTGCGCTTGAGGTAAGTGGTGTGGTAAAACTGATAGAAGGCGTCCCAGTCGGCGTCGGTAATATCGTTGCCGGACAAGCGGCGCAGACTCACCTGAGCGGTTTGAACCTGTTGCCGCTCCTTGCGCAGATTCTTGCGTTTGCGTGAGCTGAAGGTTTCCAGAAAGTCGTCAAAACTGGAATATTCCCGATTAAACCAGTGAAACTGACAGCCCTGACGCTGCTGCAACTGGCATTCGGTCAGCCGCTCACTCAGCGTCTGCTCGGTAAACAGACAGTGCAAGCCACTGATGCCCTGCTGTTGGCAGTGAGTCTGTAAAAACGCCATCGCCTGTGCCACCGCGTTGGCCGGGGCATCCGGGGTGTATGCCAGCCTCGGGCCTGTGGCTGGGGTAAAGGGGATGGCGTTGACCAGCTTCGGGTAGTAGGTCAGCCCATGGCGGCGATAGGCGTCGGCCCATGACCAGTCGAAAACATACTCACCCCAGGAGTGCTGTTTCAGATACAGGGGCATGGCAAATGCCGGTTTGCCATTCACGCTGCCAATCAAGTGCTGTGGTTGCCAGCCGCTGTCTTCACTGGTGCAGGCGCTGGCTTCCAGTGCCGCCAGAAAACGATGCTGCACAAACGGGTAGCGGGTCTGCCAGAGGTCATCCCAGGCATCGGCGCTGATGTCATCCATGCTGTGCAGTAGCTTAAATTCGATGCCCATAAATTCTATCTTTGCTGTACATTTAATAGTTTTCGACAATAATTGCCTGTGACAGAATAGTGCCTGATTTTGGCAGGAAGCAAGACCATGACCCTCAATGAATTGCGTTACATCGTTACCTTGGCACAAGAGCAGCACTTTGGCCGCGCCGCGGAGCGCTGTTTTGTATCGCAGCCGACACTCAGTATCGCGGTCAAAAAGCTGGAAGAGGAGCTCGGTACCCCACTGTTCGAGCGTTCCAAGAGCCGGGTTCAGACCACCCCGCTGGGTGACAAGATCGTCGCCCAGGCGCAACTGGTACTGGAGCAGACCGCGCGCATCAAAGAGATTGCCTCCGAGGGCAAAGGTCAGTTGATCAGCCCGTTAAACGTGGGCGCCATCTTTACCATTGGCCCCTATCTGTTCCCTCACTTTATTCCGCAGTTACAGCGCATGGCGCCAGAAATGCCACTCTACGTCGAAGAGGGTTACACCGCTACCCTGCGCCAGCGACTGCGCAAGGGCGACCTGGATGCCATCATCATTTCCCTGCCCTTCACCGAGCCGGATGTGGTGACCCTCAATCTGTATGACGAGCCCTTTGTGGTATTGATGGATCACAATCACCCGCTGGCCGAGAAACAACGCATTCACCCGGAAGATCTCAACGACCACGATGTGTTGCTGCTGGGCGAGGGGCATTGTTTCCGCGATCAGATTCTGGAGGCCTGCCCCAACCTGCAGCCGCGACTGGAAAATCGCGCCCACACCCGCACGGCAGCCGAGGGCAGTTCCCTCGATACTCTGCGCCATATGGTGGCGTCGGGGCTGGGCATTACCATTCTGCCCCATTCAGCGGCGCTGGCTTCCCACTATGCGTCGGATATTCTGGTGACTCGCTCCTTTGTGGACCCGGTGCCGACGCGCACGGTCGCTTTGGCCTGGCGAGCCAGCTTTCCCCGTCACAAAGCCATCGATGCCCTGAAAAAAGCCATTGTTCAGTGTGACTTTTCCGATGCTGAAGAGGTATAGCTTTGGCTCCCAGCGCTAAGCCCCAGAGCCCGGCCCTGTCGCAGATTGATATCACCGTATTGAAAGGCGTGGGTTCACAGCTGGCGGAAAAGCTGTCCCGGATCAATATCCACAGTCTGCAGGATATGTTGTTCCACCTGCCGCTGCGCTATATGGATCGCACCCGGGTAACCCCCATCGGCGCCCTGCAGCCCAATCAGGATGTGGTGGTGGAGGGTGAGGTGCGCGGCTGTGATGTGGTGTTTGGTCGCCGTCGCAGTCTGATGTGCCGCCTGCAGGACAACAGCGGCTTGATCACCATGCGCTTCTTTCACTTTTCCGGGGCGCAGAAGCAAAAGCTTCAGCCCGGAACCCGGCTGCGCTGTTTTGGTGAAGCCCGACGCGGGGCTTCGGGTCTGGAGTTATATCACCCCGAGTACGAGTTTATCGATGGATCCGATGCAACGGCGTTGGAGTCGACCCTGACCCCGGTGTACCCGGCTGCCGAGGGTTTGACCCAGCAGCGCCTGCGTGGGTTGGCCTTGCAGGCACTGGGGCTGATCAACGATTACCGCATGGAAGATTTACTGCCCCCCGCATGGTGCACCATTGCCGGGGCTGCCAGTCTGACCGACATGCTCAATTATTTGCACCACCCGCCGGCGGATGCACCGCTGCAGCAACTGGCCGACGGTACCCACCCCTATCAGCAGCGCTTGGCCCAGGAGGAATTGCTGGCCCATCACCTCAGCATGCAGAGACTGCGGCAAAAAATGCAGGCGCAGCAGGCCCCTGTGCTGGCCAGCCCTGATGAGCTGATACAGCGTTTTAAAACCCAGCTGGCTTTTGAACTCACGGGCGCGCAACAGCGGGTAGCCCGGGAAATTGCCACCGATCTGGCCAAGCCCTACCCGATGCTGCGTCTGGTACAGGGTGATGTTGGCTCCGGCAAAACCGTAGTGGCGGCGCTGGCCGCATTACAGGCGGTGGGCAGCGGTCGTCAGGTGGCGGTGATGGCACCGACAGAAATTCTCGCCGAGCAGCATCGCATCAATTTCAGTGCCTGGCTGGAGCCACTGGGGATTCAGGTGGGCTGGCTCAGTGGTAAGCAAAAAGTAGCCCAGCGGCGCGAGCAACTGGCGCTGGTCGCCTCGGGCGAGGCTCAGGTGGTGGTAGGCACCCACGCCCTGTTTCAGGATGAGGTGGTGTTTGCCGATCTGGGGCTGGCGATTATCGACGAACAGCATCGCTTTGGGGTGCATCAACGTCTGGCGCTGCGGGAAAAATCCTCCGGGCATCAGGCCCATCAGTTGATTATGACCGCCACTCCGATTCCCCGTACTCTGGCCATGAGCGCCTACGCCGATCTGGATTGTTCGGTGATCGATGAATTGCCTCCCGGAAGAACACCGGTGACCACCGTGGCCATCAGTCAATCGCGACGGGATCAGGTGGTGGAGCGGGTCCGTCACGCCTGCCTCGAAGGGCGCCAAGCCTATTGGGTGTGCACCCTGATCGAGGATTCCGAAGCCTTGCAGGCGGCCGCTGCCGAAGATATGGCCGAAACCCTGCAGCTGGCTTTGCCGGAGTTACAGGTGGGTCTGGTTCATGGTCGCCTGAAGCCGGCTGAGAAAGAGGCCTGCATGACGGCGTTCAAACAGGGGGATTTACATTTACTGGTGGCCACCACCGTCATCGAGGTGGGGGTGGATGTCCCCAACGCCAGTCTGATGATCATTGAAAATCCCGAGCGGCTTGGATTGGCGCAATTGCACCAGTTGCGCGGCCGTGTCGGTCGGGGCAGTCAGGAAAGCCACTGTGTGTTGCTTTACGGTGAGCAGTTATCCCAGCACAGCCGCGAAAGGCTTAAGGCCATGCGCGAAACCAGCGACGGCTTTGCCATTGCCGAGATTGATCTGCAGTTGCGTGGCCCGGGTGAAATGCTGGGAACCCGCCAAACCGGTGAAATGCGTTTTCGCATGGCGGACCTGCAGCGCGATCAACAATTGCTGGAACTGGTAAAACCACTGGCTCAGAAGCTGCAGCAGGAACTGCCTGAGCGCATCGACCCGCTGATCCAGCGCTGGTTGGGACAGGCGGAAAATTACGCCAGCGTCTAGAAATTGAGACTTTTGCATTTGCGGTGGGTGAATCCGGTGCATTAGTATGTATTGATCGTTGTATAAAAAGAATCAGTTAGGAGATCCCTGTGTCACCACCTGTCAGCGTCAAGCAGCTACTTGAGTCTCAAGGTATCAATTACCGGATGGTGAATTACGTTGCGTCAGAGGATTACGATCAACCCCTGCATGCCCACAATCTGCGTCGCAAAGGCGCTGCGAAATCGACCATTTTGCAGGACGAAGCCGGCCGCATGATGTTGATACTGTCCGCCGATTCATTGCTCGATCTGGACCTGGTCAAATAGCAGACCGGTCGAGATATGAGTGCTGCCCGGCCGGAAGAAATAGAGAGTTTCTGTCGCAAACACAATCTGCAAGCCATCCCGGCGTTGCCGAATCTGGCGGGGATGGAAACACTTATCGATGAAAGTCTGATGAATCAGCCTCAGGTGTTTCTCGATTCCGGTGTCAGTGACGGCGTATTGGAAATCCCTCAGGACCAATTCAAACGTATGGCGGAAAAAGCCAAGGTCTGTGAAATTGCCATACCTCTGGGGCCTTTGCATCAGGCCCATCACGATGGTTGCACCGAAGCAAAGCTCACTTCGGCGGTGGAAAAATTTACCACGTTGCGAATCAAGCAGCGCCTGGAAGAAACGTTGGAGCTGCCGCCCCTGCCGGATACGGCACAGAAAATTATCAAGTTGCGAGTCGACCCGGAGGCGGATATCAGCGATCTGGCGAATATCGTTGAAATGGACCCGAGTCTGGCGGCTCAGGTGGTGAGTTGGGCGTCGTCGCCCTATTACTCTGCCCAGGGTGAAATCAAGTCGATCCACGACGCCATTGTCAGGGTACTGGGCTTTGATATGGTGATGAACCTGTCTCTGGGTCTGGCTCTGGGCAAAACCCTGAATATGCCGAACGACAGCCCTCGCAATTCAACTCCTTACTGGGAGCAGGCGGTTTACACTGCCGCACTGTTGGAAGGGTTGGTTACTGCACAACCCCGCGAAGATCGATTGGGGTTTGGTATGGCCTATCTGGCCGGACTGCTGCACAACTTTGGCACCCTGATTCTGGCTGAGGTATTTCCACCCTATTACAGTTCGATTTGTCGTCACATTGAAGCCAATCCGCACGTGCCCAGCTATATGATTGAACAGCACATTCTGGGTGTGTCCCGTGAGCAGATTGCCGGTTGGTTGATGAAACTGTGGAATATGCCCGATGAGGTGGTCACCGCTCTGCGTCACCAGCATCATCCCGAATACGAAGGTGAAAACAGCGGCTATGCCAAGATGCTGTTTGTGGCTCAGCGGTTGCTGCAGGAACACGACATCGGTCAGGGTTCCCACCTGGAAATTCCCAATTTTATCTACCGCGAACTGCACCTGAATCGCGAAAAAGCACTGGCGACAGTTGAGAACATTCTCGCCTCTTCCGATGACCTGGGTGAAATTGCCAATCAGTTGAACAGCTAAGGAAGCGTTGTATTCCACCTCACACAAAAAAGCCGGAGCAGATGCCCCGGCTTTTTTGATCCGATTTGAAATCAGTCTCTCTGATTAAACACGGCCTCGTCCCAGCTGTCTTCACTTTTGGCAACCACCAGACTCACCATGGAATCGCCGGTAACGTTAACCGCAGTACGCAGCATGTCGAGCAGGCGATCCACGCCAATGATCATGGCAATGCCCTCAACCGGCAGCCCCACCTGTTGCAGCACCATGGCCAAGGTAATCAGGCCAACACCCGGGACGCCAGCGGTACCCACGGAAGCCAGGGTGGCGGTCAGTATCACAGTGAGGTAACCGCTCAAGCCAATGTCCACCTGGTACGCCTGGGCAATAAAAGCAGTAGCAACGCCCTGCATAATGGCGGTGCCGTCCATATTGATGGTGGCCCCCAATGGCACGGTAAATGAAGCAATGCGATTGTCGACGCCCAACTTCTCTTCGGCTGTGCGCAAAGTGATGGGCAAGGTAGCGTTACTGGATGCGGTGGAGAAAGCAAAGATGACCAGTTCTTTCAGGTGTCTGAAAAAGTCGATGGGATTGATCCCGGCCAGCAGTTTTAACAGCAAACCGTAAATCAGTAAGCCGTGCATCAACAACACCAAGACAACGGTGAAGAAGTATTTACTCAGCTCAAGTATGGCGTCGGCGCCCAATTCCGAAAACAGCTTGGCCAACAGGCAAAAGATACCGTAAGGGGCCAGATCCATCAGAATGCTGACCATCTTCATGGTCACGGTATTCATGTCGTGAAAGATGGCGCTGACCCGCTTGCCGGTCTCACCACAGTTAGCGACGGCAATACCCATCAACAAGGAAAAAACGATGACTTGCAGCATATTGCCATCGGCCATGGCCTTGAAGGGATTGCTTGGGAAAATATCGACGACCACCTCTTTCAGCGGCGGGGCTTCTTGAGGAGTGAAGTTTACGGCCTCACCAAGGCCGATATCCTGACCGGGTTGGATCAGATGACCAACGGTCAGAGCCAGGCCAATCGCCAATGCGGTTGTCGCCATGTAGAGGGTCAGGGTCTTGGCGGCCATGGCGCCCATCCGGGCATTGCCCCCCAGCTGGCTTGCGCCGCACACCAGAGAGATAAACACCAGAGGGACAACCAGTAACTTCAGTGAGGCGACAAAAATGCGGCCGATGGTATCGAACAGGCCGTGAATTACGAATTCATCGATCCAGGAATTGACGGTTTGGGCCAGCAGATCACGGCTGATATTCAGCAGGATACCAACAGCAAGGCCAAGAACCATGGCCAGCAAGATACGTTTTGTCAGACTCATATTGTTTTCTTAATGATTTAAAGCGACGGAAGGGTTTGAGGGTTCTGCCGCCGGGAAGTTCGAATTAATTGCCCCACGGACGTGAGGTCACAGAATAGAAATAGCAGAAATTTGATCTGCCTGCCTTAAAACACAGGTTAAAAGCGGCCTTTTTGGTTTTTGTGTAGCCGCTTTGTTTGTTGTTTGTTCAGTTGTTGACGGCATCCTTCAGGGCTTTGCCTGGTTTGAAGCCTACTGAGTTGCTGGCGGGTATCTGAATGCTTTCACCGGTTTTGGGGCTGCGGCCGGTGCGGGCGCTGCGATGTCGCTGGCTAAATGAGCCAAAGCCCACCAGATTGACGGCTTCGTCGCGGCTCAGGGTATTGGTGATTTCTTCGAAAATGACGGAAACGATATCGTTGGCTTTGGCCTTGGGCAGATCGGTTTTTTCTGCGACAAAGTCAGCCAGTTCGGTTTTATGCATGGGAAAATCCTTCTCTATGCGTGGCCGGCAAGTGATTTGCCAGATGGGTTTTTGTTATTATCGCTGACATTAAACCAAGAGCACCGAAGCCGGTAAAGTAATTTGTTGGTGGCAAACGGTGCAAACAGGCCTATTAACAGCCAGATCGATCGTTTTGCTGACGAAGGGTACGAAACGCCTGCAAACCAAGTAAAACATCAGGCAGTCGACCTTAGAGAAAGTCATTTTGTCTCACTATATCCCCTCTGCGTACAGCTCTTCATGGCGCCCGGCGGCCGCGCTGATGGGCCATGTGTCTGCACCACTGAAACGCTGGTTGCTGGACAAGGGCTCATTGACCGAGCGTCTGTTGCACCGGTTCACCGGTGAGTTCTCTGTCGAGGTACTGTCTGAGCGCTGGGGCACGGCCAGTGCCGATGAGGCCCGGGTACTGGGACTGGGGTTACGCGATCGGGTGTTGATTCGTGAAGTGTTGCTGTATGGCGGAGGACAGCCCTGTGTCTATGCCCGCAGTATATTGCCCTCCAGTTCCCTAACCGGTCGCTTAAGAGTCCTGACTCAGCTGGCCAATAAGCCGCTGGGGGCGTGGCTGTTTAAGCAACCGGATTTGCATCGCGATCCGATCGAGGTGGCCGATTTCAGTTTGCCCCAGTCGCCGTTGCCGCCGATCATCAAATCCCATAGCCCTGGCTGGGGTCGCCGCTCGGTATTTTATGTGGATAACCGCCCGATCCTGGTGGCGGAGATCTTTCTGGCTCCGCTGCAAAAGGCCATCGAAAACTGATCTGGCTTTTGCTGGTTGCTCTCGGTTAAGGTTCACCCTCTTTCAATTTTCTCGCCCAACAACGAGACCTTTATGACAAAGAATGTTGCCCAACGCTGGCCCCTCTACTGGAAGCTGATGCGGTTTGATCGCCCCATTGGTATTTTGCTGTTGCTGTGGCCAACCTTGTGGGGCCTGTGGCTGGCTGCCGATGGGGTTCCGCGACTGGATGTTTTTATTATTTTTGTGTCGGGCGTGGTACTGATGCGAGCCGCCGGCTGTGTCATCAATGACTACGCTGATCGCGATATTGATGGTCACGTCAAGCGTACCAAAGATCGCCCCATTGCCAGTGGCCAGGTGGCTCCTCGTGAAGCGCTGTTGCTGTTTGCCGTATTGGTTACACTGGCTTTTGTGTTGGTGCTGTTTACCAATCGGCTGACTATTTTGTTGTCGCTCGGCGGTGTCGCACTGGCGGCCTGTTATCCTTTTATGAAACGCTATACCCACTTGCCTCAGGTGGTTCTCGGTGCGGCGTTTTCATGGAGTGTGCCCATGGCGTTTGCTGCGCAGATCAATGAGGTGCCGCCCCACAGCTGGTTGTTGTATGTGGCGGTGGTGTTATGGACGGTGGTTTACGACACCTTTTATGCCATGGTGGATCGCGATGACGACATCAAAATCGGCGTGAAATCTACCGCGGTATTGTTCGGCGATCAGGATCGGGTCATTACCGCTGGCTTGCAGCTGATGACACTGGTATCCCTGTTGATGGTGGGACAGCGATTTGAGCTGGGCACCTTTTACTATCTTGGCCTGCTGCTGGCGGCCGCCCTGTTTGCCTATCAGCAATTCCTGATCCGCTATCGTCATCGCGAGGAGTGCTTTAAGGCCTTTCTTAATAATAACTGGGTGGGCATGGTGATCTTTGCCGGTATTGCCATCGATCGTGCTGTGCACTGAGACCGTCCTCATAACCACTGAGAATGGATTGCCGGGGATTTTGCTTTAATGTCATAAATGGTTCATAAAACTGTTATCTAATGCGAAGCTAGTTTTAGTTGAGAATGGATACAGGGTGAGGTTTATGTCTGACAAGACCATTTTAATCGTGGACGACGAGGCCCCTATTCGCGATATGTTGCGTCTGGCCTTGGAAATGGCCGATTACCAATGTCTGGAAGCCGACAACGCTCAGGATGCGCACAGTCTGATTGTGGATCACAAGCCGGATTTGATTCTGCTGGATTGGATGATGCCCGGTACCAATGGCATCGAATTGGCTCGCAGGCTCAAAAAGGACGACCTGACCGCCGACATCCCCATCATCATGCTGACGGCCAAGGGTGAAGAGGACAACAAGGTTCAGGGTCTGGAAGTGGGCGCGGATGATTACATCACCAAACCTTTTTCCCCACGGGAATTAACCGCACGACTCAAGGCGGTTTTGCGCCGTGCTGGCAGCTCGTCTCAGGGTGAGCCCTGCCAGGTGGGCAATCTGCTGCTTGACCCGGTCAGTCACCGGGTCAGTATTGCCGGAACATCCATAGCCATGGGGCCCACGGAGTATCGCCTGCTGGAGTTCTTTATGGCCCATCAGGAGCGGGTCTACAGCCGGGGTCAGCTGCTCGATCACGTCTGGGGTGGCAATGTCTACGTGGAAGAGCGCACCGTGGATGTGCACATCCGCCGCTTGCGCAAAGCCCTGCAGCCTGAAGGTTGTGATCAGTATGTGCAAACGGTAAGGGGAGCGGGTTACCGCTTTTCGACTCAGCCGGCGGCGGCCCCCGTAGTTTGATTGATCACTCTGATTTCTGGTCGATTGACGCAAATCATGTTCCACCAAAATCTAATTAGCGATAACAGGCCATAGCGGACTAAAATAACTGCCAGTCTGATATCAGGAACACAGCAGAGAATGGAATTAAACAGAGGCTTTCCCGCTGAATTTCGGCGGGTCATATTATTAACTCTGCTCAGTATTGCCTTTGGACTGATCAATGGGCAGCTGGAATGGACCTTGATTCTCTGCGGTGGTATCTACATGGCCTGGACCCTGTGGAGGATCCGCCAACTGGATTTGTGGCTTAAGCACAGTCAGAATCCGCCACCCGATTTCGAGGGTATCTGGGGCGAAATCGTCGACAGCATCGTGCGCCTGCAAAATCATCAAAAGCGCGAGCGCAATCGTCTGCAGGCCGTGATCAGTCGCACCCGGGAAGTCACCGATTCACTTCACAATGGCATTGTCCTGCTCGATGCAAACGGCAATATTGATATGTTCAACCCCGCTGCCCGCCGCATGCTGGGGCTCAGGGCTCGGGAATACGGCAGTCCACTGGTTAATTTTTTGCGGCACCCCAGTTTTATCGAATACTTTGAATCTGGCGACTACGACGAGCCGCTGGAGCTTCCGGCGCCGCGCTCGGAATCCACATTTTTGCAACTGCAGGTCAACCGCTTTGGTCAGGGTGAGGCGGCCATTGTGATTCGCGATATTACCCGGTTACAGAAGCTACAACAGGTGCGAAAAGACTTCGTGGCCAACGCGTCCCATGAATTGCGTACCCCGCTGACGGTGCTCAAAGGCTATATCGAAACCCTTAAATACTCAGATGCCTGTCCCAAACCCTGGGAGAAGCCACTTGCACAGATGGAGCAGCAAGCCAATCGCATGTCCGATCTGATCGTCGATCTGCTGTCCCTTTCCAAACTGGAATCGAAAGACAATCAGGAGCCCAAGACCAGCATCAGGCTACAACGCATGCTGGAAAAAGTGGTCGAGGAAGGTGAACTCGTCAGCGGTGACAAAAACCACAGCTTCAAACTGGAGTGTGATCCGGCGCTGCAAATTGATGGTTATAAAAAAGAGCTGCGCAGCGCGTTCACCAATCTGATCACCAATGCGGTCAAGTACTCCGAACCGGGTACCGAAATCAAAGTGTCAGCCAGAATTAAAAACAACAAGGTGCATGTCAGCTTTATCGACCGGGGTGAGGGCATTGATCCGGTGCACCTGCCACGTCTTACCGAGCGCTTTTATCGCGCCGATGACAGCCACAATTCCCAAACTGGGGGTACTGGCTTGGGTCTGGCCATCGTCAAACACATTCTCACCCGCCACAATGCCGAGCTGGAAATTGATAGTAAAGTCGGCAGGGGCAGTACCTTTACCTGTATTTTTGCGTCGGTTGAACCCTTCTAAATTACCATGATTCCGTCAGCTTCAACCTGAGCGTCTTTGGGCAATTGTTTGACCCCGACTGCAGCCCGGGCGGGATAGGGTTGTTCAAAATACTGCGCCATGACATCGTTGATCACGGGAAAGTTACCCAGATCGGTCATAAAAATATTAAGTTTGACGATGTCGGCCAGACTGCCGCCCGCTGCCTCACAAACGGCTTGCAGGTTTTTAAACACCTGGTGAGCCTGATCGGCAAAATCCCCTTGCACCAGCGTCATGGATGCCGGGTCCAGAGGAATCTGGCCTGACAGGTAGACGGTATTATTGACTTTGACGGCTTGAGAGTAGGTCCCAATGGCTTCCGGGGCGCCGTTGGTTTGAATGATGGCTTTATTGGTCACGGTGCCTCCGTTATCGGATTGCTGAATTAATTTTTGTTGCGGGTCACGCTGATGACGTTGCGCATGGAGCGCACGCTGCGGAAGATATTGGCCAGATGAACGCGGTTGTGCACGCCAATGGTCAACTGAATCACACTGTTGTATGCATCCCGTTCGTCGACGCGAATGTTATCGATACTGGCCCCCTGACTGGCAATCCGGGTTGCCAAGGTGGCAATGATGCCCCGTTCGGAGGCCACTTCGGCACGAATGTCCACCAGAAACTCGCCGGTTACCGTGGGTGCCCAGTTGACCAGGCTGACCTTCTCGGGATTATTGCGAATTTCGGTGACATTACGACAGCCATCGCGATGGATAACCAGACCTTTACCCGGGCTGATATGGCCAATAATCGGGTCGCCGGGGATGGGACGGCAGCAGCGGGCAAAGCTCACCATCACGCCATCGGAAGAGTCGATCATCACGGGCGAATAGATGCTCTGGTTGGTTTCTTCTCCAGAGTCCTCACCCAGAATTTTCGCCACCGCATGAGCAATCCGATTGCCCAGACCAATGTCTTCCAGCAGCGCCTCCAGTGACGGTGCGTTAGCGGTGTCGATCAGGTGCTGAATCTCGTCTTCACTGAGTTTGTCAAAATCGATTTTGCGCTCTTGCAGTGCCCGCTCCAGCATGCGCTGGCCCAGCTCAACCGAGTGCTGGTGACGCTGGTTTTTGAGGAAGTGGCGGATACTGCTGCGCGCCTTGGCGGTGGTGACAAAATTGAGCCAGTTGGGATTGGGCTGGGCTCCCGGCGTGGTAATCACTTTGACTTTCTGGCCGCTCTGCAGTGGCTGCGATAAGGGGGCCAGACGATCATTGATCTTACAGGCAACACAGCGGTTACCGACATCGGTGTGCACCGTATAGGCAAAGTCTACCGCGGTGGCGCCGGCGGGCAGCTCAATGATCTTGCCTTTGGGGGTAAAGACGTAAATTTCATCCGGGAACAGATCGATCTTGACGTTCTCGATAAATTCCAGCGAATCACCGGCGCGCTGCTGCATTTCCAGCAACCCTTGAATCCACTGACGGGCGCGGGCGTGACTGCCGGTTGGGGTGTCGTCCGGAGTTTCGCTTTTGTAGAGCCAGTGGGCGGCAATCCCGGAGTTGGCCATCTCGTCCATATCCTTGGTGCGGATTTGCACTTCGATGGGTACGCCGTGCATACCGACCAGCACCGTGTGCAGGGATTGGTAGCCATTGGTTTTGGGGATGGCAATGTAGTCTTTGAATTCGCCAATCACCGGCTTGTAGAGGTTGTGCACGGCACCCAGTACCCGATAACAGCTGTCCACATTGTCGACAATAATGCGAAACGCATAGACGTCCATGATTTCTTTAAAGGACTTCTTCTTATTACGCATTTTTTTGTAAATGCTGTAGAGGTGCTTTTCCCGTCCGATCACCAGAGCGTTGATGTTTTCCTGCTCCAGACGCAGCTCAATGGCGCTCTGGATTTTTTCCACCAGCTCTTTGCGGTTGCCTCGCGCCGCCTTCAGGGCAGTTTGCAAGCGCTCACAACGCAGCGGGTACATGGCGGAAAAGCCGCGATTTTCCAGCTCCAGTCGCACGTTGTTCATGCCCAGACGCTGAGCGATGGGGGCGTAGATTTCGAGGGTTTCCTTGGCGATGCGGCGTTTCTTTTCCGGGCGCAAGGCGCCCAGAGTGCGCATGTTGTGCAGGCGATCGGCCAGCTTCACCAGAATGACGCGGATGTCTTTGGCCATGGCCAGCGCCATTTTCTGGAAATTTTCCGCCTGTTTCTCGGCCTGAGATTCGAACTCGAACTGGGTCAGTTTGCTGACGCCATCGACCAGCTCGGCCACGGTTTCGCCAAACTGTTTGGCGATGGCCTCCTTGGGAACGGTGGTGTCTTCGATCACATCGTGTAGCATGGCGGCCATCAGGCTCTGATGATCCATGTGCATGCCGGCCAGAATGTTGGCGACTTCCAGAGGATGGGTTACGTAGGGTTCGCCGCTACGACGCATCTGCCCATCGTGGGCCTGCTCGGCGTAAAAATAAGCGCGCTTGACGCGATTGATCTGGGAGGGTGCCAGATAGGAGGAGAGCCGGTGGCTCAGTGACTCAAGCGATTGCATGCTGTGTTGCCATCCCCCTAACTAGTTGAGGAATCAGAGCTGAGGAGCGGCGTCGTCGAGAACAACGTTTTCAAATTCTTCAGGCTCTTCCTTCTGGGTCAGGATGCTGGCGTTGACCAGACCTTCCTCGATTTCGCGCAGGGCGATCACGGTTGGCTTGTCGTTCTCTTCTTCTACCATCGGGTCTTTGCCACCTACGGCGATCTGACGAGCGCGCTTGCTACTCACCAGCACCAGCTCAAAGCGGTTATCTACAAAGTCCAGACAGTCTTCAACGGTAATGCGTGCCATAAAAATTCAAGCCTTTCATAAAAAATATAAAGCGGGGTGAGCGTCAAATCGCTCGAAACAGGCCATTGCCCAACAGTATTGCAGTCACAGCGGATAATTTCACTAAGAAATCAGCCATTTGGGGCCTATTTTTAAAGGCCGGCCAGTGTACGCAAAACAACCAGTCAGGACAATAGCTCTGCCAGTAATTCCTTGTGCCTCTGCTGTTGGTTTTGCAGCGCAGTACGCTGACTGAGGAGGATGGACCGGAAGTCTTGCAGAGCCTGATCAAAGTCATCATTAATGACGATAAACTGGCCTTCCACATAGTGTGACATTTCGCTGATGGCTTCCTGCATTCGGCCATTGATCACCGCTTCATCGTCCTGGCCGCGACCGGTCAGGCGTCGGCGCAACTCCTCGCGCGATGGGGGCAGGATAAAAATACTGATGGCCTCAGGAATCAGTTTGCGCACCTGCTGCGCGCCCTGCCAGTCGATTTCCAGGATCACATCGGTACCGCCAGCCAGAGTATCTTTGACCCACTGAGTGGAGGTGCCATAAAGGTTGCCAAATACCTCGGCGTATTCCAGAAAAGCGTTGTCTTTGGCCATGGCGAGAAAGGTCTCGCGCTCAGTAAAATGGTAGTTGATGCCATCGGCCTCACCGGGACGCATGGCGCGGGTGGTGTGGGAGATGGACACCTGAACGCCATCGAGGTTGTCGATCAGCGCTTTGACCAGACTGGTTTTGCCGGCACCCGAGGGTGCGGAGACGGTATAGAGGGTGCCTAGTGAGCTCATATCAATTACTGCAGCCTTGTTTCACTCTTTAGTGGTTGTCCCGGAAAGGGATTACTCAATATTTTGAATCTGCTCGCGCATCTGTTCAATCAGAACTTTGATTTCCACGGCAGCCTGGGTGGTGTCTACCACGATGGACTTCGATGACAGGGTATTGGCCTCGCGGTTGAGTTCCTGCATCAGAAAGTCGAGACGCCGGCCTATGGCCCCCTTCTGCTTCAGGGTGCGGCGCACTTCGGTGATGTGGGTGTCGAGCCGGTCCAGCTCTTCATCCACGTCGGATTTCTGGGCCAGATAGACCATTTCCTGTTCCAATCGTTCGCTGTCGATTTCCGCTTGCAGTTCATTGAGCTTGTCGCGAAGGCGATCTTTCTGGGCCTGCAAAATGGCAGGTAATTTTTCACGAATAATAACGACCTGCTCGGAGATGCCGTCAAGACGCTGCTCGATCAGGTGCTGCAACTCGGTGCCTTCGCGCTGGCGGTGCTCCAGCAGCCCCTTGAGCGTGTGCTTGAACAGACTCAGGGCCTGATCCAGCAACTCGTCGCGATCCAGTTCCTGCTCCACGATCACCCCGGGCCAGCGCAGCAAGTCGACCGGATTGATTTGGGCCGGGTTGCTGAGGCTTTGGCTCAGCTGTTCGGAAGCCTTGGCCAGTTGTGCTACCAAAGGTTGGTTCAGGGCCAGTTCCGAGCTGCTGCCCTGTTGCTGCAGCTGGTAATTGAATGCGACTTCCAGTTTGCCACGAGACAGGGCTTTGCGCAGTTCATTGCGTAGCTGGGGCTCCAGTTCGCGAGCAATGTCGGGCAGGCGAAAATTGGGTTCCAGATAGCGGTGGTTAACACTGCGCACTTCCCAGCTAATGGAGGCACCAGAGAGCTGAGCCTCCTGGCGGGAAAATCCGGTCATACTGCTTGGCATGGAGTCGGGTATCCTGATTCAATAAAGTCGTTAAAATTATGTGGACATCTGTCGGGCGGGTATAATGGCAGATCAATATCTTCTTGTCAGCGACAAGCTCCCTGCACAATCTCCAAGGATTTACATTATGCAAAGACCCAGTGGCCGTTCACCGGAACAGCTTCGTCCGGTTCGTATTACCCGCAACTTTACCTGTCACGCCGAAGGCTCTGTTCTGGTCGAGTTTGGTAACACCAAAGTTATCTGCACCGCTTCTGTGGAAGAAGGTGTGCCTCGCTTTCTGCGCGGTCAGGGTCAGGGTTGGGTCACAGCCGAGTACGGCATGCTGCCCCGCTCCACCGGTACCCGCATGGGCCGCGAAGCCGCACGTGGCAAGCAGGGCGGTCGCACTGTGGAAATCCAGCGCCTGATTGGCCGCTCCTTGCGCGCCGCACTGGATCTGGAGCAGCTGGGCGATAACACCATCACCATTGATTGCGATGTGATTCAGGCCGATGGCGGCACTCGAACCGCATCGATTACCGGCGCCTGTGTGGCACTGGCCGATGCCATCAGTTTCCTCAAGCAAAATAACAGGATCAGCGGTGAGCCTCTCAAGCGCATGATTGCTTCGGTTTCTGTGGGCATCTATGAGGGTGAGGCGGTTCTGGATCTGGATTATCCGGAAGATTCCAATGCAGAAACCGACATGAATATTGTTATGGCCGACGATGGCGGCATCATCGAAATTCAGGGTACTGCTGAGGGGGAGCCTTTCTCTGAAGCCGAATTCGCCTCGATGATGGCGTTGGCCAAGCAGGGCATTACCGAACTGAATCAGTTACAGCAAGCGGCGCTGAGCGAATAACTTGGTAATGAGTAAACGCCTGGTTGCCGGCTTGCTGCTGGCGGTTTCCCTGCATGCTTTTGATGAGCTGGTGCTGGTTATTGCTCTGCCCAATATTGTCGCTGAACTGGGCGGAGCCCAGTGGTATGGCTTGTCATTGGCTGCCTATATGATCACGTCGCTGGTGGCAGTGGCATGGGCTGGCGACTGGATTGACCAGCATGGCCCCGGTGGCATCTTTGGCTTTGCTCTGCTGATTTTCAGTGTCGGTTTGGGGCTGGCGATTCAGGCACCGAATCTACAGACTCTGATTGCCGCACGAATGCTGCAGGGGCTTGGCGGTGGTGTGGTCTGGACGGTGGCTTATTCCGTCATCAATCGTCTGGCCGCGGTTGAAATCAAATCACGGATGGTGGCTATGCTCGATTCCGCCTGGTTATTGCCCTCCCTGCTGGCACCGGTGGTCGGCGGCTTGTTGGTGGATTATCTCAGCTGGCGCTGGATCTTTATTCTGCAAATTCCCTTGGTGGCATTGATCGCTCTGTTGGTTGTGCCCCAGTTGCGAGCGCTGGATTACGAGCCTCAGCAGCCCTGTTATGACTCCCTGAAAAATGCGTTGCAAATCGGTTGCTGGTCGCTGTTGATATTCTGGGTGGTATCCGAGCCGATGGGTTGGTTGTGGCTGTTGCTGCCAGTGGCGCTGGTGGGTATCTGGCCACCGCTCAACCGGGTGATGCCCGAGGGTTGGCTGCAGCTCAGGAGCCCTCTGGCCGTTGCGGTTGTGCTACTGGGGCTGTCGTTTTTTGCCTTCTTTGGTATGGAAACCTTTATGCCGTTGTTTCTGATTGAGGAGCGAGGGTTTTCTACCTCCAAGGCGGGCTTGTTATTCACCTGTGCTGCTTTCACCTGGGTGATTGCTTCGTTCGGGCAGTCCTGGCTCGACCAGCGCATTTCCCATCAGCGCTCCATGTTGATCGGCCTGCTGTTACTGCTGATCACGCTGGCCATTATTCTGCTGACCTTGATTCCTACTGTCTCCCCTGGCTGGCTGTATCTGGCTTGGTGTCTGGGAGGGTTTGGCATGGGGTTGACCTTTAACGCCGCTGCCACTGCTGCGATGCTGGCTACTCGTGACGGCAAAGAGGGGGCAACGGCTGCTGCCACAGGGATGGCCGAAACTCTGGGCATTGCCCTGGCCGGAGGCATTGGTGGCGGCATCAAAAATCAGGTGACTTTTCAGGGGGGCAGTCTCAGTGATGCCCTGCTGTTGATCTGGTTGTCGATGGGCGCGGTGTTACTGTTTTGTCTTCTGATTGTGTGGCGACGCTTCCCCCGCGAGAAACAATGGTTTTAGGTATTCTTCCATACCTGTGTCTGGTGTTGGTCTGACGCCTGAAGAGTCAGACTGTCTCGATTTTTAAGCATCGGGAATCGCCATGTCACTGGCCATTGTCTATAGCCGCGCCAATTACGGCATCGAAGCGCCTCTGGTTACGGTGGAAGTGCATCTTTCTAATGGCCTGCCGGCGCTGTCCATTGTGGGTATGGCCGAAACGTCCGTGCGTGAAAGTCGCGACCGGGTGCGCAGTGCCATCCTCAATAGCCAGTTTGAGTTTCCGGCACGGCGCATTACCATCAATATGGCGCCCGCCGAACTACCGAAACAGGGGGGCCAGTTTGATCTGGCGATTGCCCTAGGGATTCTGGTGGCATCCGGTCAGGTGCCCGAGGAAAAGCTGCAGGATTATGAATTTGTCGGTGAGCTGTCCCTCAATGGCGGGCTGCGACCGACGGCAGGCATCCTGCCCGCGGCTCAGGCTTGTGGCGCGCAGCAGCGGCGCTTGATCTGTTGCGCGGAAAATGGCCCGGAGGCCTCCCTATGTGAGGCCACCGAAGTATTGAGCAGTCACTCGCTGTTGGATGTGGTGGCGCATCTGTTTGGTCAGCAGCCTCTGTTGCCCCATCCGCCGGTTGCCTACGCCCCGGACGCCCAAGCGACTCTCGATCTGAGTGAAGTCAAAGGCCAGCTTCAGGCCAAGCGGGCGCTCGAAATTGCAGCGGCAGGACAGCATCATCTGCTGATGTTTGGGGCACCGGGCACGGGTAAGTCGATGCTGGCTTCGCGCCTGCCTGGATTGCTGCCGGTGTTGACCCGGGAGGAAGCCATGGAGGTGGCGGCGATTCAGTCGGTTTCCCGGCAAAAGCCACAGGCACCTCTGGGTTACCCTGCACGACCGTTTGTGGCGCCGCACCATACCGCTTCTGCCGCCGCGCTGGTGGGCGGCGGTCCACAGCCAAGGCCGGGGGAAATATCGCTGGCCCATCGCGGGGTACTGTTTCTGGATGAGCTGCCGGAATTCCAGCGGCAGGTTCTGGAAGTGTTGCGAGAGCCCCTCGAGAATGGCTTTATCAGGGTGTCCCGGGCTGCGGCACAGATGGAGTTCCCCTGCCGTTTTCAATTGGTGGCGGCGATGAACCCCTGTCCCTGTGGTTACTGGGGGGATGAGCGCGGACGCTGTCGCTGTACTCCGGATCAGGTCAATCGCTATCGCGGCAAAATTTCAGGCCCGTTATTGGACCGGATTGATTTGCACATTCCGGTTCAGCCTCTGGCGTCTGGGGATTTGTATCGACCGGTAACAGGCGAGGATTCTCCGCAGATTGCTGGGCGCGTAGCGGTGGCGCGCAGCATTCAGTACCAGCGTCAGGGTTGCTATAACGGTCAGTTGCAGGGGCAGAAATTGATGCATCACTGTGCCTTATCGGCGCGGCAGCAGAGTCTGCTGGAGACTGCCACGGATGCATTGGGTTTGTCCGCCCGGGCTTTGCACAGGGTGTTAAAAGTGGCACGCACCATTGCCGATCTGGCGGCCAGAGAGGCGCTGGAGGATAACGATATTCACGAGGCATTAAGTTACCGGGTGCTGGACAGGCAATGTGGCTAAAATATCCCCCGTTTGTGGCTGGTGACCGGGGGGGTCATTTTTTAAACTGTGCTTTTTGGTGCGAGTAAGGTTCCCATGAGGCGCTCTGGCAGGTCATTAAGCAGTTTGTTGCAACATCTCGGTCTTGCCCTGTTGCTGATCTGTGCCGCCGCCTTCGCAGGGGCTCAGGAGCAAAATGGTCCCGTGGTGCTGCAGTTGAAGTGGCTGCACCAGTTTCAGTTTGCCGGTTACTATGCCGCGCTGGAGAAAGGTTACTACCGCGAAGCGGGTCTGGATGTCGTGATTGAAGAGCGAACCCAGGGCCTGACGCCCGTCGACAGTCTGATCAGTGGTCGGGCCCATTTCGCAGTGAGTGACAGCGGTGTTCTGATCTACCGGGCCAATGGCGTGCCTCTGGTGGCGCTCGGTGCGATCTTCCAGCATTCGCCTTCAGTACTGCTGGCGCGAAAAGATGCGGGTATTGAGACGTTGCAGGATTTGAAGGGCAAGCGCGTCCGTCTGGTGACCGGTTATATGAATGCCGAGCTGGTCTCCATGATGGAAAATGGCGGCGTTAAAATCTACGAAGTTGAGTTGATGCCCGGTCTGTTGGGGGTGGATAAAATCATTGAGGGTGAACTCGATGCCATCAATGCCTATATCACCAACGAACCCAGAACCCTGAAGCGTTACAACGTCCCCTACACAATCTTTCACCCGCGGGATTTTGGCGTTAATTTCTATGGCGATATCCTGGTGACCACCGATGGCCTGATTGAAACTCGGCCCGAGCTGGTACAAAAGTTTCGCGAAGCCTCCTTCAAAGGCTGGCAGTACGCAATCAACCATCCCGATGAAATCGTCGACATCATTCTGCTGAAATACAACAGCCAGAATAAATCCCGCGAAGATCTGATGTTTGAAGCCCGAGAGTTGATTAAGCTTATGCTGGCTGATGTGGTACCAGTCGGTTACATGAATCAGTCACGCTGGAATCAGATTGCCGAGGTGTTTCGGGATCAGGGGAAATTACAGGCGAATGTGGATCTGAGCCGTTTTATCTATCAGGAACAGAGCGATAGCGGGCTGACGAGCTTTTTGCTGCAGTACCGTGGCCCATTAGTGTTCAGCCTGTTTTTGTTGCTGGCTCTGGCGATGGTGTTTCATATCTTCCATCTACGTTCCGAAGTGCGTTTGCGCACACGGGATCTGGAAGAGGCTAAAGATCGCGCCGAGCAGGAGGCGCGCACCGATGTGTTGACCAACCTGCCCAACCGGCGGCATTTTATGAAAGTGCTGGAGCGCGACATCAGCCAGGCCGATCGCTCCGGTTCCAATCTGGTGGTGATGGTGGCAGATATTGATTTCTTTAAGGACGTCAACGACCAATACACCCATGCCGCCGGTGACGAAGCGCTCAGGATTATCAGCCTGTGTCTGACGGAGAGCATCCGTAACGGTGATGAAGTCGCGCGCCTTGGGGGTGAAGAGTTTGCGGTTACTTGCCCCAATACCACGATTGCAGAAGCGGCTATGTTGGCAGAGCGGTTGCGTAACAAGGTGGAGCAGCAAGTGGTTGTTTACGATCAACACTCGTTCAGTCTGACCATCAGTCTGGGGTTGGCGCAGCTTGAAACGGGCCAGACCGCCAGTGAGCTATTGCATGAAGCGGATCTGGCTCTCTATGAAGCGAAAAGCATGGGGCGTAATTGCGTCAGGATTTATGAAGCGGGGACTTCCAGTTACAAAACAAAGCTTCGGGAATCGGCCAGTATCACACCCATTAATCGCGGTCAGTAATCCTGGATCATCGGCCGGTTGTACTCCCGGGTCTGTCGTCTGAGGTAAGCCATTGTTACAATGCTCCGCCTTTGCCGCTCTGATTCCCCTGTTCTATGACCAACCTCAATCCCCGTCAAAAAGAAGCTGTTCACTACATTGATGGACCCTGTCTGGTGCTGGCCGGTGCAGGCAGCGGCAAGACCAGTGTGATTACCCGAAAAATCGCCTATCTGGTGGAGGCCTGTGGTATCCCCGCCAGGCACATTGCTGCCGTTACCTTTACCAATAAGGCGGCCCGAGAAATGAAAGAGCGGGTAAGTGGGCTGCTCAAAGTGGGGGGCAACAATCGCGCCAAGGGACTCACGGTTTCCACGTTCCACAATCTGGGTTTGAATATCATCCGGCGTGAATATCAGACGCTGGGATTCAAGCCCGGCTTTTCCATTTTTGATGCGGAAGATGCCAAGTCATTGCTGAAAGAGCTGATGATGAAAGACGGCGATCTCGACAGCGATCATCTGGATTTGGTGCAGCATCAGATTTCCAACTGGAAGAATGATCTGTTGGCCCCGGACACCGCATTAAGCAAGGCCGGTAGCGCCGGCGAAGAAAAGATTGCCCATATTTACAAACGCTACAATCAGGCTTTGCTGGCCTATAACGCCGTGGATTTCGACGACCTGATTTTAATTCCGGCACAACTGTTTTTGAGTGAGCCCGAAGTACTGCAGCGCTGGCAGCGCAAAATCCGATACTTATTGGTGGATGAATATCAGGACACCAATTCCAGCCAGTACCTGCTGGTAAAAATGTTGGTGGGCGATCGTGGCAGTCTCACGGTGGTGGGGGATGACGATCAGTCCATTTACGCCTGGCGAGGCGCGCGCCCTGAAAATCTGTCGTTGCTCAAGAAGGATTTTCCAACGTTGAAATTGATCAAGTTGGAGCAAAATTATCGATCCACCAGCCGCATCCTGAAGTGCGCCAACCATCTGATTGCCCACAATCCCCATGAGTTTGAAAAACAATTATGGAGTGAAATGGGTCTGGGAGACCCGTTGCGATTGTTGCGCTGTGCCAATGAAGAAGCGGAAGCGGAACGGGTCGCTACGGAAATCTTTTTACAGCGGCAACAGCGCAGTTGTAAGTTCAGCGACTTCGCGATTCTTTATCGCGGCAATCATCAGGCTCGTCTGCTGGAAATCAAATTGCAGCAGCACAACATTCCCTACAACATCAGTGGTGGCACGTCGTTTTTTGCCAAGACGGAAATCAAAGACATCATGGCCTATCTCCGGCTGTTGGTGAATCCGGACGATGACAATGCGTTTCTGCGCATCATCAATACGCCCCGTCGGCAAATAGGCACAGGGACTCTCGAAGCTCTGGGGCGCTATGCGACCGAGCGCCATATCAGTCTGTTTGATGCCTGCCAGGAGCTGGGCATTCAGGGCCATATTCCCAAGCAAAGTCTCGATCGCATCCAGCGCTTTATCAAATGGTTTACGGGTGTCGCCGCGAGTGCCTTGAACGGTGACGCTGGCTCGGCACTGAGAGAAATGGTTGATGACATCGACTACGAATCCTGGTTGCACCAGAACGCCAGTTCTCCCACCGTGGCCGAGCGCCGACTGGAAAATGTCTATTACCTGCTGGAATCCATTAACAGTATTATCGAGCGCGATGACGCTGAAAATGGCGATGGCAGCCTTGAAAGTGCCATCAAAAAATTGATGTTGCGCGATATGCTCGAACAGCAGGAGGAAGAAGACAATTTCGATCAGGTACAGATGCTGACTCTGCATGCCTCCAAAGGTCTCGAATACCCGCACGTGTTTATGGTCGGTATGGAAGAGGATCTGTTGCCTCATCGCGTCAGTATCGAAGAAGACAATATTGAAGAAGAGCGCCGCCTCACTTATGTGGGTATTACCCGGGCGCAGCGCACTCTGACTTTAACCATGGCTGCCAAGCGCAAGCAGTTCGGCGAAGTGTTTGAAACAACACCCAGTCGCTTTCTGGATGAAATCCCGGAAGAGGATATGGAGCGCGAGGGTTTTGGTGAGAACTGCCCTGAGCGTAACCAACAAAAAGGTCGGCAGACCCTCGACAATTTGCTGAGTGGTCTTTAGGGTATAGCCCAGTTTATTTCACATTGTTGTCATTCCGAGCGAGCGCAGCGACGAGGAATCTCCCGATGATGGTGTGATATTTAGAGATCCCTCGTCGCTGCGCTCGCTCGGGATGACATTGAATAAGAGTTGTAATCAATGAAAAAACTTTTGCTGGCTTCTGCCATTTTGTCTCTTTCCCATGCTGCTCTCGCCGATCGAACTGCGATTGGTGACGATGGCCGTGAAATTCGTTTAAAGGAAAATGGCTCGTGGGAATATATTTCCAACGACCGCTTTGCCACCAGTGAAGACGGCACCCGTGTTCGTTTGAAGGACGATGGCAGCTGGGAGTTTATTGGCAATGCGCCGATGCAGACCGAGGAGCAGGTGCGTACTGAAAATCTTGATTTGACTCTTGATCGGGTGATCACCGAATACATAAAAGAAAAATCCGGACCGAAAAATTATCAATACAAATCACAGACAGTTTTTTATCTGGATCTCGATGTCTCGAGTTACGGCGCCGAAGTTCAATCCAAACTGAATCAGTTTGATTTGATTAAGGCCGTTGACGATAAGAATACCGAGTACCCGGTGATTGCTGTTACACCTTCCGCAACGGTTTTCAAGTCAGGTCAAAAATATAAATTGGCGATTCGCGTTGATGGTTCACCCGCCGGCAGTATTGTTTGGGGGACCAGAAAGCTTTATCTGAAATTTGATCCGGCGGTGTTTGGTAATGGTTCTGAATTGAGTTTTATGATTCGCACCAATGAAATTAAAAAAGCGCAGGTGAAAAAATTGCCCAAGTAAGGCATATGCCATCCTGAGACGCAAAGCGGTGAAAGATCTCTTGATACTTGGACGACTTAAGAGATCCCTCGTCGTATTGCTCCTCGGGATGATAGTAACCGACAAAGGATTATTGCTGCTCCGCCAGTTTTTCCAACTCCGCCAACTGCTTTTCCAGGGCCTCGACCTTGGCCCGGGTTCTCATCAATACCGCTTGCTGGGCATCAAACTCTTCCCGCGACACCAGATTTAACTTGTGCAGCACGCCTTCGAGTGCCGCGCGTAATTCCCGTTCGGGCAAATCGGTGACTTGGGACGGGATGGCATTTTTCAGTTCACTGAACACAGTGCGTGCAAGATTTTCCAGCATAAGACGTTTCCGTTGAATATCCACAATAAATTGAAGCGCTTTGGTGCACAGTGTACCGGAAAACAAGCGGCATTCCCGTAGTGAATCTGAAGTTTCATTATTAGTTATCGATAAAACTGTCATATTTACTTCATAAACCTTGAGGGTTGCACCATTGCGGTGCTATAACTTTGTTGTCCCTGAAGAAAACGCACCAAAATTGAGCTCCGGCGCGTTTCTTTTTTTGTGCTCCTGCCACTAAATAGCGCAAATATGTTGCAACTAATTGAAAAATAACAATTTTTTATAATTGGCAAGCAATGTGCAGTATGGGGGCAAGTCGATTGAGCTGATCTGACGATCAAACAACTACAGAGATCAGCCGGTCGCAAAACTTGAACTTTAAATCTGGACTTTAAGTTCTAAAAATCATTAAGAGAGGAAACACTCCATGAATAAAATGACCAAATTGGCTGCGGCCATTGCTTTGGCTTCCGGCGCTCTGTCTGCTCCAACTATGGCTGTTGAGCTGTCTGCGAATGCCGGTTTTGTAACCGATTACTACTTCCGTGGTGTAAACCTGGGTGATGCCGGTGCTTACGGTGGTTTGGATGCTGACCTGGGTGCAGGTTTCTATGCTGGCACCTGGATCATCAGTGACAACGGTGGTGAAGATGGCGCTTTTGGTGATGCTAGTGATCCAGATACCAACGATGATGGTCTGGAAACTGACTTCTACGTAGGCTGGGCGACTGAATTTGAAAATGGCCTGGGTCTGGATATCGCATACAACCGCTATGAGTACACCTACACCTCTGATTACGAAGATGAGTATGTAATCAGCGCTGGTTTTGCCGGCTTTGGTGTTTCTTACTTTGATGGTACTGCGCACGGTGAAGAAACCGGCGGAACTGACACTGACTATGATGGTTACACCTTTAGCTGGAGTGGTGAAGTATTCGGTTTCTTGTACGGAAGCGTTGAAAATGACGAGACTGATGACAAATCTGGTCACGATTGGATTGAGCTGAGTGCTTCTGGCGAAATCGCTGGTCTGGACGTAACCGCTGTTCTGGGTAAAACCACAAATGTTGAACTGTCCGATAGCACTGACGGTGAAAGTGGTGACGGCTACTTCTTCCTGGACGTAAGCAAGTCCTTCGATCTGTAAGATCACCCGGGTTTAAAACCTAAAAAAGCCGGGTGATATCACCCGGCTCTTTATCCCAAAAAAGACGCGGTGGCAGCGTCTATTAAAGGAGCTCAAAATGAAATTAGTAACGGCTATTATCAAGCCTTTTATGCTGG
>NZ_BAABNJ010000012.1:0-34607 GCF_040362265.1 Candidatus Pelagadaptatus aseana
CAAAAACAGCGGATCGAGCTCTGCTCGCGACAGAACCCGGCACACCTGCACGTGATCGGAACCGCTAAAGTAAAAGCTCGAAGAAAAATAAGGGAGTTGGTCGATAAGCCGGGTTCTGTCGTGGACAATCATTCGTCTAGGCCATAAGTCACCCTATGGCTCCAGCAACCTACCCGTTTCCAGCGCGGGTCACGCCTGTAGGAAACCTATTTGGTCTTGCTCCGAGTGGGGTTTACCATGCCGCAAGCTGTTACCAGTTGCGCGGTGCGCTCTTACCGCACCCTTTCACCCTTACCTGTGCACCTTCGTGAGAAGGGCCATCGGCGGTCTGCTCTCTGCTGCACTTTCCGTAGGCTCGCGCCCCCCAGGCGTTACCTGGCACTCTACCCTTTGGAGCCCGGACTTTCCTCTCCCCCGCTTAAAACGGGGCAGCGATTGCCTGACCAACTCCGCGGCGCAGATTACCCCCGACCAAACCACTTCGCAAGTCATAAACGGCAATATTAATTCCATCGGTAGCGTCAGTTTCTTTCTATAATCAAAAAAAACCACAGGTCTGCCGACGTGCTTCGAAAAATCTTACCCCTTATTCTTTTTGTTTTTTGCCTGACGGTAAAAGCAGAAACACGCACCATCGTGACCGCCACTTACCCACCCTTTCTTCAGGGGGATGGCTCTGGCCTTGTTGAAGAAATTCTTGACAGCCTTTTCCAGCAAATGGACGCCGATACCGAGTTCCAATATCTGCCGAGAAAACGGGCCATTCACCGGTTTAAAAAGAATCCCGACATCTATTATCTGGGGGTCACCCAGGATCTGATCGACATTCCTTTTATCGCCATCAAAATTGTCACCTATGCTCGAACGGTACTCTATTACCCCAGCGAAGACCTGAATAAAGACAATCTGTCCCTGAAGGATATGGCAGGCAAACAGATCGCCATAAAACGGGGCTCGTCATCCAAGAACATACTGCTCAGCCATCAAATCAATGTGATTGAAGCCGCCTCGCTGGACAGTCTGGTAAAGCTATTGCTGTCGAAGAGGGTAGATGGGATCTACATGCCCTACGAAAGTTACATTGATCACATTCAACCCAAATTCGGAGACCATACTCAAGAACTGCAACAGTTGAACTTCGCACTCAACCCCATCTATCTGGTGGCGCATCAATCGAGTAAAAACAAAGACCTGCTGGAT
This sequence comes from Candidatus Pelagadaptatus aseana, assembly GCF_040362265.1. Taxonomy (NCBI): domain Bacteria; kingdom Pseudomonadati; phylum Pseudomonadota; class Gammaproteobacteria; order Cellvibrionales; family Cellvibrionaceae; genus Candidatus Pelagadaptatus; species Candidatus Pelagadaptatus aseana. The sequence continues at coordinate 1,201 of NZ_BAABNJ010000012.1, forward strand.
AGAATGGCTGAAGAGATCAAGTCAATGGAACAGTCAGGAAAATATCAGACGATTCTGCAACGGCATTATGGCCGCCACCCGATACCCGATTACATGCAGCCAGACCCTCAGCTATTGTCTTCGGATATCATTCCCTAGCCTGATAGCTATTCGGACAGCAGTTCCCGGCGCTTCTCCGAGGGAGACATATTGAACCAGCGCCGGAAGGCGCGGGCAAAATTACTGTGATCAGAGAAGCCCAGCAGATAGGCAATCTCATTCATTGAATGACGGGAGTCCATCAAATATTCCAATACCATGGCGCGACGAACTTCCTCGAGCAAATCCTTAAAGCTGGAGTTTTCAGCATTCAATTTGCGCTGCAGATTACGCACGCTCATATTGAGTTTTTCGGCCACCTCAACCGCAGTTACCTCACCACTGGGCAACATGGCAATAATGGCATGCTTGGCCTTTAAGCTGACGGAGTCGTTATTCAAGCGGGCGATATAATCTTCCGTCAGACGATCCTGAATCAGCGCCAACTCATTATTGGGCGCCAGTGACGGCACATTCATCTGCTCTTGAGAAAAGCGAAAGCCCATCTTGTTCTGACCAAAAATCACGCCCTCGCCAAAACACTTCTGGTAGGGTGCCACATCCTGAGGTTGCGGGCGAAACAGATAGGCCACCTGAGGATTGAGGGCCCCTGGGTAAATCATGCGCAGCATCGTCAGAATGGCCGCACCACCAAAATCCAGCACCTCATAGCCAACCACCGCCGGATCCGGATCCATCTCAATATACACTTCGGTATAACCATCGCCCTCGCTAATTAAAAAGCGGCCGGCATCAGTAAGGAAAACGCTGTAGCGCACCAGGCGATCAAACGCCTCACGCAGGGAAGAGCTGCACAACATCGCCAGACCAATAGAGCGCCAACTGGCCGGTTGAAAATAATCCTGAACCGCATGAATACCAATAGCCGGGTCACCGGTGACCTCTGCCGCCTGACGCCAGGCATCGGCAATCACCTCAACATTCACTCGCCCGGGCAAGCCCTCCCCGGATGAATCGTCCTCAAGATTAATATCGGGGACGACACCTTTGGGGTGGGCATTGAGTAACGCTATTGCAGCGTCCATCCAAATTGGCAAAGAGGAGTAGGTCGTCATATTCGGTCATGCTTTATTCTAATGCCGCCATAATATTCCAACCCCATCCAATCAAACAACCTGCTGGGTTAATTTTTCTATCAATTGACGAACATAAGTGGCTGAAGTGGGACACACCCCCACAAAACCGATAAAGCCATGCATCACATCAGCAACGTGCTCAGCATCAACCTCGACCCCTTGCTGAGCCAGAGCCGTAGCATAATTCTTGCCTTCGTCTTCCAACGGATCAAAACCCGCCGTGATCAGGTAGGTCTTTGGCAATCCTTGCAGATCCGGATTCAATCCCGGACTGACTTGCCTGTCGGCACGATCCAGTGGCGGCGGCAACAAATGATCAAAGAAATAGGCCATGTCAGCGCGAGTCAGCACCATGCCCTCGGTGCACCTCTTGGTCGACGGAGTCTCCAAGCGACAATCGAGCATAGGATAAATCAGCCACTGATAGGCCGGCATTCGCTGCGGCACAACCGACAGCGAGCGCAACTTAACCTGCTGACAGACACAGGTGGCCATATAGCCACCAGCACTGTCACCACCAACACCGGTGCGACTCAAATCAATACCCAGATCCTGCGCATTGTCACACACCCAATTCCAGCCGCGAATGGAATCTTCTACCGGCACAGGAAAGGGAAACTCAGGAGCCCTGCGGTAATCGACACTGACCACCACAAAATCCGATTGCGCGGCTACCTCACGGCAAAACCCATCGTGAGTGTCCAAATCACCAATCACACCACCGCCGCCATGAAAATACACCAGACAGGGATTGTCTTTACGCGCTATCGCCCGCTCAGATTTATAGATGCGCAAGGCCATGGGGTCACCATCGGTGTCGATCAGGCGATCAAACACCGCAGGCAGCTTGGATTTATTACCGCCAAACAGCTTATCCAGCAACAGATAGGTCTTGCGACATTTCTCCGGGGGCTGCTCATGCAACGCCTTGGTATACCCCAGCATGGCCACAACCCTTTCCTGTGCTGCCACCATACCTCTGTCAGAGGGTTCGCCAGCCGAAGCCCCGGTCCACAGCAAACGCGTCAAACGCTGAGTTAGCTTGGGTGAAGATCTGTTCATCGATAAGCCCCTGAATTTCACAAAATAGTAAGCATAAAAAAAGAGGGCCTGAGCCCTCTTTTCAATACTGCCACAAGTTTGCAGATTACTGCATAACCACAACCGCAGCTTTACCCAAGTTTGCATCGATCTGATCGATATAGGCGTCTTCGATCTGCTTGCGCTTGAGCTTCATGGTCGGCGTTAACAGAGAGTTTTCAATGGTCCACTCCGGCGTCACACCAATCATGGCAACCTTTTCATGGGCTGCAACTTCAGAGTTAATCTCTTCGAGCAGAGCTTCAAGGTTTGATTTCAACTGCACTTCATCAAGGGCAGCACCCGCTTCAGAAGGGGTCGCCAACAGGATAGGCTGATCCTTACCATGCCCCATAATGCACAGCTGACCCAGATCGTTACTGCGACCAAAGAACTGCTCCAGACGGGTCGGTACAATAAACTTGCCTTTCGACGTTTTGAACACTTCGCTGACGCGACCGGTCACCCACAGATTACCGTCTTCATCAATTTTTCCGGAGTCACCGGTGCAATACCAGCCATCATCAAACACTTCTTCGGTCTTTTCAGGGTTCAGATAGTAACCCTTCATCAGTCCATGACTCTTGAACTGGATTTCGCCGGCATCGGAGATACGAACCTGAACATTGTCATCAAATGGGCGACCGACACAACCTGGCTTCGGCTGATCGTTGTGGATCCAGCCCACACCGTGAACAAAGTTCTCGGTCATGCCGTAAGCATCACGCAGCGGAATACCCATATCCAGGAACCAGCCCTGTACGTCTTTCGGGCAAGGCGCTGAACCCGTGAGAATCATGCGCGCCTTGGACAGACCCAACTGCTGGGCAATGCCCTGCTTCTGCTCGTCGGTCAGACCGGCCTGAGCCTCAGGTGGAATCTTGGCGTCCACACCCTGTTTGAACTTGACCCACAGGCGCGGCACAGCAAAGAAGAACGTTGGCTGTACGGAGCGAATTTCATCACCGAAAGTGGCCAGACCTTCAGAGAAAGAAACCACAGAATTACTGTACAGGCCGGACAACTCAACAATGATACGCTCAGCGGCGTGAGACATTGGCAGGAAAGAAAACAGGCGGCTGTCTTCCTCTTCCATTCTGAAAGTGCTGGTCAGACCGGGAACCACATGACCCGGGGTCTTATGCATGTGCATGACACCCTTTGGATTGCCGGTGGTACCAGAGGTGTAAACCAGAGTAAAAATATCATCCGGGTTGGGAATTGGAGACTCGGTGTAAGGCTCAAAGGAGGAGCAAATTTCTTCCACGGTCGTCGCACACTCAACGGTGCAACCCAACAAGCCCACCACTTCCATGTCATCGGTCAGTGCGTCCTTGATGTTGTCCGCCTGATCGAAGGAACCGGCAAATACCAGCTTGGTTTCACTGTGGTTAAAAATGTAGTTGGCAGAACCGGTATCCTGACCCGGGTAAATAGGCACACTGATGTGACCGGCCAGCATGATCGCCAGATCGGCAATCGGCCAATCTTTGCTGTTGGAAGACCAGATGGCAATGCGGCTACCCTCAGGGTAGTTTTTGCTTTTCAGAAATGCAGCGATGCTACGCACCTGACGTGCCACATCCGCCCAGGTGTATTCCGTCCACTCCAGGTTTTTGGGCTGACGCAACCAAACCTTGTTTGGGGTTTCTTTCTCCCACTTGTAAAACATTTCCAGGGGGGATTTTACCGCTTCACCCATAACCGCTCTCCGCTATTATCTACATTATTCAGAAGTTCAGTACGCGTGCTACCCGGAAAAATCCCGATAGCAAACTTATAAAGAATCGGAAGTCTAGTGATTTTGAGTCACCCGCGCTAGTCCGAAACGGACATACAGTGGTCACTGTTTTCGACCCAAAAAGCAATATTGGTCACAACACAAACCCAACAGGATAGGCAACCCTCATTAAACCGTCCCAAGCGACTCGAACAGGTGCGCATGGGCATCGCGAATTTCGTTCTTCTTCACCTTGCCCGTCGCGGTCATCGGGAAAGCCTCAAGGACCACCACTTTTTTCGGCACCTGATAGCCACCCAATTGATTCTTGCAACAAGCCACAACATCATCTTGAGACACCTCAGCCCCCGGCTCGACCAGAACGGCCGCTACCACGGCCTCGCCCCAGCGGGGATGAGGCACACCAAACACCGCCACATTGGCCACACCGGGCACCGACAATACGGTGCTCTCTACCAGCACCGACGACACATTTTCACCGCCGGTTTTGATGATGTCTTTTTTGCGATCAACAAAGCACAACTGATTGTCTTCATCGATGTAACCCAGATCACCGGAGTGGTGCCAACCAAAGGCTTGAGCCTCTTCGGTGGCGTCCTGATTCTTGTAATAGCCGGTCATGACCTGCGGCCCGCGCCAGACAATCTCACCCACCTCACCCGGTGGCAGCAGATTGCCCTGATCGTCCATCACCGCCTGATCGCAGCAAATGGAGCCATCACCCCAGTAATTACCCTCTTTCAAACCGATCCACTTATCCTGAAAGAAAGTGCAGCCGGCCGCGATTTCGGTCTGGCCGGAGCCCAGAATAAAGTCACACTCAAACACTTCTTTGAGGGTTTTCAAGGTGGCGCCATCCATCGGCGCCATGCCATACAGGCCAAATTTGAGTTTTGAAAAATCCCGCTCACGACAGCCGGGGGAAGCCAATAATGCTCGCCACATCAATGGCAATAGAATGGCAAAGTTAACGCTCTCTGACTCCATCAGGTCCAATGCCTGCTGCGGATCAAAGGCTTTCATCAAAACGATTTTGGACCCCAGATGCACACACGTCAGGGCAAACATCAACGCGGTGATATGAAACAGCGGCAACACCGACAGGCTGTTGAATTCACCGGCACGAGCTCCCAGTGTGACCGCACCGTTCAGGGTCGAAAGATAAATGGCCTTATGGGACAGCATCACCCCCTTGGGGCGCGAAGTGGTGCCACTGGTGTACATAATGACGGCGGTATCGTTGTCATCAATGATGATGTCGTCCACCTCTTTGGCGGAGGCCGAATCCAGCAAACCAGCCGCAATCGGGTGCAAACTGTTATCGGCCAGCAAGGCACTGGCTCCTGAGTGCTCCATCACATAGGCCAGATCATCCGGCGACTGCAGGTAGTTGATCGGAAAAGCGGTAAAGCCTGCCTTGAAACAACCGGCCAGCGCCACCAGAAACTGCGGTGAATTTTCACCGATGATGGCCACCGTATCCCCCTGTTTGAGGCCCTGCTCACGCATGGCCCAGACAAAGCGGTTGGCCTGCTCATTCAGATCACAGTAACGGATTGCTCGCCGTTCACCGGCAACGAAGTCGACAACCGCCTCGTCATTGCCATGCTGCACACTGCGACGCCTCAGCACATCGCCCATAGCGATACGCTGGATCAAATTGGTTTGCAGTTCAGTCGCCATTGTCTCTACCTCTTTATTGTTATTTTTTGAAATTGCTGGCCACTTCCGGGGTCAGCTTTCCAGCTTATCTGCCACCCGCTCCAGCCGTTCACACACATCCAGCAAATGCTGACCCGAGCCAGTCGACGCCTCCGACTGGACCTTGATACCCAACCAGATAGGCTCCACCACTGAGTGAATGTAGTCTTTGAATTTTTCATCCACCTCGTGGGCAAACATGGTTCTCATGCAGTACTCCAGCCCACCAAAGAACAGATCACGCGCCGCCGGCAATACCGTATCACTGCGAATCTCACCGCGCTCAATACCCTCCTTGATGGCCAGATCGAATACCCAGGTGTAGGCCTGATTAAGCTTATAAAGCTGAGATTTGGTGACATCCACGACATTGCTCAAGTCACTGCCGATATAACTGTGTACCAAACGGATAAACAGGCCGTTATCCGCCTGCAGGGTTCGAATATGATTTTCGGCTAAAAATTGCAGACGATCCCGGGTGCCCAGAATGTCGCGAAACCCTTCGGTCGCCTTGCGGGTCAGGTCTTGATACATATTGGCCAGAATAGCGTGCATCAGCTCGCGCTTGGATCCGAACAGATTGAATAACGTACCCTCGGATACCCCGGCCTCAGCCGCGATCTTACGAGTTGAGGTTTCCTGTAAACCCTTGTCCGCAAACAGATAAATGGCCGCATCCATAATGGCGGCCTCTTTCGAGCCCGGCGCAGGCGCTCTACTGCCATCTATATTTGTGTCTGCCACGGCTTTTTCCGTCATACAAAGGCCACCCTTATTGAGTAAAAGAATATTTTTTTATAGTAATACTCAAAAAAAGATTGAGCAACACTCAATTTTAATTGTAGCATTGCATTAAATCGTTTTTGGCACTCGCCATTCACTACAGTCAATTTGGAGCAAGTGTTATGAGCCCAAACACCTCAAACCAGACCATCACCATCGGTGGTGCCTCCGGATTCTGGGGCGATGCCGCCCTGGCAACCCCCCAACTTCTGGCTACCGAGAAGCTGGACTATCTGGTCTACGACTATTTGGCCGAGGTCACCATGTCCATCATGGCCCGCGCCCGCAAAGCCGATGATGACCTGGGTTACGCCACCGATTTTGTCAGCGTGGCGATGAAGCCCAACCTCAAGGAAATTGCTCGCCAGGGCGTCAAGGTGATTGCCAATGCCGGCGGCGTTAACCCCCGCGCCTGTGCCACCGCCCTCAACGCCATCATTGCAGAGCAGGGGCTGGATTTAACCGTGGCCGTGGTATTGGGCGACGATCTGATTGATCGCGCCGAAGAATTTGCCGCCCGTGAAGACCGCGAAATGTTCTCCGGTGACAGCTTTCCGGCGGTTGAGCGAGTCGCCAGCATCAATGCCTATCTCGGTGCCTTCCCCATCGCCAAGGCTCTGGATCAGGGCGCCGACATTGTTGTCACCGGTCGCTGCGTGGACAGTGCCGTGACTCTGGGCGCCTGCATCCATGCCTTTGGCTGGCAGCGCGACGACTACGATAAACTGGCACAGGCCAGCCTCGCCGGCCACATTCTCGAGTGTGGCACCCAGGCCACCGGTGGCAACTACACCGACTGGGAAGATCTGGACAACAGTTTTGCCGATGCCGGCTACCCTATGGCGGAAGTCTCTGCCTGCGGCGGTTTTGATGTGTTCAAGCCCGAGCCCTCCGGTGGTGCAGTGACCAACGGCACCGTGGCGGAGCAGATGCTGTACGAAATTGGCGATCCGCAGCGTTACCAACTGCCCGATGTTAATTGCGACTTCTCTGAAGTTGAGCTCCACGAAATCGACACCAACCGGGTACGTGTCACTGGCGCCCGCGGCCATGGTGCACCCGACTCTTACAAAACCAGCGCCACCTGGTCAGACGGTTTCCGCTCCGGACAAATTTGGGCCATGTACGGCCGCGACGCCGAGCGCAAAGCCAGACTGTTCGCCGACACTGTGTTCAAGCGCACCGCAACCCGCCTGGAACAACTGGGGCTGGGGCCGCTGACCGAAACCAGCATTGAAATCATCGGTACAGAAACCCACTTTGGTGCCGCCGCCCAACAGGCAGACGTCCGCGAAGCAGACATCAAAATTGCCGCCAAGCACCCCAACCCCAAAGCCATTGGCATCTTCCTGAAAGAAATGACCGGGGTTGCCCTGACCGCACCTCCCGGTTTGGTGGCTTTTACCGGCGCAGGACGCGCCAAGCCTTCTCCGGTGGTGCGCCTGTTCTCCCTGCTGGTACCCAAGCAGGATGTGGACATCACCGTTGAAATCAATGGCGAATCCTTTACCTGCAAGGACACGCTCCCTCAAGCCACCAGTAGCCCAAGCGCTCACGCCGTACCGACTGCCCGTGACGACGAAGAAATGATTGAAGTCCCTCTGGAAGCCCTGGCCTGGGGCCGCAGTGGCGACAAGGGCAATAAAGCCAACATCGGCATCATTGCCCGCGATGCAGCGTTTGTACCCTACATCGCCGCCAAGCTGACCGAGAGCTATGTAGCCAACTACTTCGCTCACTTCCTGACCCCCGAGCAGGATCAGCCCTGTCAGCGCTTCTATATGCCTGGCAGCCACGCCTTTAATTTTTTGCTGCACGACATCCTTGGCGGCGGTGGTATCGCCAGCCTGCGTTACGACGCTCAGGGCAAAGGCTACGCCCAATTGCTGCTGGCAGAGTCGATAGCAATACCGAAATCACTAGCAAGTAAAGCTCGAGCGATTAACTAATACATTCCTTCCCTGTCATTCTGAGGAACGCAGAGAGGAAGAATCTCTCGGAGATCCTTCGCTGCTGCTCAGGATGACATGAATAAATAACAGGACAAAAGAAATGACCAGCAACGTACCTCCCTTTCAGTCCGGCGTTAACACGCAATCCGACGACTTCAACCAGAATCGCGAAGATATGCAGGCGCTGGTGGACCAGCTGCACGGCATCACCGATCACGCCGCCACCATCTCCAACGCCTCGCAGGGGCGCTTCGAGAAGCGCAATCAACTGCTTCCGCGCGAGCGCCTGACCCGCCTGATCGACCCGGGTACGCCGTTTATGGAGCTGAACAATATTGCCGGTTATCTGGTGGATACCGACGATCCGGAAAAATCCGTTGGCGGCGCCAGCTCCATCAGCGGCATTGGTTTTATCTCTGGCACCCGCTGTGTCATTTTAGTAGACGACTCCGGCATCAACGCCGGTTCCATGACCACCACCACCGCCAAGAAAGCCTCCCGCGCCATGGACATTGCTCTGGAGCAGAAGCTGCCGTTTGTGCATCTGGTGGAGAGTGCCGGCGCCAACCTGTTTGAATACGAAGTGGAAATGTGGATGGACGCCGGTGGCGTGTTTGCCCGACTAGCTCGACTCAGCGCCGCAGGCCTGCCCACTTTTGCCATTTTGCACGGTGCCTCCGCCGCCGGTGGTGCCTACATGCCCGGCCTGAGTGACTACGTGATTGGCATCAAGGGCAACGGCAAAGCCTATCTGGCCGGCCCCGCCCTGCTGAAAGCCGCCACCGGCGAAGTGGCCAATGACGACGAACTGGGCGGCGCCGAAATGCACGCCACCAAGTCCGGATTGGTGGAATATCTGGCCGAAGACGATGCCCATGGCATCGCTATCTGTCGCAACCTGATTGAGCAGCTGGACCTCAACCGCCGCTGTCCGAATCAGCCACCGCGAGAATTTGAGGAGCCGCTGCACAGTCCCGACGAGTTGCTGGGCGTGGTGCCGGTAGACTACCGCCAACCCTACGATGCCCGTGAAGTCATCAGCCGCATTGTCGATGGCTCGCGCTTTCTGGAATTCAAACCGGCCTACGGCCCCGCCACCTTGTGTGTGCAAGCCAAAATCTATGGCATGCCCGTTGGCATCATTGCCAACAACGGTCCCATCGATTGCGAAGGCGCCACCAAGACCGCCCAATTTATCCAGACCTGCGATCAGGCCCATACCCCATTGGTATTCCTGCAAAACATCACCGGCTACATGGTGGGCACCGAAACCGAACAGGCGGGCATGATCAAGCACGGCTCGAAGATGGTTCAGGCCGTGACCAACGCCCGCGTACCCCGCCTGACCATGATGATTGGCGCCAGTTTTGGCGCCGGCAACTACGGCATGTGTGGCCAGGGTTACGATCCGGATTTCGTCTTCAGCTGGCCCAACACCCAGATTGGCGTTATGGGCGGCGAATCCGCGGCCAAGACCATGACCGAAGTGACCCGTGCCGGCGCCGCCCGCAAAGGCGTACCAGTCGATGAAGAAAAAATTGCCGCCGTCGAGGCCCGCGTGATCGAGCTCTACGACCGCCAGTCCGGCGCCTTCTACACCTCCGGTCGCATGCTCGATGACGGCCTGATCGACCCACGCGATACCCGCAAGATTCTGGGCATGGCTCTGCAAACCTGCTGGGAAGCCGAACAGCGCGACCTCAGCCCCAACGCCTTTGGCGTAGGTCGCATGTAAGCCCGAATGTGAGCCAGCAACAAAAGAGGAACTCAGAGATGCCTATTGCAAACTTACCGGAACTGAACACCCTGATTCTGGAGCAGAAGGAAGAAGCACTGACCATCTGGTTTAACCGTCCGGAGGTTAAAAATGCCCTGTCCACCGAGCTGACCGAAGAGCTGTTATCCGTACTGCAGGCGCTGGCCGATGACAGCAGCGTGCGCACCGTAATCCTGCGCGGCAAAGGCGGCGCCTTCTGCTCCGGCGGCGACCTGAAAATGTTTAAAACCATTTTTCAGGGTGGTGTCGATAGACAGGAGATCGTCGATTTCAACGCCAGTTTTGGCCAACTGATGAAGGCCGTGCACGCCCTGCCGCAATTGTTTGTGGTGTTGATTGAAGGTGTTGCCATGGCCGGCGGTCTGGGCTTGTCCTGCATTGCCGATGTGGTGGTTACCACCAAAGACGCGCGCTTCTCACTGACCGAAGTAAGCATTGGCTTACCGCCGGCGCAAATCACTCCGGTTGTCATCAAGCGCATCGGCGCCTCTGAGGCCCGTCGCCTGCTGCTCACCGCACAACACTTTAACGGCATCGAGGCGGGACGACTGGGCTTTGCCCATCACGTGGTGGAAGACCGCGAGGCACTGGATGCCATGGCCGAAAAGATTATCGCCCAAAACCGCAAGTGTGCACCCGGTGCGGTAGATCTGACCAAGCAAATCATCAACGCCTGTGACCCTCTTGATAGCCATTATCTGCAGGGCGATGAGCTGGTGACCTTTGCCGCCGAGCGCTTTGCCGACGCCATGCTGGGAGACGAAGCTCGCGAAGGCATGAAGTCCTTTGCCGAAAAACGCAAACCCAATTGGGCCTAACAGCCAGTCAAAGACATCGAACAAACACACAAAAGAATTTAAGAATTCAGGAGCAACTTATCATGGCTCAATTTGACAGTATTCTGGTAGCCAACCGCGGCGAGATCGCAGTACGTGTAATCTCTTCGGCCAAACAACAGGGCTACCGCACCATCGCCGTTTACTCAGAGGCAGACGCCGGCGCACCCCACGTACAAATGGCCGACGAGGCCGTTCTGATTGGCGCCGCCGCCGTTAAGGAATCCTATCTCGATCCGGCCAAGATCCTCGACGCTGCACAGAAAACCGGTGCTCAGGCGATTCACCCGGGTTACGGTTTTCTCTCCGAGAACGCCGACTTTGCCAAGGCCTGTGAAGAGGCAGGCATCACCTTTATCGGCCCCAGCGCCGAATCCATCGACATCATGGGCAACAAAGCGGCTTCCAAGCGCCGCATGCTCGACGCCGACGTGCCTTGCATCCCGGGTTATCAGGACGAAGATCAAAGTGACGAGGTGCTGCTAAAAGCCGCTCAGGAAATCGGCGTACCCATTATGGTCAAAGCCGCCGCCGGTGGCGGTGGTCGCGGCATGCGTTTGGTGACCGACATGAACGAACTGGAAACCGCGCTGAAATCCGCCCGCAGCGAGGCGGAAAACGCCTTTGGCTCCGGCGAACTGATCCTTGAGAAAGCCGTGATGGAACCCCGTCACGTAGAGGTTCAGGTGTTTGGCGACAGCCACGGTAACGCCATCCACCTGGGTGAGCGCGACTGTTCAGTACAACGCCGCCACCAGAAAGTAGTGGAAGAATCACCTTGCCCGGTGATGACACCGGAACTGCGCGAGGCCATGGGCACCGCCGCGGTGAACGCCGCCAAGAGCATCAACTATCTGGGCGCCGGCACCGTCGAGTTCCTGCTCGACGCCGACAACAACTTCTACTTTCTGGAAATGAACACCCGCCTGCAGGTAGAGCACCCGGTCACCGAAATGGTCACCGGCCAGGATCTGGTAGCCATGCAATTCAAAGTGGCTCAGGGCTACCCGCTGCCCATCACCCAGGAACAGGTTGCCCTGACCGGCCACGCCATTGAGGTGCGCCTCTACGCCGAGGACACCCTCAATGACTTCCTGCCCGCCTCCGGCACCGCCCAAACCTGGCTGCCACCGACGGGCGAAGGCATTCGTGTAGACCACGGCCTGCTGCAGGGTCAGGACGTATCGCCCTTCTACGATCCCATGATCGCCAAGATCATTGCCTGGGGTGAAGACCGCGATATCGCTCGCCGCCGACTGGTACGTGCCCTGCAAAATACCTCACTGTTTGGTCTGACCAGCAACCGCGAGTTCCTGATCGACGTGCTCGACAACCCCTGCTTTGCCAGCGGTGAAGCCACCACCGCGTTTATCGAACAGGAATTTGCCGCGGGCCCAGAAAAAGCGCCGGCGACAGACGAGCACCTGATCGCAGCCGCCTTTATTCAGTATCAGCTGGGTCGTGAAGATTCCGTGCAATCCACCAACTCCAACATTGGCGGTCTGGGCTATCTCAATGCCATTTCCAGTATTGCTACGCAATTTGAATACGATCTCGATGAGGACAACACCACCAAGGTCAATGTCCAATCTCAACGCGGCGGCGAACTGACCATCACGGTTAACGGCCAAGACCATCAGGTAAGCAGTCTTGGAGAAACCGAAGGCACTCTGCGTCTGTTGATCGACAAGGTCCAGAAAGACATTTTGTTCAGTGTCCTCAGCCGCGGTGAAGTGGGCATCCAGATCAACGGCAACGCTCAGGTGCTGAAAAATAATCTGGCCTACACCAAAGGTGATGAAACCCAGACGGGCAGTGGCAGCATCACCGCGCCCATGCACGGCAATCTGTTCGAGCTGATGGTGAAGGTTGGCGACACGGTTGAAGCCGGTGACGACGTGGCCATTATGGAAGCCATGAAAATGGAGCACCGCCTCAAGGCGCAGGTATCGGGTACCGTTGCGGCGATTAACGCCAACGTCGGTGATCAGGTGGCGTCCGGGGTGGTGATTCTGGAGATTGAAGAAGCGGAATAACGCCGCTCGTCATTGCGAGTCATTCAGTGATTCGCAATGACGGCAGCCCAGCCTATTTCGCCAAATATTTCTGCAATCCCTTGGCGCCGCGCTTAAAAATCTGACCCAGCACTGGCTTTAATATAATCGCCAGAGGTGACAGGGGTTTGGGCAATTCCATATAAACCGAGTAATTAACGCGACAGCGACCATCACCAAGCGGCTCAAGCTGTATGTCTTCAATGGCCGCTTTGGCCAACAGAGCGTTCTGCTTCTCAAAACGAAAACTGAAGCGTTTGCCAGGCTCCCAACAAAGAAACGTCTCATCGACTTTGACCAGTCCCATCAGGGAAATCTGACGCTGGGAGCGATCTCCATGAGGCGCATCCGTCAACCATTTTACGTCGGTCATACCGGAAAACCATTTGGGCCAGCTGTCGACATCAGTCAAAACCTCGAAAACATCATCAGGGGTGGCATCCACCTCAATAATATTTTCAAACACCAGTGGCGCTTCACAGATAAAATCCAATTCCACAGGGACACAGCTAAACAGCATCATTGTTGTTATTCCATTAATGATTCAATTAAAAAATTTTACCCGGATTCATAATATTCAGCGGATCAAAAACCTGTTTGATCCCCCGCATCAAACCAATTTCAGCATCACTTCGACACAGTGGCAAATAGGCTTTTTTGGTCAGACCGATACCGTGCTCAGCAGACACGGACCCCTGAATGTTTTTTAACGGCCCGTAAACCAGATGATCGATTTCCAGTTTATCGGATTCGCTATTGTCTTTGTAAGCAATGGCCAAATGCAAATTACTGTCGCCCATATGCCCAAACGCCACACAGCGACTGGCCGAATCAGCTTCTGCCAAATTCGCCTTCAGAGTGTTGATGTAATCATCCATCTCGGCAATCGGCAAACTGACATCGTAGCCTATACCGACACCGCCCAATTGTTCACTGATGGTTTCCACATCGTCACGAATTTCCCAGATTGCCTGGCGCTGCCGATCGGATTGCGCCAGGGCAATGTCTTCTATCAGACCATCCTCATAGAGCGCCATCAAGACTTGCTGCAAGCGCTCACCGTCATCACCCGACAGCTGTTCCACCAGTACATAAAAAGCACTCCCGGGGGGCAATGGCAGAGTTTTATCCGGATAGGCCTCGGCAATGCAATCAAAAAATTCCTGCCACATCACCTCAAACGCGCAGAGCCCGCCTTCCAACTCTTCATCAACCCGTTGCAAGATCCCGGGCAGGCTGGCAAATTCCGATACGGCCAACATGGCCACATGACTCTGTTTGACCGCCGGGCGCAGCCGCAACACGGCCTTGGTAACGATGCCCAAAGTACCCTCAGAACCCACAAACAGCTGTTTGAGGTCATAGCCGGTGTTATTTTTCAGCAGTTTCCCCAGATTCGACATCACCGTACCATCGGCCAGAACCACCTCCAGCCCCAGCACCTGATCTCTTGTCATCCCAAAACGGATGACCCGGTTACCGCCAGCATTGGTGGCGATATTACCGCCGATGGTGGCACTGCCGCGCGCCCCCAGATCGACAGGATAGAAAAAGCCCGCGGCTTCCGCGGCTTCCTGAACGGCTTGCATGGTCACTCCGGCCTCAACGGTCAGGGTGCGACTTTGGGGATCCAGTTCAACGATGCGGTTCATTCGCTCGAGGGAGACAAACAACTCGTCGGCAGCCGCTCGCCCCCCTTTGACCATCCCTGTTTGACCGGCAATGGTCACCACTTTTTGCTGGTGCTGATGACACAGCGCCATCACCTTTGCCACTTCCTCCGTGTTTGCCGGGCGCACAATGGCCAGCCCCTGGCAGGTTTCATCCGAAAAAAAATCGACATTGCGGGACGTCACATCATCCCCGCTAAGTATGTTAGCGGCACCAACAATGGCAGCCAGCGAGTCAAGCAAGACAGCAGTCATAACAACCTCATTACTGAACAGGTCACTCTGGGTTGAAGCATAGCATCGACCGGTGACAGAAGATCTGGGAAAACTATCAGAAAGCGTTAAGGCTTTTGAGTTCCCTGGCCAGCGGTTGTGCCAGCGCCTCAAGACCCGGCCTCAGTGCGGGATAAACATCCAGATGATGAAGATTGCCAACCATATACAGCGGTTGATTGATGCCCATGCGCTGAACCACACTGCGGACGCTGGTGGCACTGTCGACAAAAATATCCAATCGCCCCGCCGCCAGCATTTTCATACCGATGATTGGGGAAGTCACATGAATCAAATGCTTTTGCCCATACTGCATCAGCAGATGCTTGATGGTATGTGTCCCTCGGACCACACCCACGCGATAACCCTTGCCTCTAAAGCTGTCTCTACCGCCCACCTGCAGACTGACATTGCGAGACCACGCCTGAATAGTAACCGGCATCACAGGCTCAGCCACTTTGACGATCTCAGGCCAGATCTTGAAAAAATCAGCGGCGCGACCACAACTGCCATCCACACGATTCGATAAAAGCTCTGCCTCCGCCCTGAGAATGGGCAAATGGATCATTTCAAAGCGATAACCCAGCGCCGCAAATGCCTGAGAATAGTTGCTGTAAATCTGATCATAAACGGGCACCTCGCGGGCCAGTGAGCAGACAAACACTATTGGTCGGCCTCTGCCGCCCCCCTCATCGCCAACCTTTTTGCGATGGTGCTGGTAAGGCTCCTGTCTGGCCAGCATAGCGATCTCATCCGACAAAAGCGGCACCAGCTCACGGTGCTGCTGCAACAGATACGGGTACACCGGAAGAGAGGCCAGTGCGCCAACCAGACGAATGTCATGGTCCAGAGACTGACTGCGGACACCGCCAAAAACGGCTTCATAATCCAACCAGACATCGATCTTTCCGGCCTTTAATTGCTCTACGCCCTGCTCTGTGGAATCCAGCTCTACAACCTGATCAAACCCCATACTCGAGGTCAGCTGTTGCAGAAAAATAATACCGCGCACGAAGCCAAATCGCAGTGTCGATCGGTGCTCCACATTGAGCAAATCCGGACGCCATTTCTGTTTGGTGGTCCAGGCTCCAATATAAGCCTGCCGTAGCGGCTCCTCCGTTTTAATCAGCGGCAGTGACCCCATACGCTCGCCAAAGCTTTCAGCCCGAGCGCAATCGCCATCCACCTCACCGGAACTCAGCAAGCGAACAATTTCAGCCGGACCGGCTGAAACCATCTCAAAATCGTATCCATGGCGATCAAAAAAACGGGAATAGATACCGAGCGCGTATTGATAATCCGGCATATCAGGACTGCTGAGACAGGCAAAGCGGATTGTTGGTCGCTCAGCCGCAGAGGCGTTTTGCACACCTCCCAAGAGAACAACATAAACAGCAAGGAATAAAATACAGCGGATGGATTGATTCATTTGCAAGAGAGCTCAGACTTCATCCGGCTATTGACTTTAAGCAGTTTAGCACCATTCTCACAACCCATTGGCATGACGTTGCAACTGCATTGCCAGTGGCTCTGCCAGAGCCTCTAAACCGCTCCTTAATACCGGAAAAACAGTCGCCTGATGCACATCGCCGACCATGTAAAGAGGCCGGGTGATTTTCAGCGACTGGATCACACTCTGAACACTGGCGGTTGTGCCAACAAACATATCGAGTTGACCGCTTGCCAGCATTTTTAAACCCACTGTGGTGCTATTGGCGGTGTATAAGCGCTCAATGCCCGCCTCTGTTAACACCGTTTCCAGCTGATAATCGCCCCAGACCAGACCCACACGGCCACCATGACGTTGCAGATCAGCCAGATTGCGAAAACCGATATCAGGTGAAAGCGCCCACACCTGATATGACGTTGGCATCTCTACACCAGGCAACCTGACCACCTCCGGGTGTCGCGCCATAAACGCCGCCCCCCGGGCACAACTGCCATCGATTCGCCCCGCCTGAAGCTCCGCCTCAGAACGCACCAGAGGCAGCGATACCATTTTAAATTCGTAGCCCAGAGCGGCAAAAGCATCGCGGTACAATTGCTCAACCAGTCTGAACATCGGTACCTTTTCCGACAAAGGGCACGCAAATAACAAGCCCTTTTCACGGCGCTTATCCTGTGCCTGACTGAGATTAAAATCGTGCTCATAGGGACGGAAAGCGGTCTGACGAGCCAACTCCCGCGACAGAGGCTCGATCAAGTCCCGGTGTTTCTCCAGCAAAAACGGATACACCGGATAGGTTACTAGGGCACCTACCATGCGGATGTCGTTATCCAGCAGGGTTCGCCGCTCACCACCGAATACGGCCTCATAATCGAGCCAGACATCAATCGTACCGGCACGCAATTGGGCGATTCCCTGTTCGACCGAGTCAAACAGGGTAACCCGCTCATACCCCATCTGCTGGGATAAGCGCTGCAGATAAACCATCTCCCGGATAAATCCGAACCGTAATGTCTTGCGGTTTTCGAGCCGCAGCAAATCCGGCCGCCAGTTTTCTCTCAAACTCCACGCCGCCATATACACCTGCCGTCCGGCGGTGCGGGTTTTCAGCAGTGTCGGCACCCCGGGGTAATCGGTAAAGCTTTCGTTGCGGGCACAATCGCCATCCAGGGTTCCATCATTCAGCCGTCGGATAATCTCACTGGTGGCAGCCGACGACATTTCAAAGTCATAACCAAGACGATCAAAACTTTGGGTATAGACGCTCAGGGCATACTGGTAATCAGGCATATCCTCGCTACTGAGGCAACCAAAGCGAATCGTAGGGCGCTGCTCAGCAACAGCCAGGGCATGGAATAACAGCGTCAAAATGGCAAGCGCCCAGCACAGGCGGCGAACAATGAAGGGCTTCATCGGCAATTATTTTTATTCTGTTGTCTTGTTAAATATTGTTTTTGTAGATTGCGAAGGGGAATAAAAAAACAGCCTCATAAAGAGGCTGTTTTCAGGTTGACTGCGCTTAACCAATCATGGCTTCGGCAATCTTGATCATGCGATCCTGAGGAATCGGGTAGAACATATAGGTTGGATCCGAAGAGATCGCCACCAGAATTTTCTCCATATCCTCGGCTTTGACGCCCCACTTGCTGAAGTTGGTGTGACAGCCAATCTGCTGTTGCAGGTAGCGCAGACGGTGAACCACTTTCTCCAGTGTCTCTTCTGGAGTGCCTTGCGGCTGCAGGTTCAACGCCTTGGCCAGACGCTCGGCATTGGGCAGGTAGAACTCAGGCAACAACTCGATGACTACCGGCAGCAATGCGGCATTGGCATCACCATGAGGCACATGATAAAGACCACCAAAGGCGTGAGCACAATTGTGTACAGGAATCGCGCCCAAGGCGTTAATAAAGGCATCAATGGCCATGGTACTGGCTTGCAGCATGGTGTGACGAGCATCGATATCTTTACCATTGGCAACCGCCTTGGGCAGGTTTTCCTCAATCAGCTGAGCGGCCAGGAACGCATGGGCATCGGTAAAGTGGTTGGCCGCCGGTGAACAGACACCCTCAAGGGCATGAGTCAATGCGTCCATACCGGTGGATGCAGTCAGGAAGTTGGGCAGTCCAACGGTCAGATTGGCATCCAATACCGCGATATCGGCATCGATAAACGGCACCGCCAAGTTGATTTTGATACCCAGTTCTTCGTTATAGAAAACAGCCGCCGCAGACACTTCAGCACCCGTACCGGCAGTAGTCGGTACCGCGATGTGCGGAATATCCATCGGCTGGATGGCTGGCCACATATCCAGCTTGATACCCGCGGGGATGGCCGCCTTGATATCCGTCAGGTTGTGATGCAGGCAGTACTTAACGCCTTTCGCCGCATCCAGCACACTGCCGCCGCCCACAGCCAGAATAGCGTCGGCTGCCACTTCGCGGGCATAGGCCAGACAGGCATTCACGGTTTTGGAACCCGCATCCGGAGTGATGCCATCGAATACACCGACCAGTTGCGCGGTGGTGCCACAGGGGTTGTTTTCAAATACGCGAACGATCTGATCAACAATACCAACGGACTTCAAGCCCTGATCGCTGACCAGCAGTACGCGTTTACCACCCAGACCATCAAACAGGCTGGGCAAGCGGACGATACCGCCGACGGCACTGTGTACCACAGTGCGCATGTTGTATTGGAAATATCCAGTTCTAGACATGATTTAGCCTCTAATTCTTATTCTCTTGGATTAACCCAGCAGGTGTGTGTGCAGCAGCGTTTGCATTGGCTTAGCCATTGGGTCGCGCTGGAAGGCAATATTCACGGCCTTGGTTTCCAGATAAGAATCCAGACTGTATTTGCCAAACTCACGACCGTAACCACTCTGCTTGTAGCCACCGAATGGGGCGTCAGTACGAATCATGTGCCAATCGTTAATCCACACGGAACCGGCGCGCAGATCGCGGGCCATTTCCTGAGCCAGAACCAGATCGCGGGTCCAGATACCGGCAGACAAACCGTATTCGGTGTCATTGGCAATGGCGAGGGCCTCTTCAACAGAGGAGTACTTGATCACACACAGAACTGGACCAAAGATCTCTTCGCGGGCAGCTTTCATATCATTGGTGGCGTCGGCAATAATGGTCGGCTCGACAAAGAAACCACCTTCACAACCCTCGACCACAGCGCGCTCACCACCACAGGCAATGCGGGCACCCTCGTCACGGGCAGACTGGATATAATCCATTACGGTATTGAAATGTGCCTCGGTGGACATGGGGCCCATACCGGTGGCCGGTTCAATCGGGTTACCCAGAATAATTTTGCCGGACAGAGCAACCAGCTTGTCGACCATTTCATCGTAAACGTCTTCATGAACCAACAGACGGGTACCGGATTCACAGGCCTGGCCAGCGTTCATGTAAACGCCCCACAACGCGCCCTGCGCGGTCAGATCCAGATCGGCGTCCGGCAGTACAATACCCGGGCCCTTACCACCCAGCTCCAGCGTACAGCGTTTCATGGTCATGGCGCAGTTGGTTTGTACGTGCTTACCCATGGCGGTAGAACCGGTAAAGGAGATCTTGTCCACATCCGGGTGCACACTCAGGCGCTCACCGACAACGGAGCCTTTACCTGTAACCACATTCAGAACGCCTTTGGGCAGAACGCTGTTGAGCAGCTCAACGATGCGAACGGTAGAGGTCGGGGTAATTTCAGCAGGCTTCAATACGATGGTATTACCGGCGGCCAGTGCTGGGGCGACTTTCCAGGACAGCAGCAACAGCGGGAAATTCCAGGCGGTAATCAAACCACACACACCAATCGGCTCTTTCCAGACCGCCGATTGAGTCAGTTCAGGAACAGGACGAGGCTTGAGGTTTTCCACAAACGGGTAGTTGCGGACTTCTTCCGCCAGTGTCATAAACACGTCTACCACAACCATCAGATCCAGATTCATGGTTCTCGCCAGCGTACCACCGGATGTGGTGGATTCCAGCACGGCCAGTTCCTGCATATTTTGCATGATCACACCGGCACACTGCTCGAGCAGTGCCGCACGATCTTCAGGATTCATCTTGCGCCACTCAGGATTTTCAAAGGCTTCACGGGCAGCGGCTACCGCGGTATCTACATCTTCTGCAGTACCTTGGGCAATCTCTGCGATGGTTTCGCCTGTGGCCGGATTGATTACTGGAGTGAAAACACCGCCTGTGGGTTCGCAGCTCTCTCCATTAATGAAAAGTGGGAATTGGGGCAACCCTTGTTGGTCTCCCATACACCTGTCCTCCTACACATTTATGACATTATTTTTTGTGTTAAGACCCGCGGAATACCGGGGGAATCGATCCAGTATAGATGCTGAATTAATCTTTGGGACAATCTCTGCCGGCCAGCTTCCGGTTCTATTCGGCACGGAAAGCAGCAATCTGGCCGACAACAACAAGGGCCATTGGGGACATTGACTCACTCAGAGGCTAACCTCTGATCAATCCTGCTGCAGCGCCCACTGATACAGGAGTTTCTTTTTTACGCCGGTAATTTCTGCCGCCAGGGCACTGGCCTGCTTGACCGACAAATCGCCCAACAGAATGGTCATCACCCGCTCGGCTTCGGCATCCAGCGCACTGCTATCTCGTTGCGCCCCCTCCACCAGCACCACCATTTCACCCCGGCGCTGATTACTGTCGGCAGAAACAAACGCCACCAGCTCCGCCAGAGACCCGCCAACGATGGTTTCAAAGGTCTTGGTCACCTCTCTGGCCAACACCGCGGGGCGATCCTCACCGAAAGCTTGCGCCATGTCCGCCAGACTGGCCTCAATACGATGGGGCGCCTCATAGAAAATCATGGTCCGGGGTTCTGCCTGCAGGGTGTGCAAACGGTTGCTGCGTTGACCGGATTTGGCCGGTAAAAAACCCTCGAACGTAAAGCGATCCGATGGCAAACCGGAAGCGCTCAGCGCCGCAATCAGAGCACAGGCCCCAGGAATGGGCACCACCCGGATGCCCGCCTGACGCACATCCTGCACCAGACGGTAACCCGGGTCGGAGATCAGGGGCGTACCGGCATCGGAGATCAGGGCAACGGACTGTCCCGCCTGCAAACGCTCGAGCAACATGCGGGTACGCCGGTCATCGGAGTGGTCGTGATACGCCAGCAATGGCGTATTGATATCAAAGTGAGACAGCAGGCGACTGCTGTGACGGGTATCTTCCGCGGCAATCACATCAACCGTTTGGAGAACCTCTATGGCTCGCGGTACCATATCGGCCAAATTGCCAATCGGGGTTGCCACGACGTAGAGCGCCGCTTCCGTCATACATCCATCCTCGTCAAATCGGATTTAACATTATTATGCAGTTCACCACCGCACTGGGTCGTTTCAGTTTGCCAACCCCAGCCATACTCAGCCTTGTCCTGCTCGGACTGCTGGGCTGTCAAAGCCAGCCCCGGCCACCGGCCAATCTCGAACCGGTGTATCAACCACAACCACAGATCCAGCCCCAATTGGACGTCAACGCCTTGCTAGAACAGGCTCAGCAAAGCATCTCGCCCAAAAAAGAACAATTGCTGCTGCAAGCGGCGGCGGCATTATATCAGCAACAGGAGCTGCACTGGGCGCGCAACCTGCTGCAATCGATTCCGCCTTCGGTGCTCGACGATCAGGATTTTATTCGCTACACCCTGCTGTTCAGTGATATCGCTCTGGCCGATGACTCCTTCTTTCTGGCCGAGCGGATTTTAACCGAGCCCCGTTTGGACAAACTCTGGACCAGTATCGAGCCACAGGATCAGATCACCCTGAGGCAAAGACGCGCCGATATTTTTCTGATTCTGGGTGAGCCCGATGCCAGCGTGCGCGAACGCCTGGCACTGCACCCCCTGTTGAATATTTCCGGGATCACCACCTCCGGAACCCAGCCGGCACTGGATTTATCGAACCACAACGCGCTGTGGCGTACCCTGATGAGCATGCCCCTGCCCGAATTGAAAAAGCGCAGTGAAACATCCGCCAATCTGGAATTGCGTGGCTGGTATCAACTGGCACTGATCAGCAAAGACAGCCAGTCCAATCTGGAAAAGCAACAGGCCAACATTGAGCTTTGGCGCCTGCAATGGGCCGGCCATCCAGCCAGCGTGCAACTACCCAGTGACTTGCAACTGCTGCAACAATTGATCGCCGAGCGCCCGCGCCGCGTCGCCATTATGCTGCCGCAACAGGGGCCTCTGAGCCGTGCCGCCAATGCCATACGCAACGGTTTTATGGCGGCGCATTATCAGGCAATCGTTCAGGGCAATCAGGTACCGATTATCGATTTTTACGACACCGCCTCAGGTGACGTGGTCGAAACCCTGTACACCGCAGCCAGCAATGGCGCCGAACTTGCCGTTGGCCCTTTAAGCAAAAACAATGTCGCCAGCCTGCACCAAATGGATAGCCTGCCCCTACCGACTCTGGCAGTGAATTACATTGATCAGGCCAGCAGCGAAGCACCCGCCAATCTGTTCCAGTTCGGTCTGTCTGCGGAAGACGAAGCCCGCCAGATTGCCCAGCGCGCCTGGGTCGAAGGCCACCGCAACGCCTTGATTCTGGGCACCGACGCCAACTGGGGCAAACGCAGCGCCGACGCTTTCAGCCAAGTCTGGGAAGAATTCGGCGGCACCATAGTCAGTACGGACTTTTATGCGCGTCAGAAAGACTATTCCAGTGTCATCAAAGGCGCGCTCAATGTCTCCGGCAGTGAAATTCGCTATCGCCAGTTGCGCGACGTCTTGAATCAGCGCATGGAATTCGAACCGCGTCGTCGTCAGGATGTGGATATGATTTTCCTGATCGCCCGTCACGACGACGCCCGCCAGATCAAACCGACGCTGGATTTTCACTACGCCAGCGATTTGCCGGTCTATGCCTCGAGTCACATTTACACGGGCAAGTCGGATCGCAAACAGGATCGCGACCTCAATGGCATCCGCTTTACCACGCTGCCCTGGTTCTTTGACGACGACAGCGCCGAGAAACAATTGATACAGCAGGCGGCCAATCCGGCACCTTCGTACCAGCGCCTCTACGCACTGGGCGTCGACAGCTACCACCTGTATCCGCGCCTGCGCCAGATGCAGGAAATCCCGGACACCAAACTTTATGGCGTCACCGGCTCCCTGAGTCTGAATCAGGCACAGCGTATTGAGCGCGAGCAGATTTGGGCACAGATGCGCGGCGGAGCCGCCCGGCTATTGCCGCTGACGGTCAGCCACTGACACTCTCACTGACTGAAACCATCCGAGAACCCTTGTGCTGAAATTTGGTCAAACCACAAAGCAGGTCGGCGACAGCGCCGAGCAAGCGGCCGAACACTTTCTGCAGCAGCAGGGCCTGACCACCCTGAAGAAAAATTTCCGCTGCAAACTGGGGGAAGTGGATTTGATCATGCGGCACGGAAGCTGTCTGGTGTTTGTCGAAGTGCGCTATCGCAAACAAAATTACTTCGGCAGCGGCAGTGAAACCGTCACCGCCAGCAAACAACAAAAATTAATACGCACGGCACAATACTTCTTGCAAAAACATGATAAAAACAACATTCATCCCTGTCGCTTTGATGTCGTGAGCATCAGCGGTGATTTAAACCAGCCAGACATCGACTGGCTGGAAAATGCCTTCGGCATGTAGCATGAGCATGTATATGTGTATGTGTATGTATATGTGTATGTGTACGTCTATGTAGAGACCCAGGATAAAAACACCTATGGAACAACGCGTCATCACCCTGTTTCACGAGAGCATTGAAGCGAAAATGCAGGCTGGCGAATACCTAGCTCCACTGCTTGCCGATGCCAGTGAAATGATCGTTCACGGCCTGCTCAATGGTGGTAAGTTGCTGATTGCCGGCAACGGCACGTCTTCGGCCAACGCACAGATTCTCGCCACCAACCTGATCAACCGGTTTGATCGCGAGCGTCCCAGCCTGCCGGCCATGGCCCTGAGTGTCGACTTTGCCTTACAGTCCGCCATCTCCAACGATTACAGTCTCAACGATGTATTTGCCAAACAGATTCGTGCATTAGGGCAACCGGGCGACATCCTGATTCTGATCACCACCAGCGGTAACCCCAGCAATCTGATTCAGGCCATTGCCGCCGCCCACGATCGCGAGATGAATGTCATTGCCCTGTCCGGTCGCGACGGCGGTGACATCAGCGCCATTCTCGATAATCACGATCTGGAACTGCGGGTGCCGGTTGACTCCCGCGCCCGAATTCATGAGATTCATCTGCTCAGCATCTTCTGTCTGTGCGACTTGATAGACCAACAATTATTTGGAGCCGCCGAATAGTGAACGCCAATAAATTTTCCTCCGCAAAACTTCTAACCGCATTACTGGCCAGCCTGATGCTCAGCGGTTGCGCATCCCTGATTGATGCCACCACCGAAGAGCCACTGCAGGTCAATCCCGGCAAGCGCAGTCTTGGCTCCTATATCGATGACCAGCAACTGGAAACCATCATCACGGTGAACCTGCGCAAGGCCAGCCCGGAACTGAAAGCCGCCCATCTGGACGTGGTCTCCTTTAATGGCGTGGTGCTGCTCACCGGTCAAGTCAACAGCAACTCTCTGCGGCAGCAGGCCAGCAGCGTCGCCCGCAACGTTAACAGCGTGCGTCAGGTCTTTAATGAAATTCAGATTTCCGGCAACACCTCGATGCTGGCGCGCGCCAACGACACCTGGCTCACCACCAAAGTAAAGACCGTACTGATGAGCAACAAGGACATCGACAGCGGCCGCATCAAGATCGTCACGGAGAACGGTACGGTTTATCTGCTGGGTTTATTGTCGCGGGTGGAAGCGGAGAAGGCGGCCAATGTGGTTAGCCATGTGCAGGGTGTGCAAAAAGTCGTGAAGGCGATTGAGTATATCGATTGATTGATCAGCCATCCCCGTGACCGGGGATGGCTCAGCCAAATCAGATTTTGAATTTGGTTTTCAGCTTTTTCTCCACCATCACCTTTTTCAACTTGGCGTATTGTGGAATACCATTTTTATACGGCGGGTAATCTTCGCCCTGAATCAGCGGTTCCAGATAAGCGCGACCCGCTTCGGTAATACCAAACCCATCGCGAGTGATGTAAGAGCGCGGCATCATCTTTTCAACGTTGGCAATCTTGGCCAGCGGTGCTTCTTCGATGGTCCACTTATAACGCTTGCCCTTGCCGCGAATAATCGCCGGCATTACCGCATTCTTGCCCTCCAGCGCCATCTCTACCGCAGCCTGACCCACCGCGTAGGCCTGCTCTACATCCGTTGCCGAAGCGATATGGCGGGCAGCCCGTTGCAGATAGTCAGCCACCGCCCAGTGGTATTTCAGGCCCAGTTCGTCTTTGACCATATTCGCCAGTGTCGGCGCCACACCACCCAACTGAGTGTGGCCAAAGGCATCAACACTGCCGGCGTCGGCGAGGAATTTACCGTCTTTGTACTGGGCACCCTCTGAGGCAACGATCACACAGTAGCCGTGCTTCTTCACGGTGGTGTTCACCTTCTTCAAAAATTTCTCTTTGTTAAAGGCAATTTCAGGGAACAGGATAATGTGCGGCGCATCGCCGTCTTCCTGAGCGGCCAGACCACCGGCTGCAGCAATCCAGCCAGCGTGACGGCCCATGACTTCCATGATGAACACCTTGGTTGAGGTTTCACACATGGAGGCCACATCCAGAGCCGCTTCTTTGATGGATACGGCAACGTACTTGGCCACCGAGCCAAAGCCCGGGCAGTTATCGGTAAACGGCAGGTCGTTATCCACGGTCTTGGGGACGTGAATGGCCTGAATCGGGTAACCCATTTTCTCTGACAGCTGTGAAATCTTCAGACAGGTATCCGCGGAATCGCCGCCACCGTTATAAAAGAAGTAGCCGATGTTGTGAGCCTTGAACACTTCGATCAGACGCTCGTACTCGGCACGGTTTTCCTCAAGACTTTTCAGCTTATAGCGGCAGGAACCGAAGGCACCGGAAGGTGTGTGCTTCAAAGCCGCAATGGTCTTGGCCGTCTCCTTGCTGGTATCAATCAATTCTTCACGCAGCGCGCCAATAATGCCATTGGCACCGGCGTATACCTTGCCGATTTCTTTTTTGTGCTGGCGCGCAGTTTCAATCACACCGCAAGCCGAGGCATTAATCACTGCGGTGACACCGCCGGATTGAGCGTAGAAGGCATTCTTCTTAGCCATGTTGTAAGTCCTGATCAAATAGTGAGAAATTGGCGCGCATCATACGCGAAAACAGGCAATCAATCATCTTGCCGTGGTAACCTAGCTCCCCCAAACCGACAACAGTGTCATCCTGAGCAAGAGCGAAGGATCTCCAACGAGATTCATCCTCCCTTCGGCCGTTATTACCACGGGCGATATGCATGCAGGCTTTGCAGGAGCCAAAGCCTGTCAGAATGGCAAGAACAAATCTTAGTCAATTGTAGAACACAATATGCATATCCATATTCTCGGAATCTGCGGCACCTTTATGGGCAGTCTGGCGCAACTGGCCAAACAACTGGGCCACAAGGTCACCGGCTGCGACGCCAACGTTTACCCGCCCATGAGCACCCAACTGGAAAACGCCGGCATCGAACTGACCCAGGGTTTTGACCCGGAGCAACTCAAGCCGGAACCGGATCTGGTGGTTATTGGCAACGCCATGAGCCGCGGCAATCCGATTGTCGAAGAGGTTCTCAACTCCACTATTCCTTACACCTCCGGCCCTCAGTGGCTGTGTGACCACCTGCTGCATGACAAGTGGGTACTGGCGGCCTCTGGAACCCACGGCAAGACCACCACCGCCAGCATGCTGACCTGGATTCTGGAATACGCCGGCATGAAGCCCGGCTATCTGATTGGCGGGGTACCGAAAAACTTTGATACCTCCGCCCGCCTCGGCGACAGCCCGTTTTTTGTGGTGGAAGCCGATGAATACGACAGTGCGTTTTTTGATAAGCGTTCCAAGTTTGTCCACTACCGGCCACGCACGCTGATCATTAACAATCTGGAATTCGACCACGCCGACATCTTTGCCGATCTTGCTGCGATTCAGACTCAGTTTCACCACGTGGTGCGTACTGTCCCCAGTAATGGCCTGATCATTTACCCGGAGTCTGAAACCGCCCTCAGCGAAGTGATCGATCAGGGCTGCTGGACACCAATTGAAACCATCGGCGACACTGACAGCGCTCACTGGCAAGTTGAATTGATCCAGACCGATGGCTCGCAATTCAGCATCCGCCATCGTGGCAAAACCGTCGGTGAAGTTCACTGGAACTTAACCGGCAACCACAACATCAACAACGCCACCGCCGCCATTGCCGCCGCCCGCAATATCGGCGTAGAGCCTCACACCGCCTGTGAAGCGCTCTGCCAGTTTGAAGGCGTTAAACGCCGCATGGAACATCTGGGCACCATCAACGGCGTCACCGTTTACGACGACTTTGCCCACCACCCGACCGCCATTGAAACAACCCTCAAGGGACTGCGCGCCAAAGTGGGCCATGACAAAATCATCGCCCTGATCGAACCCCGCTCGAACACCATGCGCATGGGCGTGCACAAAGGACGGCTGGCACAATCCACCATGAGCGCTGACGACGTCATCTGGTATCAACCGGCCGATGTCGACTGGAATCTGGCGGACGTCGTCAACCACAGCCCGGTGGCCGCAAAATTGAGCAGCGACATCGACAGCATGATCCAAGACACCCTGCAGCTGGCAGGCACCGCTGACAAATGCCACATCGTGATCATGTCCAACGGAGGCTTTGGCGGCGTCCATCAAAAATTACTGGCGCAACTGCAGGCAGATAAGTAAACCGTTATGGATATCTTGAAACACCCGAACCGGGTTTTGCCGCTCGACGGCGGCATCAACTTTCGCGATCTGGGCGGCTACCGCAATCGCCACGGCAAAACCGTCAAATGGAAGAAGCTGTTTCGCTCCGGCCATCTGTCGAACCTCAGCGATCAGGATATCGACCAGCTCGAGCAGCTGTCCCTGACCCGGATTCACGACTTTCGCCGCGCCGATGAACAACAGCGCGCACCCAGTAAGCCGGTTCGTGCAGAGATCACCAACGACTACGAGATGTTCGTGGGCAGCATGTCGAAGTTTTGGGAGTTTCTCGACAATGGCGGCCTCAATGCCGAATCCGCTCATGAATTGGTGCGAGGCTCTTACCGCGACTGCATTGACGATGTCGCGCCCGCTTACCGCCGCCTGTTTTTAAGCCTGCTGGATAACGCCGACAACGCCTCGCTGTTCCACTGCGCAGCCGGCAAGGACCGCACAGGCATCGCAGCCGCCCTGATTCTCTCGGCTCTGGAAGTGGATCGCGACACCATCGTGCAAGATTACCTGCTGACACTGGAACACTACGACAGTGAGCGACTGCTGGGCGTGGTAGAAGAACACCTGCGCAACGCCAATGTCAGCCACTGGGAACGCAGCTGGCTTATGCCTTATGTCAGCGTTCACCAGGATAATATCGAATTTTTCTTTGACGCCACTGAAAAACAATACGGCAGTGTCGAAGACTATCTGAGCGACGCCCTCGACCTTGATCAATGGCAACTGCAAGATCTGCAAGCCGCCTATCTGGAATAAGCGTATAATAGAGCGCAGTGAAATCATTCAGAGACAGCCCGTGACACTTTTTCGCCCCTGCATCGACCTGCACCAGGGACAGGTCAAACAAATAGTTGGCGGCAGCCTTAACGATCAAGGCGCCGCCACCAACTTTGTCAGCAACTATGACGCCCCCTACTACGCCGATCTGTATCAGCAATACAACTTGCAGGGAGGCCACGTCATTGCCCTCGGCCCCGGCAATCAGGAGCAGGCTCTGGCTGCACTGAAGACCTGGCACGGGGGCATGCAATACGGCGGCGGCGTTAATAACGAAAACGCAGCCAGCTATCTTGAAGCAGGTGCCTCCCATGTCATTGTGACCTCCTACCTGTTTGAAGGCGGCCAGTTCAGCTGGCAACGACTGGAAGCCATCAAAGCGGAAACCGGCGCCGGTCGTCTGGTGCTAGATCTCAGTTGTCGCCGCACCGACAGCGGCTGGCACATTGCCACCGATCGCTGGCAAACCATTACCGAAACCGCGATCACCCGGGAAACCCTTGCCGAACTCAGCAAGCACTGCGCGGAATTTCTGATTCACGCCGCCGATGTTGAAGGACTGCAAGCCGGTATCGACACCCGACTGGTGTCGCTGTTGGGAGAGTGCGCCGAGATCCCGGTGACCTACGCCGGCGGCGCCAGGACCATTGCCGATCTGAAGCAGGTGCACGAACTGTCCAATGGCAAGGTCGACCTGACCATTGGCAGCGCGCTGGATATTTTTGGCGGCAAGGGCGTCACCCTGGCCGAATGTGTGGAGTGGAATCAACAGCAGGGCCGTTAATCCCTCACGATCACGGCAAGCGTCAGGGAAGCAACAGCAGCTTGCCAATCACCCGACCACTTTCAATTTGCTGATGCGCCAGAGCGGCCTCTGCCAAAGGCAGTTTGCCGCTCACCATGATTTTAAGGCGCTGATCGGCGACGCGCTCCAACAACTGCTGCAAATCATCCAGTTCGTAGGCCATCAAAAAAAAGCGTCCTTCAATCTGTTGCGCTTCTGCCGCAGCCAACACGGCATCTTTAGTCGCCGAGGGCACTGTCACCAGAATCCCGTCGGGTTTGAGCACCTTTAAAGAATCGATGCCGGTCTGTCCGCCCACCAAATCGATGACCACATCCACGGGATCCATTTCCTCATAGAAAGGGGCGGCACGATAATCGAGACAGATATCGGCACCGAGCCCTTGCAACATGGCGTGCTTGGGTTGGGATGCAGTCACCACCACCTCAGCACCCGTCTGCTTGGCCAACTGCACCGCAAAACAACCCACGCCTCCGGCGGCGGCATGTATCAGCACCCGCTGCCCGGCTTTGATGTCACCGTGGCGATGCACCGCCTGCCAGGCCGTTAACCCCGCCAGAGGCAGGCCCGCCAACTCTTGCAGCGCCACGCCATCAGGGGCTTTGATACAGGCGCTCGCCGGCGTCACCAGTTGCTCCTGATAGGTGCCGGGCGACGTTGGAAAGCCGGCAATACCCAGCACCTGATCGCCCACAGCCAGATCCGTCACGGCCACCCCTCGCGCAATCACCTCACCACTGAAATCAAAGCCGATACCCGTGGGCATCGTCAGCATCGGACAGACCAGATGACTGCCTTCACGTATTTTGTAATCAATCGGATTGATGGCAGCCGCCGCCACCTTCACCAGCACATCCTGCTCACCGCAGACAGGGGTATCACACTCAATCAGGTGCAAGACTTCCGGGGCACCAAATTCACTGACTTTAATGGCTTTCACTGATTTCTCTCAAACCTGTAGACAAAATTACTCCGGCACAAAAGCCAGAGCATCGGAGTTTATACAATAACGCAATCCGGTTGGCTGCGGACCGTCTTCAAACACATGCCCCAGATGCTCACCGCACTTGGAGAGCACCTCGATGCGCTTGATCCCAAACCAGCTGTAATCCTCTTTGAGGATGATATTGTCCTGATCAAACACTTCCCAGAAACTGGGCCACCCCGTGCCAGACTTGAATTTGTGTTCACTGTGAAACACCGGGATACGACAACCGGCTGTGACAAACACACCGGAGCGATTTTCATTGAGCAGCGCGCCGGTAAAGGGCCTTTCAGTGCCGGACTGCCATAAAATTTTGTATTGATCCGGCGTCAGAATCTGTTTCCAGACTTTCTTGGGAATGGTCTGCAACCCCTCGCCGGTTTCAATAAGTTGCTTCGCTCGATCTACTGTCATGGTCGGATCCGCGGCAGCCGATTGTTCTGCCGCAGCGGCATTGAATGACAGCAACAAACCCAGTAGCGGGGTTAACCCCCTCAGAAAAAATTGAACCATTATTATAATCCTCCCGATTGTAAGTCATAGACCGGAGATACGGATTTTGGTTCTGTCTGGACTATTCGTGTAACTATAAGCTGGCCATTTGGCTACTTTATGGTCGCCATAAATTCCATAAGATGACCGTCTTGTGCCAATTACGGACGTTCAACGCCCGGCTTAAGGGAGGATTTGGAGCAGCGAAGCTGCGTAAAAGCCGTCCCAGCCATGCGTAGTATGGTGACTACAGCCGCTTGTTAAATTCATGATCTATTTCTAACCACTGAAATAACAACCCAAATCCAAAGAGAGACAGCGATTAAAATTGCCACGGACGGAAATATTGCAGCTTCACTATTAAAGTACTGATGTGTTTCCGAAAAAGAGCAATACCGGCCAGAAAGCCGATCTACCCCTTGGTTTGTAACCATGCAAACCCTCGAAACTGCAATGTACGCTCCTAATAAAAAGATTCCCAAGATAGGTAGTGTTCCGACAACTCTCAAAGTCTTAATGCTTCACCTTCTTCTGGTTTAGATAATTTAACAGTATATTAAGCGGAATTTCGTTTAACCCCGCCATTCAAAATTCATCGAACGACCAAAGTGCCAGTAACAGTCATTCGTAACATCGACCTATCAAGATCTACCAATTACAACGTAACCATTCTCAATACTGAAATCAGGTGCTCTTAGATCTGGTAAATCTCCTGATATATTCTTTCCGTTTATATCCCAGGCAGACATTTCAAGCCAATGCTTTGGCAAACCTGCATCAATACACCTGAATTCACCGTCCAAATTCCACTTCCCATTCGGCAATATCGGAAAAACAAACTCTGTGCATTCCACTATCGGCCTATCCCAGTTGTAATCTGGTAATAACACCTTTGAATCGAAATAAGGAATTTCTACGACTTTTAAATGATCGTTCTTCGTTATATAGGCGAAGAACATATAGTAATT
Source organism: Candidatus Pelagadaptatus aseana (assembly GCF_040362265.1). Taxonomy (NCBI): domain Bacteria; kingdom Pseudomonadati; phylum Pseudomonadota; class Gammaproteobacteria; order Cellvibrionales; family Cellvibrionaceae; genus Candidatus Pelagadaptatus; species Candidatus Pelagadaptatus aseana. The sequence continues at coordinate 33,600 of NZ_BAABNJ010000012.1, forward strand.
TGACTCCCCAGTAGAAAAGTCCCCTGGGGTCAGGTCGGATACTTTGAGCTTTACTAGGTTAAGCTCAGCCTTGGCACTAGGGTTCATTGAGCTAAGGAACACCGAAGCTATTGAAAGCCCTCCAATAGCGAACAAACCTAAAACAGATAATTTTAAAACCTTCAGCCTATCCATGTTGGCTCAAATCCATTTTGTAAATGCCATCTGTTTCCAATACGTTATAACTCACGATCTAACACCGATGTGCCAACAACGGACATTCAAAGCTTGCACTAAATCAATTTAAAGAACCAAAAACCAATATAACAACTATCGTAAGCATCCCGTTGATAGCCAATCTACTAATATTGTCAGAATCTCGCCACTTTATGTAACCACGAAAGACAACATCACTGAACAAACCAAGAAGAAGAGCAGTGAATATCAACAAATATTGAATTCTGTGATTTACGTTTAGCGTATATACAAAGTAGATCGAGAGAAATGACAGTAATATTGATAATCTGGTCTCTTTAGATCTTTCGATTCTTTCGCCGCAGGCTTCACATTCGATAGGCGACAATCCAAGAGTCAGAAGATACCCAAAATTATTTTTGATTTCTGAATTACACTCAGGGCATATATTTTTTGTAAAAATCATGGAATCAGTTCTCTTCAACCCAGCCTGTCTCCTTAGACCAGTAAGCTTTTTTCAAATCTCCAGAAAGGACTTTATATATTGAATTTTTACAGCCTAGATATTTCTCGCACTCCCCCAAAAAGCCAGAATAATTTCCAAGGAATAGCGGGATAACAACTTCCTTTCTAGAGCCCCTTGAGCCAAGAGTTATGTAATTTAAGCTACCTATCGGGTCAAAAGCTGCATAATTTATGTCCGTCCATGCCGATTCAGAATGCTTGCCATCATGGGTATAGGATTTGATCCCAGAATTTGAAACAACCACCGGATAAAAGCGAGAATATATTTCTAAACCTGGCCCCCAGAATATCCAAATTGAGGCAATAAGT
>NZ_BAABNJ010000013.1:0-29245 GCF_040362265.1 Candidatus Pelagadaptatus aseana
CCAATGGTGCCCACGTTTACGTGGGGTTTACTACGTTCAAATTGTTCTTTTGCCATTGCAAGGGCCTCCTCAATTTAGAGCTTTTAGGGCACCAAGCCCTTTGTACACAAACACAAAAAAACGCCGCAAAGAACCAAGCTTTACGGCAAGAAAAACTGGAGCTCTTGAGCGGATTTGAACCGCTGACCTCACCCTTACCAAGGGTGTGCTCTACCAACTGAGCTACAAGAGCTTAACTCTTTACTCTCCAACTTCCTCAAGCAAAGAATTTGGAGCGGGTAGCGGGAATCGAACCCGCATCATCAGCTTGGAAGGCTGAGGTTCTACCACTAAACTATACCCGCTAAAACTGTTGGGCCATTAGTGAACCAGCTCTCCAGCAAAGCTGACTCTACCCATGTCAAACCGCATAAAAGCAAGCGTTTCGACTTGAATAATGGTGCAGGGGGGTGGATTCGAACCACCGAAGCTTTCGCGTCAGATTTACAGTCTGATCCCTTTGGCCACTCGGGAACCCCTGCGAAACGAGGCGCGTATTCTCCGCCTCGATCGCCTTTCTGTCAATCAAAAAAACAGAAAAACTTTAAAAAATGGAGCTGGCGAGAGGAGTCGAACCCCCGACCGGCTGATTACAAGTCAGCTGCTCTACCAACTGAGCTACGCCAGCTCTAAACACTTGAAAAACCTGAAATAAATCAGCCATGTCTCAAGTGGAGGCGCGATTCTAGAGAAAGTTTTAACGGGACGCAACAGTTGAACAGAATTTTTGTTACAACTTCTCTCCGAAGCCGCAACCGGGTCATTCCAAGCCCGCCCCAAAGCAGGGACCCACGGTATCAAAGCTTTAAACTCATTCAGCCGCAGGGCAAAAATTTTGCAGCAACTCCACCCCATCTTCCGGGTTAAGTAACTCCAACCACAATTCTTCATCCGCTTTGGCAGCTTCTTCCGGCTGCAACACCAGCCAAATTTCCTCAAAGCTGCGCTCCGCCGCCTTTATTTCTGCAGTGAAGCCCAATTCTGCAATTTCCAGCTGTCGAAGCTCGGCCTCATCACGGGTAGGATAAATACCAAAAGAAATCCCATTCTCCAGCTCACCACGCGGGATAATGTAGCTATCCACCCCTTTCGCCTGAAACTCATATAGCCTGCGCAAGGCAGCCTTGCGAGACAGCTGCGCCTCCTGATAGACCCAGAATCCCTCCTGTCCAGGTACTTCAACCTGCTCAACACTCGCCGCAATATCAAGCGACAACAAGCGCTCCGAAAAATATTCCGCAGGTAAAAACTCCTTAAAAGGACCAACCAGTGTACAGAGCGACTGACCATCCTGGTCCTCAGACTCAGTCATTCTCAGCCTGTCTTTGGCAGCCAGCATCGCCTGCAGCTCTGACTCCTGCAACTCGGACAAAAGCACCAAAGACTCACCAAGATCAATATCGGATGACTCCTGATTAGAAGGCTCCACGAATTCAGCATCACCAACAGACAGATAAGCAACACCAAAATAAGCCAGGTTCGCCAACACCAGAGTCAGAAAAATCCATCTCACAACTCACCCCCGAGAACCATCATTTCGCCAAAGAAATCAATTTTGAGCACGCCAAACCTTCCATCACCAAATCCAAAACCAAAACCACCTGACCACCAACACCTTCCACAGCACTCAAATCTCGAGCAACATCAGACGCATCACCACCAGTAAGCAACACAACCGGCGAATCGCCCGCTTCATTTCGACCAATCATTTCCAGAAAGAGCTTTTCAATTAATCCCAACACCATCTGCATGGCACCACGATTAACCGCCTCTTCGGTATTGCGACCTGGCAGCAGCGAATCAATTTCTGCACAAGTCACTTTGACCCGACTGGTATCGCGATACAGTGCCTCAACCATCAACCGTAAGCCGGGAACGATATAACCACCCCGGTGCTCGCCACCCTCAAGACAATCCACAGTAACTGCACTGCCACAATCGACTATCAACGCATTATCATAGCCACGCGCTCTGGCAGCTAACACCGCAAGCCAGCGATCAACACCCAAACGGGAAACATCCTCATAACCACAAGTCACACCGGCCGCCTCACTGGACACAACGGCAAAACCCGGATCAATACCAAAGCCCGTCTTAAACCGTGAAGCGAGTAAAGATGACAATTCTGGTGCAGCAACCGAAGCCACCCGGACACAAGCAAAACTCAACCCACTGAGCTGACTTATCAACTCATCCACCACCTGCTCATCAGTCAAGCCAAGGCGCAGAACAACACCGGCATGGGAAGGCAAGCGCCACTTGAGACGTGTATTGCCAATATCAATATCCAAAGCCGCCATCAAACAGACCTTAAAGAAACTTCACCGCCACTGTAAACGCGCTCTTCACCAGACACATCCAACCTGAGCGCCCCAGTCTCGGTAACCCCCAGAGCAACACCGGCTACCGACTCATTAACCCCGAAAGCCAACTCCACTGAAGCTCCCGCATGCACATGGTGTGATTCCCATTCATCTTTATACTGGGAAAAACCCACAACGGAAAAACCGGACAAGACCGGCAATAAGTGATTAAACAAACTGACCGCAAACTGATTACGGGAAACACCGGGCACAATCGTCGCCACATCCACCCAGGGCTGATCAATCGACTGCACAACCCCTTCAGACAACGACATATTGACACCAAGTCCCACAACAACCTGGCAAACACCGGAGGGATCTCCGGTCATTTCGAGCAGTACGCCAGCGAGTTTTTTGCCTCGCCAGAGCACATCATTTGGCCACTTGAGGCCAATTTCAGTAGCACCCACCTCTTCCAGAGCACGCACCAAAGCGACACCTACCGCCAGACTCAACCCTTCAAGCGCAGCCGCACCTTCTTTAAATTCAACAACAACAGAAAGATAAAGGCTTTGCCCGAACGGACTGACCCATTGGCGACCGCGCCGCCCCCGGCCCGCAGTTTGATACTCCGCCAGACACAGATAACCGTGACCGCTACCTTCAACCACCTTCTGCATAGCCCGGGAATTGGTTGAATCCACCGTCTGCAACACATCCATCTGCTTGATAAAAGCGCTGGCAGCCGGTCTCAATCCCTGAGTAATAACATCGGCATCCAACAATTCGACACCACCGGGAATGCGATAACCCTTACCTTTAACCGACTCCAGCTGAAGCCCTAGGCCTTCAAGCTTCTGCAAGTGCTTCCAAACGGCCGTGCGACTGACACCCAACAATTCACCGAGCGCTTCACCAGAGTGAAACTCCCCATCGGCCATCTGTCCCAGCAGCAACTCCACACTCATTTTGTCAGCTCTCCCAACAAGCTTGATAAGTCATCGCGCAAGCGCTGAATCAGTCTTTCATCCATCGAACGGGTTTCCACCTCACAACTAACCCAAGCTAATACCTTGGGCCGAAGCGCCAGCCCCGCCTCTGTCAGATACAGCAGCACCTTACGCTCATCCACATCATCGCGCTGACGCCTCACCAGATCGGCAGCCTCCATGCGCTTTAAAAGAGGCGTAAGAGTACCGGAATCAAGATACAAACGCTCCCCCAACCTCTTAACCGATACATCCTTCTCCTCATCATCCCACCACTCCCAAAGAACCATCAAAACCAGATACTGCGGATAGGTAATACCCAAAGCCTGCAACATGGGCTGATAAGCCTTGGTCATAGCACGGGATGTCGCATAGAGACGGAAACATAACTGCTCGTCGAGATAGAGCGCCTGATTATCCATGAAAAACTCCAAACATTACTTACAACTTACCCCCGAACTTACAACAAACCCTCTACTGCAGAAGCAAGACTGGCCGGCTTGTCTTTGGGAGCAAAACGCTTAACTACTTTACCGTCACGCCCCACCAGAAACTTGGTAAAATTCCACTTCACCGACTTACTGCCCAAAAGGCCCGGCGCCTCTTCTTTGAGGTAATTATAAAGCGGTGCGGCATCATCTCCATTAACTTCAATCTTTTCAAACAGCGGAAAGGTCACACCAAAGTTCAATTCACAGAAACCACTAATTTCCTCACTATCGCCTGGCTCCTGCTTACCAAATTGATTACAAGGAAAACCCAACACTTCCAGGCCCTGATCCTTGTACTCCTGATACAAAGCCTCCAACCCCTTGTACTGGGGCGTAAAGCCGCACTTACTGGCCGTATTTACAATCAACAGAACCTTATCTTTGTATGCGTCCATAGACACATCTTCACCAGAAATATTCTTTACAGAAAAGTCATACACAGTGCTCATTACGGGAATCTCCACAGACTATTGAATTTTGAAAAACTATATTGCGCACAACTGAATTTAACGAACTAACCACCGAATGACAAGCGCTATTTTGGCAGCGCTCATAAAAAAAGCCGCACAAGTCACCCTGCGCGGCTCTTTAAAGCGGACAAAAAACCGAAATCAGATGTGCTTTACATCATCAATTTCGTATTCAACCTCACCGCCCGGCGTGCGGATAACCGCCACATCACCGATTTCTTTGCCAATCAGGCCACGAGCAATGGGTGAATTAACAGAGATTTTATTGCTCTTCACATCCGCCTCGTCATCACCAACGATTTGGTAGGTCACTGTGTCATCGGTCTCGATATTGACGATATCCACGGTCGTACCAAAGATCACCTTATCGCCAGCCGGAATCTGGGTGATATCAATAATCTGGGCGCTGGCCAGTTTGCCTTCAATTTCCTGAATGCGACCTTCACAGAAACCCTGCTGCTCGCGGGCAGCGTGGTATTCAGCATTCTCTTTCAGATCACCGTGCTCACGAGCCTCGGCAATTGCCTGAACAATACGCGGGCGATCCACCTTCTTCAGGCGCTCCAACTCCTCACGCAGCGCCTCGGCACCGCCAACCGTCATAGGGACTTTATTCACTAGCTGATTCTCCCGTGCAGATCCTGCAGACGACGAACTTCTTTCTGCTCACCAAAGCGCAGCGCCATGCACACCGCTTCAGCACCAAAGATGGTCGTGGTGTAGTAAACGCGATGGTTTTCCGCGCTGCGACGAATGGAGGCAGAATCCTTAATGGCCTTCTTGCCTTCGGTGGTGTTGATCACCATGGAGATTTCGTCATTTTTAATCATATCCACAATGTGGGGACGACCTTCTTCAACCTTATTGACCGCCTGAACCTCCAGACCAGCATCAACCAAAGCCTTGGCCGTACCACGGGTAGCCACCAGCTCAAAACCCAGATCAACCAGCTCGCGGGCCACACCCACAGAACCATCTTTATCAAAATCACGGACGCTGATAAACACCTTGCCGGAGGTCGGGATTGGATCACTGGCACCCAGCTGAGCCTTGGCGTAAGCCTCGCCAAAGACATCACCCACACCCATTACCTCACCGGTGGACTTCATCTCAGGCCCAAGAATCGGGTCAACCGCAGGGAACTTATTGAATGGGAATACCGCTTCTTTCACAGAGTAGTAGTCCGGGATAATTTCCTTGGTAAAGCCCTGCTCTTTCAGACTCTTACCCGCCTGAACGCGCGCAGCCACTTTGGCCAGAGACACACCAATACACTTGGAGACGAAAGGCACAGTACGGGAACCACGGGGGTTCACCTCGATCACATAGATCTCCCCACCCTGATAGGCCAGCTGAACATTCATCAAACCAACCACGCCCAGCTCAATGGCCATCTTGCGCACCTGGGCACGCATTTCATTCTGAACATCTTCCGGCAGAGAGTACGGCGGCAGAGAACAGGCCGAGTCACCGGAGTGAACACCACACTGTTCAATGTGCTGCATGATCGCACCGATCACCACATCTTCACCGTCACTGACCGCATCAATATCCACCTCAATGGCAGAATTGAGGAAGTGATCGAGCAATACCGGCGCATCGTCAGAGACCTGCACCGCTTCTTTCATATAGGTACGCAGTTCGTCTTCTTTGTGCACGATTTCCATGGCGCGGCCACCCAATACATAGGATGGACGCACAACCAGCGGATAACCCACTTTAGTGGCTTCGCTTACCGCTTCTTCGGTGGAGCGCACAATGGCGTTGGAAGGCTGCTTCAGACCCAGACGATTCAGCATCTGCTGGAAACGCTCACGATCTTCGGCGCGGTCAATCGCCTCAGGGCTGGTACCAATAATCGGCACACCTTCGGCCTCCAGGGCACGGGCCAGCTTCAATGGCGTCTGACCACCGAACTGCACAATCACACCCTTGGGTTTTTCCTTGCGGACAATTTCCAGCACGTCTTCCAGAGTCACCGGCTCAAAGAACAGGCGATCGGACGTATCGTAATCGGTAGAAACGGTTTCAGGGTTACAGTTAACCATGATGGTTTCATAGCCGTCGTCACGACAAGCCAATGCCGCGTGGACACAACAGTAATCAAACTCGATACCCTGACCAATGCGGTTAGGACCACCACCCAACACCATGATTTTTTCACGGTCGGACGGGTTGGCCTCACACTCTTCCTCATAGGTTGAGTACATATAAGCCGTGGAAGTAGAGAACTCAGCCGCACAGGTATCTACCCGCTTGTAGACCGGGAACACTTCCAGCTTGGAGCGGTGATCGCGAATCTGCTTCTCACTGACACCCAGCAAATCACCCAGACGACGATCCGAGAAACCTTTGCGCTTCATACGGAACATCAGATCGGCATCCACTTCGGACAACGGCAGCTCTTTCAGCTGAGCTTCAGCTTTAACAATGTCTTCGATCTGCACCAGGAACCACGGATCAATGGCGGAAACCTCAAAGGCCTCTTCAACGCTCATGCCGGCACGGAAAGCATCGGCCACATACCAGATGCGCTCGGCACCCGGCGTGGACAGATCGCGACGAATGCGCGCCATGGAATCTTCATCGGTCAGATCCACAATGGGCTCAAAACCGGCAGAACCCACTTCCAGACCACGCAGCGCTTTCTGCATGGACTCCTGGAAAGTACGACCAATGGCCATCACCTCACCCACAGACTTCATCTGAGTGGTCAGGCGGGCATCGGCATCACCGAATTTTTCAAAGGTGAAACGTGGAATCTTGGTCACCACGTAATCGATGGACGGCTCGAAAGACGCCGGAGTCGCACCACCGGTAATGTCGTTTTGTAGCTCATCGAGGGTATAACCCACCGCCAACTTGGCGGCGATCTTGGCGATCGGAAAGCCGGTGGCCTTGGAAGCCAGCGCGGAAGAACGAGACACACGTGGGTTCATCTCGATCACGACCAAGCGACCATTTTCCGGGTTCACCGCAAACTGCACGTTGGAACCGCCGGTCTCAACACCGATTTCACGCAACACCGCCAGCGAGGCGTTGCGCATGATCTGCAATTCTTTGTCGGTCAGCGTCTGGGCAGGCGCCACGGTAATGGAGTCACCGGTGTGCACACCCATTGGGTCAAAGTTCTCAATGGAACAGACGATGATGCAGTTGTCGTTCTTATCGCGAACAACTTCCATCTCGTACTCTTTCCAGCCCAACAGAGATTCGTCAATCAGCAGCTCATTGGTCGGTGACAGATCCAGACCACGGGCGCAGATCTCTTCAAACTCTTCCCAGTTGTAAGCAATACCACCACCGGAACCACCCATGGTGAAAGACGGGCGAATAATCACAGGGAAGCCAAACTGCTTGGGCACTTCGCGGGCTTCGTCCATGGTGTGAACGATTTCGGCGCGGGCACACTCCAGACCAATCTTCTTCATGGCCTTATCGAAGGCGTCGCGATCCTCTGCCTTGTAAATGGCTTCTTGATTGGCACCAATCAGCTCAACGTCGTACTTTTCCAGCACGCCGTTATCGTGCAGAGCCAGCGCACAGTTCAGAGCCGTCTGACCACCCATGGTGGGCAGCACCGCATCCGGGCGCTCTTTTTCGATAATTTTGGCAACGGTCTGCCACTCGATCGGCTCAATGTAGGTGGCATCCGCCATGGCCGGATCGGTCATGATGGTTGCCGGATTGGAATTCACCAGAATTACCCGGAACCCCTCTTCGCGCAGCGCCTTACAGGCCTGGGCACCGGAGTAGTCAAATTCACAGGCCTGACCGATCACAATCGGTCCGGCACCCAAAATCAGGATGCTTTGAATGTCTGTTCTTTTTGGCATTTTGAACTCTTTTAAGCGTTAAATTTTAAAATACTGGTTCGGGCGAGCGTCGGTTAACGCGCTTCCATCAATTCCACAAAGTGATCAAACAGTGGCGCCGCATCGTGTGGACCAGGACTGGCTTCCGGGTGACCCTGGAAACTGAATGCTGGCTTATCCGTGCGGTGAATGCCCTGCAGAGAACCATCAAACAGAGACTTATGAGTCGCTTTCAGGTTGGCTGGCAGGCTACTTTCATCTACCGCAAAGCCGTGATTCTGGCTGGTGATCATCACCACATCGCGATCCAGATCTTTCACTGGGTGGTTGCCACCGTGGTGACCGAATTTCATTTTGACTGTTTTCGCGCCGGATGCCAGAGCCAACAACTGATGCCCCAGACAAATACCGAATACCGGGATATCGGTTTCAAGAATTTCTTTAATCGCAGCGATGGCGTAATCGCAAGGCTCCGGATCACCGGGACCATTGGACAGAAACACACCGTCGGGATTCATGGCCAACACATCGGCAGCCGGGGTCTTGGCCGGCACAACGGTCAGATCGCAACCGCGATCCACCAGCATGCGCAGAATATTGCGCTTGGCACCAAAATCGTAGGCAACCACTTTAAACTTGTCACCGGCAGGCTTGCTGTGACCTTCGCCCAGAGTCCAGCTACCCTCTTCCCACTTATAAGCCTCAGCCGTGGTCACTTCTTTAGCCAGATCCATGCCTTTCAGACCGGCAAACCCCTTGGCTGCCTCCAGCGCCTGAGCCTCATCAACCTCACCGGCCATAATGCAGCCGTTCTGGGCCCCTTTGTCGCGCAGGATACGGGTCAGGCGGCGGGTATCAATATCGGCAATGCCAAGGATATTGTGCTGCTTGAGATAGTCATCCAGTGATTGGGTATTGCGGAAGTTGCTGGCCAACAGCGGCAGATCGCGGATCACCAGGCCCTTGGCCCAGATTTTTCCACACTCCTCATCTTCGGCGTTAGTTCCAACGCTACCAATGTGGGGGTAAGTCAGGGTGACAATCTGTTCAGCGTAAGAAGGATCAGTCAGAATTTCCTGATAACCGGTGATGGAGGTATTGAACACCACCTCACCCGTTGAAATACCATCAGCACCAATGGCGGTTCCACGAAATACACTGCCATCTTCGAGAACCAAAATTGCGGGACGGTGAGCACCTGTAGTCAAGTCAGCCTCCTAAATAAACAAGCCCGGCATACTGCCGTTAGCCACGGATCAGCAACCTCAAGCGGGTTGCGTTTGTATTTTCAGTAGACCGAGGGGCACTGCCGCGCATTTCTGCACGCTTCTATAGGAAGTAGTGTGTATATAAAGGTGGAATGCCCGGCCTTTAGCTGCAAAAAAGCGAGATGCAACCTATTGTTCCATCTCGCTTTTCTTATATGCGCCTGCAAGTTTAGTTCAACTTTCTTGACCCGGCTCGATCTGAGGGCGGATTGTACGCTAATTCAGGCGCAACTGTCCAATTGTTAATCGCCCCAAATCGGTGCTCTTGACGGCTTATTTCAGGCCTAAAACATCCTGCATATCGAACAGACCTTGGTCTTTTCTTGCAAGCCACGCTGCAGCGCGAACGGCACCGCGAGCAAAGGACATACGACTCGAGGCCTTGTGGGAGATTTCAACCCGCTCACCATCGGCCATAAACATCACAGTATGATCGCCCACCACATCACCACCGCGCACGGTAGCAAAACCAATGGTTTCACGCTGCCGCGCACCGGTTTGACCTTCGCGACCATAGATAGCCACTTCTCGCAGGTTGCGATCGACACCTTCAGCAACCGCCTCACCCATGGCCAGAGCCGTACCGGAAGGTGCATCTACCTTGTGACGGTGGTGCGCTTCGTAGATCTCAATATCGTAATCATCACCCAGAATTTCCGCCGCCTGCTTCAGCAGCTTGAGGGTCACATTCACACCGGTACTGAAATTGGCCGCTTTACACAAAGCCGTCTCCGACTGATTGGCGAACAACTCAACCTCTTCTTCCGGAGTGAACCCGGTGGTGCCGATCACAATCTTTTTGCCCGCAGCAGCACAGGCTTTGGCATTGGCCAGAGTTGCCACTGGCGCCGTAAAGTCGATCAACACATCAAACTGATCAATGACATCAGCGATATCGCCAGCAATGGCCACACCATTCTTACCCAGACCAGCCAGCTCACCAGCATCGGCGCCAACCAGAGAACTGTCCGGGCGCTCCAATGCCACAGCCAACTCAACACCCTCAGCATTGGCCACCGCCTCGATCAGGGTTTTACCCATACGGCCGGCTGCGCCGGTTACTGCAACTTTTACCATCGTTTGCTATCCGTCGTTACAATTTCATATCACCAAAGAAATTCTTCATACCCTCAAACCAACTGCTTTGCTTGGGCGAATTCTTGTCGCCATTCATGCTGGCCTTCAACTCCTTCAGCAATTCTTTCTGCTTATTGCTCAGGTTTACCGGAGTCTCCACGATAACACGACACATCAGATCACCGGCACTGCCACCTCGAACCGGGGTAACCCCCTTGCCACGCAGACGGAACAGCTTACCGGTTTGTGTTTCAGAAGGCACCTTGAGCTTGACGCGACCATCCAGTGTCGGCACATCTAACTCACCACCCAGTGCCGCATCGACAAAACTGATGGGAACTTCACAATAGAGGTTCTTACCATCGCGCTGAAAGATCGGATGATCCTGCACCGACACCTGCACATACAGATCGCCCGACGGGCCACCATCAGCACCCGCTTCACCTTCACCAGCCAGGCGAATGCGATCACCGGTATCCACACCGGCAGGCACTTTAACGGAGAGGGTTTTGGTTTCTTCAATACGCCCCTGACCATGACAATCCGTACAGGGATCGGAAATAATCGTGCCCTTGCCTCGACAGTTAGGACAGGTCTGCTGCACAGAGAAGAAGCCCTGCTGCATACGTACCTGACCAACACCACCACAGGTGGTACAGGTCACAGGACTGGTACCCGGCTTGGCACCGGAACCATCACAGGTCCCACAACCCACCAGTGTCGGCACACGAATTTTTACGGAAGTCCCTTTAACGGCATCTTCCAGGCTCAAATCCAGGGTGTAGCGCAGATCGGCACCACGTGAAGGGCCTCCACGACCACGCTGGCCACCGCCTCCGCCGCCGAAGATATCGCCAAACACGTCACCAAAGATATCGCTGAAGCTGCCAAAGCCCTGACCGCCTCCACCCATGCCACCCTGCCCCTCAACGCCGGCATGACCAAACTGGTCATAGGCTGCACGCTTTTGAGAATCGGACAGAACTTCGTAGGCCTCGCTGGCCTCTTTGAATTTTTCTTCCGCCTCTTTATCGTCGGGATTTCTATCCGGGTGGAACTTCATGGCCACACGGCGATAGGCCTTCTTCAGATCCTTTTCCGAGACGTCCTTTGCGACGCCAAGAATTTCGTAATAATCACGCTTTGACATGGGAATTTCTTCTATCCGTTAACCTACAAGGGTCGAAGCAGCTGAGCTACTCCGACCCCATCGTAAAACTCATAACAAGCGAACTGAAAACTTACTTGTTATCGTCTTCTTTAACTTCTTCGAACTCAGCGTCAACTACGCCTTCTTCGGCTTCCGGTGCAGCCTGCTCGGCACCTTCAGCGCCGGCCTGCTGCTGAGCGGCCTGTTCGGCGTAGAGTTTCTGAGCCAGAGAACCGGAAGCTTCAGTCAGCTTGGTAGTCGCCGCTTCCATTTTCTCTTTGTCGTCACCCTTAACCGCTTCTTCAGCTTCAGCCAGAGCTGCTTCGATAGCAGATTTCTCTTCAGCCGTCGCCTTGTCGCCAGCCTCTTCCAGAGTTTTCTTGGTTGCACCAATCAAACCATCCAGAGTGTTACGGGCAGTAACCAGCTCTTCGAAAGCCTTGTCCGCTTCAGCGTTGGCCTCAGCGTCACGTACCATACTCTCAATCTCATCATCGCTCAGACCGGAGGAGGCCTTGATCACGATAGACTGCTCTTTGCCGGTAGCCTTGTCTTTAGCGCTAACGTTCAGGATACCGTTGGCATCAATATCAAAAGTCACTTCAACCTGAGGCATACCGCGAGGCGCAGGAGGAATATCCGCCAGATCAAAACGACCCAGAGATTTATTCTGTGCCGCCTGCTTACGCTCACCCTGAACCACGTGAATGGTTACCGCCGTCTGATTGTCTTCAGCGGTGGAGAACACCTGAGATTTCTTGGTTGGGATGGTGGTATTCTTCTCAATCAAAGGAGTAGCCACGCCACCCATGGTCTCAATACCCAGAGTCAGAGGCGAAACATCCAGCAGCAGTACGTCTTTTACGTCGCCCGCCAGAACCGCACCCTGAATCGCAGCACCCATGGCTACCGCTTCGTCCGGGTTAACGTCTTTGCGCGGCTCTTTACCAAAGAACTCGGCAACGCGCTCCTGAACCATAGGCATACGGGTTTGACCACCCACCAGAATCACGTCATCAATCTCGCTCACAGACAGATCAGCATCCGCCAGTGCGGTTTTCATCGGCTCCAGAGAGCGAACTACCAGCTCCTCAACCAGAGATTCCAGCTTGGCGCGAGTCAGTTTTACAACCAAATGCTTGGGACCAGAGGCATCAGCGGTAATGTATGGCAGATTCACTTCGGTCTGCTGGGCAGAAGACAGCTCAATCTTGGCTTTTTCAGCGGCTTCCTTCAGACGCTGCAGAGCCAGAGGATCGTTGTGCAGATCAATGCCATTTTCTTTCTTGAATTCATCCGCCAGATACTCGATCAGACGCAGGTCGAAATCTTCACCACCCAGGAAGGTGTCACCGTTGGTAGACAACACTTCAAACTGGTGCTCACCGTCTACGTCAGCAATCTCAATAATGGAGATATCGAAAGTACCACCACCCAGATCGTAAACCGCGATGGTGTGGTCGCCCTTGGCTTTGTCCATACCGTAAGCCAGTGCCGCAGCGGTTGGCTCATTGATGATGCGCTTCACATCCAGACCGGCAATCTTACCGGCGTCTTTGGTGGCCTGACGCTGGGAATCGTTAAAGTAGGCAGGAACGGTAATTACCGCTTCGGTTACGCCCTCACCCAGATAGTCTTCGGCAGTTTTCTTCATCTTCTTCAGAACTTCTGCAGAAACCTGAGGTGGTGCCTTCTGGTCGCCCTTGGCTTCTACCCAGGCATCACCGTTATCGGCAGCCACAATGCTGTATGGCACCATGGAAATGTCTTTCTGCACCACATCATCGGTAAACTTACGACCGATCAAACGCTTAACCGCAAACAGGGTGTTGGTTGGGTTGGTGACAGATTGGCGCTTGGCGCTCTGACCCACCAGAATTTCGTTATCGTCGGTAAATGCAACGATGGATGGGGTGGTGCGATCACCCTCGGCGTTTTCAATAACCTTGGCGGAACCGCCTTCCAGTACAGACACACAAGAGTTGGTGGTGCCCAGATCAATACCAATAATCTTACCCATCGGGAAAATCTCCAAAAATCTAAAATCTATTTGTCTCAACGACATTCAAAGTCAGGTGAACTCGATCAAATAACCGGTTAACTCAATCTTTACCAACCGGCTATTTTCTGTTCAGTTGGTTGCTATATTGGCGCGAAAAAAACTTTTTCAACCCCGCAATAACAACTTATTTCGTGCAGTTATTCAGGCTGGTGCCTTCGACACAACAACCATTGCCGGACGCACCAGGCGACCGTGCAGGGTGTACCCCTTCTGAAACACATTCAAAACCGTATTGGGCTCGGCGTCGGGGCTCTCCACCATGGTCATAGCCTGGTGCAATTGCGGATCAAACGGCTCGCCTACGGGGTTCAGTTGCTCCACCTTGTGGCGCGCCAGAGTGTCCACAAAAGACTTCAACGTTAGCTCGATGCCTTCCAGCACGGGCTTCAAGGCTTCATTTTCAGCGTCTACCGCTTCAATGGCCCGCTCAAGATTGTCCACCACCGGCAACAGGTCATTGACCAGTTTTTCCTGACCAAACTTGTGTGCCTTCTCGACGTCCTGCTCGGCACGACGACGGGCATTCTGCGCCTCCGCCTGAGCCCGGACAGATTGGTCCTGAGCTTCAGCCAACTGTGCAGTCAAGCTTTCAATTTCAGCCTGTACAGCATCAACCGTCGGGCTTTCGGTGGTTTCTTCTACCTGCTGTTCATCAACAGAGGCTTCGGTTTCAGGTTGTGTTGGTTGCTCGTCAGACACGCGCTTCTCCGTTTGTTTTTCTCAATCAGTGGATGGCCGCTAAAGCGACAGATGAACCCTTTATGGGGTCGGGAAAGGCAGTTTCAAGTGATAAATATCGATCCAATAAAGAAAATACTTGCAGAGCTGGAAATATACTGTATACATATACACTGTATGAATATCCACCCAACACCCTCTGAATGGCAGGTCCAACATGCTGACCCACTTAAGTGTCCACAACTTTACTCTGGTCGATGAACTCGAATTGGAACTGGATGCCGGCATGACCGCCATTACCGGCGAAACCGGCGCCGGCAAATCCATCCTGCTGGATGCCCTGAGCCTTACTCTGGGCGACCGAGCTGACGCTGACAGGGTACGTCAGGGCAAAGAGCGCGCCGACATCTGCGCCACTTTTGATATCAGTCGCATTCCCCAAGCCCGCGAATGGCTGATGAAAAACGAGCTGGGCAACGACAGCGAATGCCTGCTCCGACGGGTAGTAACCCGCGATGGTCGCTCCCGCGGCTACATCAACGGCAAACCCTCCCCCATCACCCAGCTGCGTGAACTGGGCGAAATGATGATCGACCTGCACAGCCAGCATGCCCACCAATCCCTGCTGAAAAAAACCACCCATCAGCGCTTGCTGGATGACTATTCCGGCAACAGCGAAGCCCTGACACAATGCCGGCAGCAATTTAAGCACTGGCAGACCCTGCAACAACAATTCGACCACCTTAAAAATAACGCTGACGAAGTCAATGCCCGCCTACAACTTCTGCGCTATCAAGTGCAGGAGCTCAACTCACTGGGACTGGAACCCGGCGAGCTGGAACAACTGGAGCAGGAACAGCAGCAACTCAGCAGCGCCGACAGCATCCTGCAAAGCAGCCAACAGGTTGCCCTGCTGTGTGAAGACGAAGAAGCCGGTCTGGCGCAACTACTCAACCGCGCCATCCAATGTCTGGGGGATATCGATAACAAGCCGCCAGCGCTCAATACCGTTGCCGACCACCTGTTTAATGCCCAGGTTGAAATTCAGGAAGCCCAGGGCGAGTTGCGGCACCATATCGACACCTTTGAAGCGGATCCCGAGCGACTGCAATGGGTGGAAGACCGGTTGTCGGGGGTTTATGAAATTGCCCGCAAACACCGTATCAACCCCGAAGAATTGCTGGCCTTGCATCAAAACCTCGCGGAAGAACTGGCCTCTCTGGAGGGCAGCGAAGGCAATCTGGACCTGCTGGAAACGGAAGTCACCAGCGCCAAAGAGACTTATCTGAGTACCGCAAAACAATTATCAGAGGTTCGCCAACAACAGGCACAGACACTGCAACACAACATTAACCAGCAACTGGATTTGCTCTCAATGAAAAATGCCCAGTTTGCAGTGGCCATTGCAACCGACGCGGAAAAAGCCTCTGCCACGGGTATTGATGACATTGAATTTTTGATCAGCACCAACCCGGGCCAGCCACCCAAGAGCCTTGGCAAAGTGGCCTCCGGCGGCGAACTGTCCCGCGTCAGCCTGGCGATACAGGTGGTAACCGCACAGAGCTCAACCACACCGACTCTGGTATTTGATGAAGTGGATGTGGGTATTGGCGGTGCCACCGCCGATGTCGTCGGCCAACTTCTGAGAACTTTGGGACAGGATGGACAGGTTATCTGTGTGACCCATCTGGCTCAGGTAGCCAGCAAAGCACATCAACATCTGTTGGTGCACAAACAATCCACCAGCGACTCCGCCCAGTCGACACTGACACACCTGCCACAACCCGATCGCATCAAAGAAATAGCGAGGATGATGAGCGGTGAAAATCTGGGGCAGCAGAGCATGACTCTGGCTGAAGAGATGATCAATCAGGGCCAGCAATTAGCCATTTAGCCACCCTGAATAAAACAGCAGACACAAAAAAGGCGCTTATCAGAAGCGCCTTTTTTGTGAGTGATTTTGATTTGTAATCAATTGTGGCTTGCGGCTGATTGTTACCGTTTATTCCAGCGAAACTGCCGCCTCATCAAGCCTTGGGCTTAACGTACAACACCAAGCTGTGGTCGGTCAGATCATAGCCCGCCTCATCAGCGATGGCTTTTTGCAGCTTCTCGATCTCTTCATTATGAAATTCGATCACTTTACCGGTTTCAACACACACCATATGGTCGTGATGATCACCACGCTCAAGTTCGAATACCGAGTGACCTCCATCAAAGTTGTGGCGAACCACCAGACCAGCGGATTCAAACTGGGTCAATACACGATACACAGTTGCCAGACCTACATCTTCGCCGGCCTCGAGCAATTGCTTATAAACATCTTCAGCGCTCAGATGGCGCTGCACACTGCTTTCCAGCATCTGCAGAATCTTGACCCGAGGCAGAGTCACTTTCAGGCCAGCTTTCCTTAATTCTTGATTTTCTACGGACATTTCCATACCTAAATTGCGGTTAATTGTACGGATCAAGCGATTTAATCCGCTTCGGCCTTCTCAGTAAGAATAAAGTTCGGGTATTATCCCCGTTCGTTTAAATTTGTGGAACCCCCGTAATGCAATTTGCCCTGATAAAAGCAATAAAACACCTGACCATTTTTGCACTGATTGGCCTGCTGGTTGGCTGCCAGTCGTTCAGATTCCCCGGGGTGCATAAAATCAACATCCAGCAGGGCAATATCATCACTCAGGATATGATTGACCAACTGCAACCGGGCATGAGCAAGCGTCAGGTTCGCTACATCATGGGCAACCCCCTGATTCAGGACACCTTCAATCCGGATCGCTGGGATTACTTCTACAGCATGAAAACCGCCAGAGGCGATGAGACCAAAGAACGCGTCAGCATTTTCTTTGAGGGTGACAAACTGACCGGCTTTAACGGCGATTACATCCCGACTTCGGCGCAACCAGCCTCAGAATAATTCCGCAAGCCATTAAATTCCAATCTCATCACTCCCGACAAAGCGGGAGTGATAAATCATCGATTAAGTCTTCGACTTTTCCGCCCTGCGACGACGGGCCTCTTTCGGATCGGCCTTTAAAGGTCGATAAATCTCCACCCGATCCCCCGGCTGCATTCTGTATTCAGGCGCTTTGGCCAATCCCTTGGTACCCAGAGCCTGACCAAAAACGCCCATCTTGGCCGTCTCGATGTCGATTTCCGGAAACTCTTTGATGATCCCCGATTGCTTTACTGCACCAATCGCGGTGGTACCTGGCTTAACCAGCAGAGCAATAATCTTTTGTTTTTCCGGCAGTGCGTAAGCCACTTCCACGGCAATCATTTCTATATCAGACATATTCGATCCAATTATCAACTGTACAGGTGCCGGGCACGATTACAGATCCCATCGACCATTTCATTGGCCACCTGCTCAAACATTTTACCAATCGCTCCGGAGACAATTTTATTATCCAACTCAAACTCGAGAGTAAAACTGACCTTGCTGGCCTCAGGCGACAACGCCTTGAAACCCCATTCCCCGGAAAGCCTTGAGAAAGGCCCGTCAACCAATTCCATTGTCATCGATCGCGGCGCATCCAAACGGTTGCGAGTGGTAAAACTGTGACTAAACCCCATGCGGCTCAAATCCAGCCGGGCCACCAGAATGTCACCACTGTGATCCAGCACCTGTGCACCGACACACCCGTTCATAAACGCCGGATAAGCTTCGATATCGTTTACCAGCTCAAACATGCGATGGTCAGCAAACGCCACCAGCGCACTTCTTTCTATTCGCTTCACTAAAAACCTGTAAATACATTACGTTGGCCGGCCATTGTAATGACTGACCACCGTCAAGCCAACACAAGATCACTTGACCGGCAGGGCCGTGGAACCAAGATATACATGGGCTGTCGAAAGGCCGCTCTAATTGCTAGACTTTTACTATTTTATTGATCACGGAAACAACAGAATGACAGCATCCCGAGAACAATTTGGCTCGCGCATCGGCTTTATCCTCGCTGCCGCAGGCTCTGCCGTAGGCATTGGCAACCTTGTAGGCTTTCCGGTTAACGCCGCCAAAAACGGAGGGGGCGCCTTTCTATTGGTCTATGCACTGTTTATCGTGCTGTTTTGCCTGCCCGTCATGCTCGCCGAAATTTCCGCCGGACGCTTTTCTCGCAGAAGCCCACTGGGCACCTATCAAGCCCTGTCATCCGGCAGTAAGTTCTGGTCCATTGGTGGCTGGCTGGCCCTGATAACACCCTATATGGTCGGCGTATTTTACTCGGTGATCAGCCTGTGGATTCTGGCCTATCTGGTGATGACCGTCACCGGTGATCTCGCCACACTGGCCAACCCGGATTTCTTTGGTACGTTCATCAACAGCGGCAGCGTCTTTATCTACCTTGGCGTTTTGGCAGTCATGGTGATCAGCATTCTTCAAGGGGGCGTCAAAGACGGCATTGAGCGTGCCGCCAAAACCATGATGCCCGCCCTGTTCCTGATGCTGATTGGCATGGTGATCTTCGTTCTGACTCAGGATAACGCCATGGCGGGCGTGCGTTTTTACCTGATACCCGATCTAAGCAAAATCAACATGCAGGTAATCAATGGCGCCATGGGCCAGGCTTTCTTCTCTCTGTCACTGGGCATGGGGATTCTGATCACTTATGGCTCTTACATGGATCGCAAGGCCAGCATCGCCAGCTCCAGCAAACTGGTGGCGCTGACCGACACGGGCGTTGCTTTTACGGCAGGATTGATGATCCTCCCGGCCATTTTTTCCTTCAACCCGGATGTAAACCCAGATGAACTGTCGGATTCTTCTGTAGCCCTGATCTTTACTTACCTGCCAAAAATCTTCCTCGCACTGGAAGGTACCATGGGCTACACCGGTGCCAGCTTTGTTGCCAGTATCTTTTTCCTGCTGGTGTTCTTTGCAGCACTGACTTCTCTGGTATCCATTATCGAAGTGCCAGTTGCCGGCGTGATGGACTCCTGGAACGCCAGCCGCAAACAGGCTCTGATCAAAATCGGCGTCACCATGATTGTGGTTGCGGCAGCCTGTACCGCTTCCTTTGGCATGGTGGACTCACTGACCAACTTCGTTGAATACGGCGGCGGCAGCAAATCATTGTTCGATCTTGTCTACGACACCTTCTATGACACCATCCTGCCTCTCAACGGCTTTCTGATCTGCATGCTGGTGTCCTTCCGTTGGAAAAAAGCCAATCTGGATAAAGAACTGGAAATTGGTGATCCCAATTACAAAGGCTCCCTGCTGGAACGTTACGTCAACATCTCACTGGAAACCTTTATCCCACTGATACTGTTGTTTGTGTTTGTGGACACCGTACTCTTGAAATTCTTTGGCTACAGCCTTATCTAATCCACCAGTGGTATGGCAATCCAGCCATACCGGATTAACGCCGGCACCTGTATACTGGCCTCCCGCCACCGCGGGAGTGACCAGCCATTGATTGAGTAAGCAGTTTCATGGGCAAGAAAAAGCCAAAGACACCCAGCAACAATATCGCGCAAAACAAAAAGGCGCGTTTTGACTTCCACCTGACCGACAAATACGAGGCAGGTCTGGCTCTCAAAGGCTGGGAAGTGAAAAGCCTGCGCGAAGGCAAGGTGCAAATCGTCGACACCCACGTACACTTCAAAAATGGTGAGGCCTGGCTGTTAAACGCCCAGATCAGCCCGCTGCCAACGGTATCTACCCACTTTGTTATCGAGCCCAACCGCCCACGCAAATTGCTGCTCAAGCGCAAGGAAATCGCCAAGCTGCAACAGGCGGTAGATCAAAAGGATTACACCTGTGTGTGTACCGCTCTTTACTGGAAAGGTCATCTGGTCAAAGCCGAAATCGCCCTGGCCAAAGGTAAGAAAATGCACGACAAGCGTGAGACAGAAAAACAACGGGACTGGAATCGCGAAAAACAGCGCCTGTTCCAAAAGCAGGTTTGACGCCCCAAAGACCATCCCGCATCGAGCATGTCATCGCGAACAAATCAAAACCTTGTCATCCCGAACGGACGTGAGGGATCTCTAAGGCCATAGAAAACTCGGCTCCCCGGAGATCCTTCATCCTAAGGTCGTCAGGATGACATCATCCCAACAACACCCTCGCCGCAACCACAATCAGCAATACCCCAAATACCTTATTCACCACACTGGCGCTGTGTTCCAGACGATCAATAACCGCCGGATGAGATACCATCACCACAACAACGACATACCACAGGGCATCCACCCCCATAGAAACAGCCGCCATACCCAACTTCTGCCAGAGCGTTGAATCCTCTGTAATAAACTGGGTGTAAACCGCCAGAAAGAAGATCGCCAGTTTGGGGTTTAAAAACGCCGTCAGAAATCCAGTCAGCACCCCTTCCCGAACCGACACGTCAGACTCTTCGCGTACAAATTCGGTCGGCGCGGTTAGCGCCTTATAGGCCAGATACAAAAGAAACGCAGCACCAAGCCAGCGCAGCACATCAAAAACAACCGGCGATTGCTGTAAGGCCAGCGCCAACCCCAACGCCGCTAGCAAGGCATAACAACCCACACCGGCACCGTGAGCCAAAGCCGTATAAATGCCATGCTGCCGTCCACCCTTCATGGTTTGATCCACCATAACGGCCAGACTTGGGCCAGGGCTTGCAGCCCCCATCCAGCAGAGACCTGCCAGAGTTAGCCATTCAAATAACGTCATAATTTATGAAAACCTAAAAAGAAGAAAGGGCGCCGAAGCGCCCTTTCTATACCATGAGATGGCCTATTAAAAAGACTTTCTCAAAGTCAAACCTATAGTACGAGGCTGATTCGTTCTGAATCCGAGACGTGCGCGACCACCACGCTCACGATCGAAAGACAAATCCACATTCTCGTCTGTCAGGTTATTCACATACAGGTTTGCTTCCCAATCACTGTAAACCAAACCAGCGCTGATATTGATCAACTCATAGGCATCCAACTCAAGATCAAGATCCGTCGTTTCAGCACCTGTGGCACCACGATACGCCAGACCAGAGCTGAAAGTACCAGCACCATCTACCTGATCACCAGGCTGGGTAATGCGGTCGCCCACGTGCTGAATAGAGGCAGAAACAAACGTTTCGTCTGAGCCAAACAACGCATCAGAAAAGTTATAGGTCGCAGCCAAAGCCAATTGAACCTCTGGCACAGAAGCCAAACGGTTACCCTCTTCAATACCACCAAGAATATTACCGTTAACATCTGTCACTGTAGAGTCAAACTCAGATTCGAGAACACTTGCAGCAAAAGATACGTAGAAATTATCAGTCAGCTGATTCCCAAGTTCCAACTCAAGACCTTGAGTGTGGGATTCAGGCACATTGTAAACAACCCGTGAAGAACAGGATCCTGCATCCAGTGTGACTTGCAGATCCTCAATATCAGAATAGAACAATGCAGTGTTCAGAGTCATGGAACCCCAGTTAGCTTTCATACCAACTTCGTAGTTCCACATGGTTTCGTCATCGTACTCTGGAAAGCCACCATAGGTAGCGGCATCCGCAGGGCCACACAAACCGATATTAAGCGGATCATTAGCACCACCTAAACGGAAACCTTTTGAAGCCTGAGCATTCAATGTGATCTCGTCATTCAAATCGTAGCTGGCCATGACTCTTGGGCTGAAGCCATCGGACTCGGTTTTATCAAATTGGTCATCACCATTAGAGAAAACACCACCACTGGTAAACCGACGCTCTTCTTCTACATCGTACCAGCGACCGCCTAAAGTCAACTGCAACTGCTCCGTCAAGTCATAAGTCAACTCACCAAAGATTGCCAATTGCTCGAGATCATAAGGCAGATCAGCGTTATAAGGAGAATCTGGGCCAAAACCATTAGCTGCACCAGCAGAAGTACCTGCACCTAAAGCCGCATCTGCAAATGCGTCATAACCCGGAGTAGGAAGGCGCTGTTTGTACTCTCTTTCTGTGTCAGAAAAGAAAACACCGGTAACCCATTGCAAAGGATTGGCTACATCATTGGAAGCCAGACGAATCTCATAGGTGTACTGCTCAACTTCAGTGGTATCAACCAAGTTGGACGGTATCGATACAGCGGCAGCGGCCAAACCCAAATCAATACTCACACTACCAGTCAATGCACTGGCATCACGACTCACTTCAATTTCACGATCTGTATAACTGGTGACAAAAGTTAAATCCATGTTCTCCATAGCCCATTCAAGAACTATATCGGCGATCATGGTGTCGTCATTAAAGCCTTCATCCAACAGCAGGTACTGCTCTCGCTCATCGAAGTTAATAGCCGGAGTGGTGTACGCATTACCAAACAAATTGAATACTTCCTGACGGTTGTAACCGTCCATATCAATTTCCTGGAAAATAATTCTTGGCGTAATGGTCAGGTTATCTGTTACATCCCAGGTAATGGCAACTCGTCCACCGGTCCGATCACCACTGTTAACATCATCATCTTTAGTACCATTCTCACCGTAAGCGTCAATAAAGCCGGCGTATTCAGTGGTATAGGCAACAGCACGCAGAGCAGCACGACCGTCTGCAAATGGTGCATTGATCATACCTTTAACATGACCACCCATTTCACCGTCTGTAACAGAGTTCAGGTTGGCCTCAACCATCCCTTCAAACTCTTCAAGATTTGGCTGATTAGTGATGTAGCGGATGGTCCCGCCCATGGAGCCCGAACCAAACAAAGTACCTTGAGGTCCACGCAGAGTTTCCACTCGATTTAAATCGAACAGATCCAGATCAGGGGTAAACAGCGACAATGAAATAACGCTTTCATCGAGGTATACGCCTACCTGCTCTTTAACCCCGGGCTGATCCCTTACAATCTGACCTGCAGAAACGCCACGGATAGCGACCTGACTTTGGCCTGGCCCCAAGTTTTGAATAGAAAGGCCAGCTACACTGCGGGACAAATCTTCAAGACTGGTGGCCCCAGAACGCTGGATGTCTTCTTGAGTCTGAGCATTTACAGAGAAAGGAAGATCCTGAATGCTACTTTCACGTTTGGTAGCGGTTACGACTACTTCTTCCATCGATTGTGCCATCGCACCAGACATTGCCAAAGAACTGACAAACGCAGGCGCGAGCACGCATAAAGCCGCCTTTTTCACGGCGTACTTGGTTGACATAGGTCTCTCCTTAATAGGAATTATTTTAATTGTCTTGGCGACTTATATTGTCACCTAAGATGTAGTTATAGACTTTGGCCAGAATAAGGGCCAAAAACACCACGAATTTAAGCAAAAAAACTGTAACATGACCATAAATGACCAATTGGTCAGGGCACAAATCCAAGATAACGCTGTCCATACCCAATCGCAAAGCAAGCCGGTATACTGCCCGCCTGCCAAAATCCGGACAGAGTAGACACTTTATGAGCGCCCCAAGAGAACAATTTTCATCCAAGACAGGCTTTGTTATGGCCGCGGCCGGATCCGCTATTGGCTTGGGTAATATCTGGGGATTCCCCACTCAAACAGCCTCCAATGGCGGCGCTGCTTTTGTTGTTATCTACTTTATTCTGGCTTTTGTTCTCGCCTACCCCGCATTGATGGCGGAATTAATTATTGGCCGTCACGCCCGCGCCAATGTGGTGACATCCCTCAGACACATATCCAATGGCAAAAAATCCTACGCTCTGGCCTCCGGAGTTGGTTTCTATGGTGTAATCACCGCCAGTCTGATTTTGAGCTTCTACGCCATTGTCGCCGGCTGGATGCTGGCCTATTTATTCGAATCCATTACCCAGATGCTGGGATGGACACAGGCCAGCGAATGGCTGACCGGTTTCGGTCTGCAGCGTAATCTGATCTTTATGGGGCTGTTTATGGCGATGACCATGGCCATCATCAGCAGCGGCATCAAAGGTGGTATCGAGAAATGGTCAACCCGACTGATGCCCATGCTGCTGTTTATCATGATCGCCCTGACCGTCTATGTCATGACTCAGGATGGCGCCATGGAAGGTTTGAGGGTCTACCTGCTGCCGGATTTCAGCCAGATCAACCCAGGTCTGATTCTCGATGCCATGGGTCAAGCCTTCTTCTCCCTGTCTCTGGGGGTTGGCACCATGCTGGTTTACGGCTCCTACCTGAGCAAACAAGACAGTCTGCCAAAATTGGGCGCAGCCGTAACACTGGTGGATTCCAGCATCGCGTTTCTCGCCGGCCTGCTGATCATCCCCGCCATCTTCGTGGCTCAGAAAAATGGCGTAACCGTATTTACCGAATCCGGCGACATGATTGCTGGCCCGGACCTGATCTTTCAAGTGTTGCCCAGTCTGTTTGATTCCATGGGCGATATGGGTCTGATTGTAGCCTTTGCCTTTTTCAGTTTGATGAGCATCGCGGCGGTAACCTCTTCGATCTCCATGCTGGAAGTTCCGGTTTCCTATATGACCGAAGAAACCCCCGCCAGCCGTCATCAGTCCACCCTGATCGTGGGCCTGATCATTGCCGCTATCTCCGCCATTATCCTGTTCAATTTTAACGACCTGTTCGGTCTGGTGATCGACCTCACCACCGTCTACAGCCAACCCATTCTCGGGGTATTGATGTGCGTCTTTGTGGGCTGGATCTGGCACCGCAACAATCTGCTGGAAGAACTCAAAGCGGGGCACGACAATATCGAGAGCACCCTGTTCTGGAAGATCTGGCCCAATTACGTTCGCTTTGTCTGCCCAGCCCTGATTCTTGCCACCTTTATTAGGGCGCTTTGAGCCGGGCCCAGTAAATACAGCTATGAAAGATGTCCCTAACCCTCAATCCCTAAAACTGACACCACCCAGAAAGTGGTTGTGGTTCAATATCGCCGTTTGCTTTTTGGTAAGCGGGCTGGGCCTGTGGGCACTGGAAAGCAGTAATTATCAAAACCGCAAACAGAACGAATACAGCCACACCTACGAAGACCTGACCGAACTCAGAATCCAGCTGGAAAATATCATCACCCAGAATCTGAATCTGTCTCAGGGCATGGCCACCTACATCGCCACCAACCCCGACATCAGCCAAAAAGAATACAGCGCCTTTGGCGCCCAGCTGCTCAAACGCAAAAACAACATCATTAATATCGGTGCCGCCAAGGATATGGTGATAGGCATGATCTACCCCATCGCCGGTAACGAAAAAGCCCTGGGATTGGACTATCGCAAACAACAATCCGAAGCCTTTGATGCCATTCGCGCTGGCAACACCGTGCTTTCCGGCCCACTCAATCTGGTTCAAGGAGGCGTCGGTTTGATCGCTCGCCAGCCCATTTATCTGAATCAGACTGGCGAAACCTGGGGCCTGCTGTCCACGGTTCTCGATTACGACGCCATCATCAAAGAATCCGGCCTGCTGACAGCCAAGCACCTGAACATCACCTTGAAAGGCCGCGATGCCAAAGGCGCTCAAGGTGACTTTATCTGGGGCAAGCCTGAAGTGTTTGAGCAAAACCCCATCATCCAGACCGTTAAGCTGCCGTTTGGCAGTTGGGTGATAGCCGCTACCCCAAAATCCGGCTGGATGACGTTTCGCCCCTCCACATTGATCTGGAGCGTGGCCTACATTGTGATTTTTCTATGGTTGAGCCTGATTCATCTGCGCTACAAAACCGTAAGGCGCGAACAGAAATCTCTGGTCAACTCGATCACCAGTGCCAGACGCTTCAGCGACCTGTTTGAGAGCCACGATGCGGTGATGCTGTTAATCGAAAGCCAATCGGGCCGCATCATAGATGCCAACCAGAGCGCACAAAACTTTTATGGCTATACCCAGCAGCAACTGACCCGGATGCGCATCAGCGACATCAATCAGGCCTCACCGGAAAAAGTCTATGAGGATCGCCAAAAAGCCGCCTTCGGCGAACAGAACGCTTTTGTGATGACCCATCGCCTGAAAAATGGCGATATTCGCAAGGTGGAAGTTCACTCATCACCCGTGGAAACCGGCAACAACACGTTGCTGTTTTCCATCATCCACGACATTACCGATCGCTTTGAAAGCCAAAAGAAGCTGACGCTCGACGCCGTTGTCTTCGCCAACTCTCAGGAAGGCATCATCATCACCGACAAACATCGCAATATTATCTCGGTGAACAAGGCATTTGAGATCATTACCGGCTACACCGCCGCTGAAAGTCTGGGCAAAAACCCGTCGTTTCTCAGCGCTCAAAAGCAGGGCAAAGAATTCTTTATCGAGCTGTGGAATACCGTTAACGAGACCGGGCAGTGGAAGGGCGAAGTATGGAACCGCCGCAAAAGTGGCAAGGTGTTCCCGGAGTTACTGTCCATCACCGAAGTCAAAGACGAAGCAGGCCAGCCGGAATACTATGTGGGCGTATTCTCCGACATCACCAAGCTGAAACAATCCGAAGAAGAGCTGGAAAACCTGGCCCTGACCGACTCCCTCACCGGCCTGCCCAATCGACTGTCATTGAAGAACACGCTGGATCACGCCATTGCCCACGCCAAGCGCAGTCACGAACGGGTTGCCGTGCTGTTTCTGGATCTCGACAAATTCAAGGTGGTTAATGACAGTCTCGGCCATGCGGCCGGCGATGAACTGCTGAAATCAGTGTCCGGCCGCCTCTCCGAAAGGCTGCGAGAAAAAGACACCCTGGGCCGTCTTGGTGGTGACGAATTCGTGATCATTCTGGAAAACCTCAACAGTGAAAAAGACATCATCACGGTTGCCAAAGACATCATCGAACTGATCAATCGCCCCTTCCCTCTGGAAGAGGGTCAGGAAGCCTATATTGGTACCAGCATTGGCATCTCCCAATACCCGGATAACGCCAGCAAAGGGGAAGACCTGATCGCCTACGCCGACGTTGCCATGTATCAGGCCAAACAAAATGGCCGCAACACCTATTCGTTCTACAACGAATCCCTGACCGCAGACGCCGACAAGCAGATGCGCACCTTCAGCCAGATCAAACGGGGCATCAAGGCGCGGGAGTTCGAGCTGTATTACCAACCCCAAATCGACATTCACACCGGCAAGATCATTGGCAGCGAAGCTTTGTTGCGCTGGAATCACCCCGAGCGTGGTCTGCTGACACCGGCCCACTTTATTCGCATCGCTGAAGAACGCGGCGTGATTCGCGATCTGTCACGCTATGTACTGGTCGCTGCCTGCCAGCAACTGAAACGCTGGCAAGACATGGGGTTTAAACAGACCCTGTCGGTCAACATCTCACCACAGGATTTCAATCATCGGGATTTCACCCGGGAAGTGCGCCACATCGTTCAGCAATCGCACATAGACCCGAACTTACTGGAGCTGGAAATCACCGAAAGCGCGCTGATGCGCAACGCCGACGCCATCCTCAACCAACTGCAAACCCTGCGCAATCTGGGCATCCAGCTGGCGATTGATGACTTTGGTACCGGCTATTCCTCGCTGTCGTACCTGAAGCACTTCCCGATCAATAAATTGAAGATTGATCGCAGCTTTATTCAGGACATCGAAGAAGACAGCTCCGACAGAGCCATCGTCTCGGCAATCATCGACATGGCCAAAAACTTCAACCTCACCATCGTGGCCGAAGGGGTGGAAAAGGCACCGCAGGAACTGATCCTGCAAGCCGAAGGTTGCGACCTGTCACAGGGCTACCTGCACAGCAAGCCCGTACCGGCCGCCACCTTTACCGCCATGCTGGAAAACGCCTAACCGGCCATAGCCGCCAG
Organism: Candidatus Pelagadaptatus aseana; assembly: GCF_040362265.1. Taxonomy (NCBI): domain Bacteria; kingdom Pseudomonadati; phylum Pseudomonadota; class Gammaproteobacteria; order Cellvibrionales; family Cellvibrionaceae; genus Candidatus Pelagadaptatus; species Candidatus Pelagadaptatus aseana. The sequence continues at coordinate 27,993 of NZ_BAABNJ010000013.1, forward strand.
AAAGGCTTGTTCCTCTGCCAAGGCATTGGCGAACACCGGTTCCGCCATAATTCGATCCTTGTAAGCGACCACATTAGGCCAGCGTCCGGCGTCGTGCTCATAGCCGCAGTGCGCCAGCGTCAGAAACATACCGCCGACCGCAATATCCGCCAGAGTAATGCCATCACCCACCAGATAATCGCCGCTCAATTCAGATTCCAGATAATCAAAAATCTCCGGAATCTCCACATTCAACGCCGCATCAATATCACTCTGAATCGGATCGCGCTGAAACACCGCTTTGGCCAACACCACCTCGGCAAACAGATGCCCGGCAATCACCGGCACCATTTTGCTGGCCATATAGGCATCAAACCACAAGGCTCTGGCAGCCAGTGCGTTATCCTCGGGCAACAGCGCCGGTTGCGGCACCTCACGCTCAAGCCAGGCACAAATCACCGACGAATCCGGCACAAAGGTCTCCCCCGAGCGCAGCAGCGGAATCTTGCCCAATGGGCTATTGGCTTTAAACTCAGGCGGTTGCTCAGCGCCCGGGATCGGGAACACCGGCACCGACTCATAGGCCACCCCCTTAAAATCCAGCGCCAGACGCACCTTGCGCACATAGGGAGACAAAATCACACCATACAAACTGATATCAGCCATCACCGGCTCCTTTCTAGACAGTTACAACAAAGATGGAGTAACCCTAGACCACCGACACCGTTAATCCCAGCCTGAAACCGAAAATCTTCCAGACACTATCGGCCAACCAGCATCTACTATAAAATGCCGACTTGTTATTCGGGGAAATATCCCCATATAACAGTCAGGCGAAACGCCAAGCACAGCTCTTCCACACATCGAAAAGCAAGCTTGGCGCCGAGATTTTTGTTTCTGGCAAGGCGCTGAGCCGCATTGCGAAGGAGCATACAACAAGTATGTGACTGAGCAATTTGGAGAGGCAACGCAGTCCAGAAGCAAAAAGATCAAGCCAAAACGCAGAGATTTTCTTTTGGGGCCAGGCACTCAAGGCGAAAGGCGCGGAACGTACAGCAGTACGTGAGCACCTTGAGACCGCAGAGTAACGCCGCCACAAAAGAAAAAATCAAGTTTGGGGCCGATTTGGATTCGACGTCGGTGACAAAATCTTAGGTGCATGTCGTGAGGGTAGCGAATCACGTAAATCCAAAGCTGCAATTTATTAGTTGCCAATGACGACAACTACGGTGCTCAACTGGCTGCGTAAGTAGCCCTTTGAAACACCATCTAGG
>NZ_BAABNJ010000014.1:0-23217 GCF_040362265.1 Candidatus Pelagadaptatus aseana
GCCTGATCTACGGCTACCCATGTACCTGTAAAGACGGCGACTGGACCATTGTTCAAGGTATCGAGCTGAATGACTTCTCTAAAGGCAAGATGGCTGCTACCGAAACCGAGCTGAAAGAAGAGCGTGACGCAGTTAAAGATCTGCTGCCTTCTTAATTCACGGTTCGACCGAGAAAAGCGCGGCTTGTCCGCGCTTTTTTTTGCCTGTATTTTCTCGTGTTAGTCGAGAAACGTAAAAACAACTCAAACACCGAGGTTACCTGTGAGCTACCCCAAAATTGGCAATATGGCGCCTGCCTTTACGCTGCAAAAGCAAGACGGTGAAAAAGTCAGTCTCAAAGACTACCGCGATAAGAAAAATGTGGTCCTATACTTTTATCCAAAAGCGATGACACCCGGCTGTACCACACAGGCGTGCGGAATTCGTGACAGCATCGACATTTTTGATGAGCTGGATACCGTAGTATTAGGTGTCAGTCCGGACCCATACCCACGATTGCAGAAGTTTATTGACAAGCAGCAGCTTAATTTTGATCTACTCTCGGATGAAGACCATGCTATTGCTGAGAAATACGGCGTATGGGGGCTGAAAAAGTTTATGGGCCGTGAATTTATGGGAATTCTTCGCACAACCTTCATTATCGGAATGGATGGCCGCCTGAAATGTGTTTTGGACAAATTCAAGACCAAAACACACCACGATGATGTGATATCCGTGCTCAAAGAACTTTGATTCCGGCAATGGGTGCGATTGGAGAATTTTATCAGAATATGGCATCCTTGAGGTTTGACCATGACCACAGTCCTCACTTCGTTCATGGAACAACCAGATCCAATCGCAAAAGCTGAGAAAGTAATAGCAGAGTAAAGAGGTGTCTTTGTGGCGCAGCTGCACGAACAACTGATGTATAACGGCTCGGAAGAAGGGCCCTATGAAGACAAGATAATCGCCTATAAAGATTATCTTGAGGCGGCACAGCTGCCTGAGCTCACAGGCATAGCCGCGCGGGTTATGGATTCACTGACACAGCGTGTCGGTTCAAGCGGCTTATCCGCTACCCACATCGCTGCTGATCTGAATATTTCCAAACGTACTTTACAGCGCCGTTTGCAGCAACAAGGGTTGAGTTTTACTGAGCTGCGTGATCGTGCACGATTTAATTATGTGTTGCCGCTATTGGTTGCCAATGAGCTGAGTATTGATCGTCTGTCAGCCATGCTGGATTTCTCGGATAGGACCAGTTTCACTCTGGCCTTTAAGCGCTGGACAGGTCTGTCACCCAATACTTTCCGTAAATTGTTCCGCGATTACGTCTGATTCTGCAGTAATCGGTCGATCTTCTAAAAGCCCCTTCTTTCGGGGCTTTTTTTGTATCGAATTTTTGTATCGAAAACTTCCATTCACGTTCCAGACCAACCCTGCTTGAGATCATTGCCTGCCGTTTTTAAAAAGGGTAGAGTTCGGTTCTCGCTAACACTTTGATACAGAAAAGGAAAATTAATGGGATTCTTTATTCCTGCCGCTATGGCTCAAGCTTCTGCTCCTGCCCCTGAAGCCAACCCAATGGTAACCCTGGTTATGTTTGGCGGCCTGTTCGTCTTTATGTACCTGTTTATTATTCGCCCTCAGCGCAAGCGCCAAAAAGAGCACGACGAGCTGGTTGGCTCCATCAACAAAGGTGATGAAGTCGTTATGAGCAGCGGCATGCTGGGCAAGGTTGTTAAAGTGGATGATACCTATCTGGTACTTGAAACCGGTAACGACATCGTACTGAAATTTCAGAAGATTGCCGTGCACGCTGTTTTGCCAAAGGGCACCATCAAGTCCATTTAATGACATAGCGTCAGGCTTGTGTGAAAGGCAGCAAATTTTGCTGCCTTTTCTTTTTGTGCTTCTATTGAAGGGATCAATTAACGGATTACTTGTATGCCTTTGCCCAATCCTCCCCGCATTAAACTGGCGCAGACGCCAACGCCCTTACAGTTCTTGCCGAGAGTTTCAGAAAATCTGGGAATTGATATCTGGATAAAACGGGATGATATGACCGGCTCTTTGCTCTCTGGCAACAAGGTTCGCAAGCTGGAATACACCGTCGCTCAGGCACAAGCTGAAGGCTGTGACACCCTTATTACCTGTGGAGGCCTGCAGTCAAATCACTGTCGGGCCACAGCCGCGGTTGGCGCTCAACTCGGGTTGAAAGTGGTTTTACTGCTGCGTGGCCCGGCTGATGATATCGACGGTAATTTTTTACTCGATAATTTGCTGGGTGCTGATATCACGGTATTGAATGCATCGGAGGATCACCGTCGCCTGCCTGAACTGATGCAGCAAAAGGCCGAGCAGCTCAGAAAACAGGGGCATCAACCATTTATTATTCCCGTTGGGGCCAGCGATGGCATTGGTCTTTGGGGGTATCTCAATGCCGCAGCAGAGCTTAAACAGGATCTGAGTCGTGAAGGTCTGAGGCCATCCCATATTGTTTGCGCCACCGGTTCAGCGGGTACTCAGGCGGGATTGACTCTGGGTGCCCACATTCATGGCTTACCATGTCAGGTTATCGGTATGGCAGTCTGTGATGATGAAGCCTATTTCCAGCAAAAGGTCAGAGCCGATATCCAGCAATGGCAACAACACAGTGGTGTTGAGCTGGATTTAAATCAGCTCGAAATACTTGTAGACGACAAGTATATTGGCCCCGGGTACGCCAAAGCCGGGCCCGAAGTGTTTGCAACCATCGCCTGGCTGGCTAAAACCGAAGGGATCCTGCTGGACCCGGTCTACACCGGCAAAGCATTTCATGGCCTTGTGCAGGAAATTCGCAGCGGTCGTTTCCGTGACTCTAATGCCATTGTGTTTGTGCACACCGGAGGCACATTTGGCGTGTTTCCGTATCGTCACAAGTTTACGGCCGAGTACACGGATCAATAATTACTGTTACAAATATTTTCACCATAAACATAACGCAGAATAAGGTGTCGACATGGAGCTTTTAAGTCAAATCAGTGGCCTGGTGTGGGGCCCCTACATGTTGTTGTTGATTTTGGGGACTGGCGCGCTGTTAATGGTGCGTTTGGGCGGGATGCCGATCCTTAAAATCGGCTACGGCTTCAAACAATTATTTAAGGGTAGGCAAGGCCAAGGGGAGGGTGATATTACGCCCTTCGGCGCGCTGATGACGTCATTGTCTGCCACCATAGGTACCGGAAATATTGCCGGTGTTGCCACGGCTATCGGTCTTGGTGGGCCCGGTGCGTTGTTCTGGATGTGGTGCAGTGCCCTGGTGGGCATGGCCACAAAATATTCTGAAGCGGTGTGTGCCGTCCATTTTCGCGAAACCGATGACAAGGGCGACCATGTTGGCGGCCCCATGTACTACATTCGCAATGGTCTTGGACCCAAGTGGGGCTGGCTGGGCGCTTTATTTGCTGTGTTTGCCGCCTTTGCCGGATTTGGTATCGGCAACAGTGTTCAGGCCAACTCGGTTGCGTCTGCCCTGAATAACACCTTTGATGTTGATGCCAAAATCACCGCTGTGGTGATGATGATTCTGGTAGGACTGGTATTGCTGGGTGGTATTCGCAGAATTTCCGAAGTGGCTACCCGATTGGTACCATCCATGGCGGTACTTTACATCGTCGCAGGCCTGCTGGTCCTGATCCTCAATGCCGGAGCTCTGCCTGATGCCATTGTGCTGGTGTTTGTTAGCGCCTTTTCCTCGGAAGCCGTGGGTGGCGGTGCCGCCGGAACTGCGGTGATGCTGGCCATTCAATTTGGTGTTGCACGGGGTGTGTTTTCCAATGAGGCCGGTCTCGGCAGTGCCCCCATTGCCCATGCCGCAGCCAAAACCGACAGTCCCGTCAGGCAAGGTACTATTGCCATGCTGGGAACCTTTATCGATACGCTCATTATTTGCTCCATTACCGGGCTGGCCATTGTTGTCACAGGCGTCTGGTCGGGTGAAGCCAAAGGCGCTGCCATGTCCCAGGCGGCCTTTGCCAGTACCTTGCCATTCGGTGATGTCATCATCTCTCTCGGACTCTGTGTCTTTGCTTTTACCACGATCCTGGGCTGGAGTTACTACGGAGAACGCTGTGCTGAATATCTGCTTGGTACCCGGGTGATTGTTCCTTACAGGGTTCTCTGGGTGATTGCTGTTGGCATCGGTGCGGTGACTGATCTCGATGCCGTTTGGCTGGTTGCCGATATTCTCAATGGCATGATGGCAGTGCCCAACCTGATAGGCTTATTGCTGCTGTCCGGTTTGGTGGCCAAACTTACTAAAGATCATTTTGCACAGAATCCATAAGGTTAAGGCGGACTTCTATGACCAAAGGTTTTGGTGACAAGCTGGTAGTAGCGATATCCTCCCGGGCGCTGTTTGATCTGGGGGATAGCCATACGGTGTTTGAACAGGATGGTCTGGAAGCCTATTCCCACTACCAGATAGACCATGAAAACGATTTACTGAAACCCGGCGAAGCCTTTGCCATGGTCAAAAAGCTGCTGGCCATTAATGAGCGGCTTGAGGGCCAACCCCGGGTTGAGGTCATATTGCTGTCGCGCAACAGTGCCGATACCGGGCTGCGGGTCTTCAATTCCATAGAGCACTATGGCTTATCTATTTCCCGGGCAGCTTTCTGTGGTGGCGAAAGTCCATATCGCTACGTGGCGCCATTTGGGTGTCATTTGTTTCTGTCTACCGATGCTCAGGACGTTCGCGACGCCCTGGATAACGGTGTGGCTGCAGCGACTCTGATGGCCTCGACCAGCCAGAGCCACAGCAACGATGAACTGCGCTTTGCCTTTGACGGCGACGCGGTATTGTTTTCTGACGAATCCGAGCGCGTCTATAAAGAACAGGGCTTACAGGCATTCGCAGAAAAAGAAAAGGCCGCTGCCATGACCCCCATGAGTGGTGGACCATTTAAAGCGTTCCTTGGGGCCTTACAAGGCTTGCAGAAAGAATTTGAAGGGGACAGTAGTCCCATTCGTACAGCATTGGTTACCGCGCGCTCAGCACCGGCGCATGAGCGGGTTATCCGAACCTTGCGCGCGTGGGATATCCGCATTGACGAATCCCTGTTTCTGGGCGGACTCAGTAAAGGCGAGTTTCTGAAAGCCTATGGGGCCGATGTCTTCTTTGATGACCAGCAAAGTCACTGCGAATCGGCACGTAATCATGTTGCCACAGGTCATGTACCCCATGGGGTTGCCAATGAGCAACCCAATATCAACAATTCGGAGACGGAATCAGAATAGAGCAAATTTGGCGCCCAATACCATTAGAATCAGGGCCAGAATGGGCCTCAAAACGTTACTGGGTAAACGTGCGCCAATTTTGGTTCCAACATGCACCGCAGGCAATGAACCGACCAGCAGGCAGGCCAGTAACAGGAAGTCTACATTACCCAGAAAAATCAGGTGCCCCAGGCCGGCAATCAAGGTCAGAGGTACTGCATGAGCAATATCGGTTCCGACAATATTCAACGCCTTCAGGCGAGGATAGAGTACCAGCAGAATAGCGGTACCGATGGCCCCGGCACCGACCGATGTCAGTGTGACAAAGACCCCAAGAAAGACCCCCATAAACACAGTGAGAGGTTTTGAGTGGGACTGCATGAATCCCTTGGTTTCACCGGGGTTGGAATTACCCTGAATCCTGTCTTTAAAGATTAATACAAGCGCGGTAAAGATAAGCATAAACCCAAGACTGGAGGTCAGCAGAGGGCCATAGTCATCGGCGCCGGTAAAAACTCGGTCGAGCAAAAAAGCGGTGAGAAGGGAGGCTGGAATACTGCCGGCCCCCAGATAGAAAACAATATCCCAGCGAATCGTTCTCTGGCGGTGGTGAGCTGCCACGCCCGCGGCTTTGGTAATAGCCGCGTAGAGGAGATCGGTACCGATCGCGATATGGTAGGGAAATCCCATGAGAATCAGCAGTGGCGTCATCAGTGAACCGCCACCGACACCGGTAATACCAATTGCCAGGCCGACTGCAGCTCCGGACAGTATGTAGAGCAGGATTTCCATAGAGATTATTGTCGTACCGGGCAAGAAATTTTTAAGAAGAAAAAGCTTTGAAAAGCTTGGCAAATATACGCATTCCTAACTATTCTGGAAAAGAATATTTTTGCATATTTTTATAATCTAAAACTGATATTCAACCTTGGAGGTTTTATGAAGCTGCAGCAGCTTCGCTACATTTGGGAAGTAGCACACCACGACCTGAATGTTTCCGCGACGGCCCAAAGTCTGTATACGTCGCAACCCGGCATCAGCAAGCAGATACGGCTACTGGAAGACGAACTTGGCGTTGAGGTCTTCTCCCGTAGCGGCAAACACCTGACCCGAATCACTCCCGCCGGTGAGGCCATTCTAAAAACTGCCGGCGAAATTTTGCGCAAGGTTGAAAGCATTAAACAGGTGGCACAGGAGTTCAGCAATGAGAAGAAGGGCAGCCTCGCTCTCGCCACAACCCACACGCAGGCCCGCTACGCCTTACCCGATGTAATCCAGACGTTTATAGGGCGCTATCCCGAGGTGTCACTGCACATGCACCAGGGAACGCCGATGCAGATTTCAGAAATGGCTGCCGATGGTACCGTCGATTTCGCCATTGCAACCGAAGCGCTGGAGCTGTTCAGTGATCTGATTATGATGCCCTGTTATCGCTGGAATCGATCCATTATTGTGCCAAAGGATCACCCCTTGTGTCAGGTTTCCCAGTTATCACTGGAGGATGTGGCAGAGCATCCGATTGTCACTTATGTATTCGGTTTTACCGGACGCTCAAAACTGGACGAAGCCTTTATAGAGAAGGGTTTGGCGCCCAAAGTGGTGTTCACTGCAGCCGATGCCGATGTCATTAAAACCTATGTGCGCCTGGGGTTAGGCATTGGTATTGTCGCGTCCATGGCACACGACCCCGAGCTTGATAGTGATCTGGTATCGCTCGATGCCAGCCATCTGTTCCAGTCAAGCATCACCAAGATTGGTTTCCGTAGAGGCACTTTCTTACGGGGCTATATGTACGAATTTATCGAATTGTTTGCCCCTCATCTGACCAAAGACATTGTTTCTCAGGCTTTGAGCTGCCACTCCAAAGCGGAGCTGGAGGAGCTTTTCTCCCATCTGGAGCTTCCCGTCTATTAAGTCTGTGACTGGTGTCTTGGTCTTCTACCCAATGACACCAGCCAATGTCTAAAAACTTGCACCATTTAACGGTTTTGTGCGCCTTCTGTTACTAAACTGCCTCTGTAAGTAGGAGGTAGTGAGTATGATGACCCGAGCAGAATTGATAACGACCCTGATTTCAGGTGTTGGCGTTGTATCCATGACCGTGATGGCGACTCTTTATTGGGCTGGCGAAGCCGGAAGAAGCACCTCAAACAACATCGTTGTGGGTGCGATTTCAGAGCGACAGCTATACGAACTCAGTGATGCTTTTTTTACCTGTAGGGACCAAATCGGGCAGGCAGTACCTTACAAAGTGCGTAACATCAATGTTGATTCACATTCGAGCCGTTACCAGCAGGACAAGAATGCTCATTTTGTTGTGATTGATCTTGAAGTAGTCGAAAAGCCGGGCAGCTTTTATTCAAAATCCAATTATGACGCCAAAATATATTGTCAGGTTTCTGCCGCCAGTAACGAAGTCACCAGTTTTAGAATGACCAGAGGCTAGAAGACGTAAGTGAGGGTCGAACAGGAGAGGGGATAAGAGTGGCCAGCATCGCCGGCCACCGGGCATAAATCAGATAAAGTCCAAATCCGGATTATCGTTCATGATTTCCTGAACTTCTTCCGCCTCAGAAGTCTTCTGATTGAGGATTTCCTTGGCGAATTTGAAGTAAACCGTATAGACCACAGGCTCTTTGCCATCTTCTTCAACCACGAAAAACGGTGCACGCTCTACATTGAGTTTGGCCGCCAATTGCATACCAGCACTGTCTGAATCCCGCTCGTCAGCGGTCAGTACCTCATCGATGAACTGCATCTGATCGTTAGTTTCCAGCTTTTCCAGAACATCGGCACATTTCTTACAGGGTGTGCCATCAGCCAGAATTTTCTTTACCAGTGTAATCTTCATAATTCTCCCCTGAGCCTGATGCTCGCTATCAGGATTCTATATTGGTCTGGTGCAGACCACATTCTTTTTTGGTTGCTGCTTCCCACCACCAGCGACCTTCACGCTCGTGCTGGTTAGGCCCGACAGGGCGGGTACAGGGCTCGCAACCAATGCTGATGTAACCCTGATCATGGAGCGCGTTGTAGGGAACATCGTTATAACGAATGTAATCCCAAACCTGTTTTGAACTCCAGTTAGCCAAAGGGTTGAACTTGGTCAAAGTTTCTTCCGGGCGGGCAAACGCCTTATCATTCTGGATGACTGGAATCTGTGCGCGGGTACCCGGGCTCTGGTCTTTGCGCTGGCCGGTAATCCAGGCGTCCACTTCCAGCAGCTTGTTGCGCAATGGTGTGATTTTACGGATACCACAGCACTCCTGATGGTTATCTTCATAGAAGCTGTAGAGGCCTTTTTCCGTCACCAGTTTACGAACAGCCTCACCGTTGGGGCTCAATACTTCAATATTGAGGTTGTAGCGTTTCCGCACCTGTTCAATAAACTGGTAGGTTTCGGCGTGCAAGCGACCGGTATCCAAGCAGAACACTTCAATATCCGGTCGAATCTTATGGGCCATATCAACCAGAACAACATCTTCTGCGCCGCTGAAAGACAGGGCTATATTATCAAATTCGCCCAGAGCGAATTCCAGAATTTGCTGAGGAGTCTGGTCCTGCAGCTTGGCGTCTAGATCGACGGTATTAAGCAGTTGGCCGCTCATAGTGATACCTTGTATTAACCGATATGTCTGAGGGGGCGGAGAATAGCAGACCTTTTGATAACATAAAAATAAACAAGAGCAATACAGTTATAACCAATTGTTAGGCCATCCTGAAGCTATCCCGATTTACCATGAAACCAATCAATTATCCGGCTAACCACTGATTACTAAACAGTCACAGAGGCTGCTTTACAAACAAAATTCTGCCGAATTCAATCTTATATAGTGCCAAGCTAAAGTTTTTTATCACGAGTTTCACGTGAATCTGCTGCTTGACAGTGCTGTCACACATGGCTTGCGTGCACTCAGACAACAGGGTAGATTGCCTGCAAAATTAACCATCACCATTTATTTTAGGAGTGCATCTGTGGAACTGGCTTGCCTTGACCTTGAAGGGGTTCTGATTCCAGAAATCTGGATTAACTTTGCTGAAAAAACCGGAATTGAAGCCCTCAAGGCCACAACCCGTGATATCCCTTGCTACGACGAGCTGATGACCATGCGCCTTGCCGAGCTGGAAAAGCACAATCTGGGTCTCAATGAAATTCAGGAAGTGATTGCAACCCTGAGCCCGCTCGAAGGCGCCAAAGATTTTATTGATTGGTTGAGAGAGCGCTTTCAGGTCATCATTTTGTCTGACACCTTTTACGAGTTCGCCGGCCCACTGATGAAACAATTGGGCTATCCAACCTTGTTGTGTCATAAGCTGACCGTTGATGACTCGGGCAAAATCACCGATTACAACATTCGTCAGGCCAACCCCAAGCGTCAGTCTATCGTTGCTTTGAAGTCGCTTTACTACAGAACCATTGCCGCCGGTGATTCATACAACGACACCACCATGCTGGCAGAAGCGGATGCCGGCATTCTGTTTCATGCCCCGCAGAATGTGATTGAAGAATTTCCACAGTATCCGGCCGTTCACACCTACGAAGATTTGAAACAAGAATTTATCAAGGCCAGTGTGCGTAATCTGAGTTTGTAATCGGATAATAACCACCCTGATTTTCAGGGTGGTTATTGTTACAGCTCAACTCGACTGAATTTCCGCTTCAGCGTCTCAATCAAGATACCGATTTTATTCAACGACTCCTCGTACTCACCGGCTGGGCTGGAATCGGCCACAATGCCGCCGCCACCCCAGCAATAGAGCTTATTGTCATCCGCGATCAAGGTACGGATGGCGATGTTCATATCCAGCGCTCCATCAAAACCGATATAGCCGATACTGCCGCAATACACAGATCGGCGACTGGCCTCAAGTTCTTCAATAATTTCCATGGCTCTTTTCTTGGGGGCTCCGGTGATAGAGCCGCCGGGAAAGCAGGCTTTAAGCAGATCCGTTGCCGAAACATCCGCTAATTTTTGCCCGGTAATGGTACTCACCAGATGATGTACATTGGCGTAACTTTCCAATTCAAACAATTTCTGTGTCTGGACCGAGTGGGGCGCACATATCTTACTGAGATCGTTGCGAAGCAGGTCGACGATCATCAGGTTTTCAGCCCGGTCTTTTTCACTTGTCAGCAGAGTTTTGGCCAGTTGTTGATCCTGCGCGGGGGTTTCCCCTCTGGGCAGGGTACCCTTGATGGGTTTGGTGGTGATGTGCCCGAATCTGTCGGCACTTAGAAAACATTCGGGAGACAGTGACAGCAGCACGGCATTGTCCGTCTCCATATAACATGAATACTGAGAGGGCAGTGCCTCTCTTAACGCCAGATAAGCGGCATAACAGTCGCCTTGGTAGTTCATATCAAAGCGCTGGGCGAGGTTAACCTGATAACAGTCACCGGCCAGTATGTAATCCTTGATTTTCTCAACAGATTGCAGGTGTCTCTGCTCCGAGATTTGTGGCTGTACGCCCTTCAATTCAAAATTGCCAGTCGTTTTTATTGGTATTGGGTTTGTAAAACGGCTGATCAAATCGGAAAAGACATCTTCAGGAACACTGGCCTGAGCCACCAGTACCGATTGCTGACGATCGTGATCCTGTATCAAAACCCAGTCATAGATGCCCATCAATGCATCGGGGATATCAAAGTCGGCATCAATGGTTTTGGGCTGGGTCTGATTGAAACGCCCCAAGTCATAACCGATATACCCAATGGCACCGCCACAAAACGGCAAATCGGAATCTTGGGTAGTCTTGTTAAGATCAAGGGCTTGTTGCAATTGAATCCAGAATTCATTCGGCCCCAGAGCATCACTGTCTACTTGTGTGGATGGGGCTGCGCTGATGAAATCAAATCGCCCCCGGCTTTGCCTGGGTTTGCCACTGTCGAGCCAGACGGGCCAAGCCAAATCTCGGATGGCTTCGAAATAAACCTGGCTGTTTTCCTGATAACAAATAGAGACGCGGCGCAGTGTCATAAGAAAGTGGTCTTAATGCTGTAGGCTTTCACGGTGTTGATGTCTGTAAGACTCCGAAAGTCGCAAAACGGCGCCATTTTACCGGGAAACCTTCTGCAATACATGCACTTAATTTTTTCGTTTGTTTTTTATTCGCTTTAAGCAAAAAACAATTAAAGCAATAACGACGGCCGGTTTTCAGTCACAAATAGTTTAACAGTCATGACTGATTGAACAGGGTTTGAACAGACTGAATTAGCACTGTGACATATAATTCAACCCTGTAAATCAAGTTGTAGTAGGGAGCTTTTGGTATGAAAAGCAGTAGCCGACTTTTCCCCGTCCAATTGGCCAGCGCCGAAGTGGTCGGCTCACTGGCTGAAGATGTGTATTCCATCAAACCGCAGAATAGCACCGATAAATCCGTACAGATTGCGGTAACACATCTTTCTCCTCTTCCCGCTTCAACGCCTCAGGAACCTCCCAAAAACAGTTGGTGGATGCGTGCCAAAACGGCAAGTAGTCCGCGCCTGAAGCCAGCCTTGATTCTTTTACACGGCTGTTATCAAAATCGCCGCCTCTGGTTTTCAGAAACCAACTGTCAGTTGGTCAACGAGCTTATTTCGCAGGGATTTGATGTCTGGTTAATGGAGCAGCGAGGACATGGTATGTCCCCCCAAAATCAGGCATTTGAACGAAACACCTTGGACGACTGCGCCAGATATGACATACCGGCCGTCAATGCGTTTGTAACGGAGAAGACCGGAACCAAACCCTCATGGGTTGGCTATGGCGAGGGAGCAGGGGCTTTATTGCTGGCACTCGGCTGCGGCGCACTGAAGCGGGAAACCGTAACCCATGTCACCGGCATCGGCAGCCCATTTGTTTCAGAGTTCAGAGCCAAGCTGCCACTGTCCAACTGGCTGTCAGGCCCTCTGCAATTAACCCCCACGCAGAATTTGCAGCGAGGGCCAGAAATTGAAAACAGTCACCTGTTGAAACAGCTACTCAAAGAAAGCGCATGGCCCGGTATTCGAGGGGAGGCCATGGGTATCAACCTGTGGCATGAGTTGGCACAACTTGAGATTCCACTCTATTGGCTTGCTGCTGGCAGTGAACTGGGCAAACTGGATTCGGGTCTCCGCGAACTGCACCGAAAAGGCATGCTCGAGGTTTCACAAGTGCTACTTGATATCGAGCAGCTGTTGCCAGAAAAAATACAGGATACCTTGGCGGACACGCGCAATATCGCGCTATTGATGGATGCGGTTTCCAGCTCTGTCAGTACTATGTGGCAGGGCGAGACCTTTATAGCTGCGAGCAGTAATTAACCGTCACAGGTCTTCCACTTTGCTGGCTATCAGCTAGACAGACATCATGCTGCTGGTTATATTGCGGGGCTTCAAAATCTGCTTGTAACCCTCAGGAGTCAATCTTGGAATACCTAACCCCCGATTTATGCGACGAATACCCGGATCTGGTCAGTGTTGTTGAGCCCATGTTCAACAATTATGGCGGAAGAGCTTCCTTTGGTGGTGAAATTGTTACCATCAAGTGTTTTGAAGACAACTCACTGGTGAGAGAGCAGGTGGCACAGCCGGGCAAAGGCAAGGTTCTGGTTGTGGATGCCGGTGGCTCAATGCGTCGAGCCTGTCTGGGAGATATGCTGGCAGAAAAAGCGGTTGCCAATGGTTGGGAAGGCATTCTGATGTATGGCTGCATTCGCGACGTTGATGCCATCGGTGCATTGGATCTTGGGGTACAGGCCCTGAATACTCACCCAATGAAGACAGAAAAGCGTGGACTGGGTGATTTGAATGTCGACGTCACTTTTGGCGGCGTCACATTTGTTCCAGGCCAATACCTCTATGCGGACAACAACGGTGTGATTATTTCCCCACAGCCGCTGAGTATGCCGGACTGAGTGCTGTGATTGATTCGCTGAGCATATCCGTTGCAGGGCAGGGACTACACGACATCACTCGGCAGGTCGAGCGAAGTGTTGCCCAGACGGATATGAGCGAGGGCCTTTGCACAGTATTTATCCAGCATACTTCGGCCAGCCTTCTGGTTCAGGAAAGCTATGACCCCTCTGCCAGGCACGATCTTGAAAACTGGTTAAACCGCCTCGTACCGGAAAATGATCCACTCTACACGCACACCCTGGAAGGGGCTGATGATATGCCCGCGCATATTAAATCAGCTCTCACTGCGGTATCTATCGGCATTCCCATTATCGGTGGGCAGTTGGCTTTAGGGAGTTGGCAGGGGCTTTATTTGTGGGAACATCGCCACAATCCCGGAATCCGCACTGTCATTGTTCACATCGGCTGATGCCTGAGTTCAATTCCAACTGATGGAATTGTCATGTTCAGTGCACAATTTAACGAAGCCGGAAAAGTTTACGACAGTAAACTGCGTTTCAGAGTATCGCTTCGGTGGTGGGCTTTTATCCAGCCAATAGAGTTTTGCACCGATTTTCAGCAGTTTTTGCCAGTCTTCAGGATGAATTGAGTCAGAATCACAATCGCGGAATAGCACCGAATCTGTATCAGCGATCAAGCCATTACATTGGCTCAAGGCACTCGGGTTACTGATGATATGCAACGCCATTATCGGATCCTAAAAACTGAAGACATGGCGAGCTTCAGAGATTAGGTCCTGCAACTCGCCATCGGAAATTGGCCTTATCGCCTCTGACCAAACACAGGCACTGGGTGCCCGCTGGGGAGAGTGCAGGTAACCCTGGGCCAATTCCATCAGTACTACCTGTGACAGAGGGCTGCTTTGGTCGCTCACGCAGCGTCCAGCCATTCCAGTCAGGATGTAGCCCACCTTCTGGCCAAACAAAGAACAACCCAGCAGTGCCGTCACAGCCTCATTAAATGCACCAGAACCCGGTTCACTGCGAATGATATAGAGAATATCCATCAATTGAATGTCACCAGCCGATCTGACTGAATACCGGCATCAACCAGCTGGCCAAGTCCAGACACAGTAAAACCGTTAAATGTCTCAGGGACAGCGTCCATGTTCCCAAACAGGCCACGTTTATCCGCCGAAGTACTGCATAGCACCAAATCAACATCGGAACTGGCTGCTAAGGTTTGCCACTGTGGCGCACAAGCCGCATCAATCCCGCCGCACAAAGTAGCATCCCCATAGAAAAACACCCGATAAAGTTGATGCCCTTCAGCAATGACGGCTCGCGCAAATGACAAAGCTGAATCCGTATCAGGACCCGGAGTGGCTGTGACTAGTAGGGAGATATTCAAAGTGATTACCGGGTAGGGTGTTGGAAAGTGGTGAAGTATACAGGCAAAAAAAAGCCCCGCGAAAGCGAGGCTTCGTTTAATCAGTGAGTAATACTCGTTTTAGTCGTCACCACTGACCGCACCCAGAATGTGCAGCAGACTAACAAACAGATTGTAAATGTTCAGGTACAGAGAAACGGTGGCCATAACGTAGTTGGTCTCGCCACCATTCACAATGCGGCTGGTGTCGTACAGGATGAAACCGGACATCAGCAGAACAATCGCACCACTGAGTGCCAGCTGAGCCATTGGCATATGCACACCGAAGAAACCCGCAACGATCATGGCCACTGCTGCCAGCAACACCACAATCAAACCGGTCATCAAAAAGCCCCGCATAAAGCTGAAGTCTTTTTTGGTGGTCAGTACGTAGCCAGACAGAGCAAAGAATACCATCGCCGTGCCGGCCAATGCCTGAAAGATGATCTGCGAGCCGTTGGCAGTTTGCAGATAGTAATTGATGGTTGGCCCCAAAGAAGCGCCCAGTAACGCGGTAAAGGCGAACACTACATAAATACCGCTGGCGGAATTGGCGGTTTTAGGCAGTACAAACCACACCAATGCAATGGCTACCAGATTCATAATTAAGGCCACACCGTGCCCAAGGTTCATGGCCATGGAAATACCACAGGCAACCGCACTGACTGCCATGGTCATGGCCAGCAACATGTAGGTATTTTTCAATACCTTGTTTGTGGATACGACAGCCTGTTGTTCCTGGCTCTGAGTGTAAATTTCCTGCATTTCATTCTCCATTATGCTTGGATGTTTGTTGGCTCCATTTTTACCATAGAAAAAGGGCCCGGTAAAAGTCTTTTTATGAGGCTTAACCTTTTGTTTTTCAAGGGGTATTGGTACCTTAATCCCCAGAATATAACCCCATAAAAATAAGGAAAATCATGTTTAAGCGTCTGACCGTCGTCGGCCTCATTGCTCTGTTGCTATTGACCGCCACTGTGCAGCTCAATCCGACAGCAAAAACCTATCTGTCATCTGCTCCAGCCATGATGACTGGCATGGGTGCCAAACTGGCTTGTTCCGCTCGCTACGTCTCCGGTTTCACAGTCGATCGTGCTCGAGCAGATCTGCTTTCTTACTCGCCGTTGTTGGCGTTGCTGTCATTGAACTATGACGACCAACGGCAACAAGCCAGTGCCTCTCTTTTGGGTTTAAAAACCACAAAAGCCCAATATCGCAAGGGCATTGGATGCAGTCTTAATATTGGCGACACCGCTCATTTGGACAACCTGACCGTGCCATCGGTTCAGGATTTGCCATCAGCTTGGCCTCGGGGTAATTCAACACCCGATATTGATACGGATTTGCAACAATTGCTGGATCAGATTTTGATCCGAGATAACCAACAGGGCCTTAATACACGAGCCTTGGCGCTTATCCATAAAGAAAGGCTGGTGGCTGAGTCCTACGGTCAGGACATCACCAATAAAACCCAGTTACTGGGGTGGTCGATGGCCAAAAGCATTGCTGCCATAACCATTGCCACACTCGAAGCCGACCAGAAGATACTTACGGATGAAACCAATCTCTTTGCCGCCTGGCAAGGTGACAAAAGAGAGCAGATTACGCTCCGGAGCCTGATGACCATGACTTCCGGACTCAATTTTAAGGAAGATTACCAACCCGGAGCGGACGCAACCAATATGCTGTTCGCCGCCCACAGCGCTTCTGATTATGCACTGCAATCAGCAGCAGAATTTACCCCGGGCACACATTGGTCCTATTCGTCTGGGACCAGCAATCTGTTATCAAGGTTGATTCACGATCGTTTGGGTGAGGACACCCAAACAACCATCAATTACCTGCACATGCGACTGCTTCAACCCCTCGCCATGGCAGACACCACCATGGAACTGGACTCCAGTGGCGTTCATGTCGGCAGCTCTTACGTTTATGCCAGTGCCCGGGACTGGGCTCGGATGGGGCAATTAATGTTGGCCGGGGGCAGTTTAAATGACCAGAGGATTATTGCTAAGGATTGGGTGAAGCGGGCAGTTGAACCTAACCGTTCAAAGAATGATCAGCGTTATGGATATCAGTTCTGGTTGAACCAAGGCGGCCAACAACTTCGCTGGCCTGATCTCCCTGAAGACAGCTATGCGGCACTGGGCAACCGCAAGCAGGTGGTTATGATAATCCCGTCAAAACAGGCTGTGATTGTTCGCCTTGGCTGGACTGAGGGCAGTTATCCAACCAACGATAATATTGCCGAGATACTCAATGCCATACCTTAAACCCTGATTACAGCTTTCTCTCGAAGCGATAGATAAGATTGGGCTCGCTGACTATATGAATACTGCGATCGGGCCCAATCGCTATTCCTTCAGCCTGTGGAACCGCTGTGGTCAAGCCATGAAATCCCGAGTCCAACTCCAGATAGCTTATGGTTTTGCCATCTGGTGTGACTTCAGCCAAAACCATCGACTCATCGCTGAGCAATAACAGGTTTCCAGTGATGTCATCCAGAAACAATCCAGACAAGTCATCAATGGGCAATTTGTTTACATTTATCTCCGGGTGCTCTTCAATGCGAAGTGCCGAGCCATCTTGCAGTAGACCATGGACCGTCAGCAGCCGCATGGGGTCCCGTTCACGAACCACATAAATAATGTCATCGCGGCTATTGACCGCAATCCCTTCAAACCCCTTATTGTTGCCACCTCCGGTATTCAGGGTGACTCTTTTTAGTTCGTGTTTGTCCAGCTCAGTGGTGTAATCATCAATAACGGCAATGACAATGGATTGATCTCGCTCATCGGCGATCACCATTTGGCCATTTCCGGCAAAACTCAGTGCCTCGGTATCAGTAAAGTTTTTTAACGTAACTGTCCGAACAATCTGATAGTTCTCATCCAGTTCAAGCAAACGCTGTGGGCTGTTCAATATTGCCCAGAAGCTGGCGGTCTCTGGGTTGTAGGTGAGTCCGGAAAGGTTATCTTGCACTTCAGGGATTTCAGCCATAGCTTCGAGCTGATAGTTGTTGAGCCAGACGGATTCTTTTTTCACATTGGCTGGTGTGAACCATTCGCGCCAGGTCATAGAAAATCGGTCTTCAATATCCCAGGTGTGAAGGGCAGTTTGGCCTGCCAGAAGTACCCCAGCTACAGCAATGGATTTCCCCAGCAGGGTCATATTTTTGATCGGATTAATGATTGATGCAGACACGATTTCTATTCTGAGGCGATTGAATGAACTCTTTTAGTCCCTCGGGTCATCAAAAAGTTCATGTAAGCGATTGAATAGAAATAAAAAAAACCCGACGTCTGGGGGAGAGCATCGGGTTTAATCTGGAATTAACAGTAATTAATTAAAAATCAGATAGTTATCGGAGTTGCTGTAGTTATTTTCACTATTTTTTCAATATATTTTCAAAATACAGTGTTTTACAGTAGAAGATAAAATTGACATAAACGACTATTGAAAAGATCAGGCAGAGTGTCATAAACAGCTTTCAAAAGTTAGGACTGATGGCACTTAATTCAACAAAAAGATCATGCTGTCTAAAATATGGGCAAGTTCCAAGCCGGCTCATTCATCTCAGTGTTTTTGTTAATTGGGTCTTAATAGTTCAAAAAAATAATGCCTGAAGGTCTAAAATCTTGGACTATCGTTAGTTGAATTGAGCTTCTGTCCATTTTATTTAACCTTGCCTCACATTCATTGAGGAGACGGTTATGGATCCCTACGATATTCAAAGTAATTCATCAGGCTGGATGTTCTTTGTTAAGGCGAGTTTTGGAGTTTCATTGGTTGCGGTCGCGCTTGGTATTGTCTTTATGCCTGCGGATCTGTTGATAAAGGGCTACTTCTCCCTTTGCTCCCTGTTTCTAATCAGCTCAACAATCACTTTGGCTAAAACCATGCGCGATGAGCACGAGTCAAATCGGCTGATCAATAAGGTTAGTGAGGCCAGAACCAGCAAGATGATTAATGAGTTGGGGGATAAATAATGAATATCCTCCAAAAGCTTGGAACGATAACTCGCGGCACAGTACGTGAGACTGCTGAAGTTATAATCGATAAGAATGGGCATACAATTATGGAGCAGGAGATAGTTGATATCGAGCGTTCGATATTGATGCACAAAACGACTCTGGCGGAGCTCCTGGCATCAAAATCACAGTTGGCTCGTGAGTCAGATACCGTGAAAGCGCTGATTCAAAAGCGAGAAGGGCAGGCGCGACGATTAATCTCAGATGAAGAAAGCTCTGACCTGCTTGAAGATGTTGTCCGGGAAATTGCGGATCAGGAGATGATTCTCGAAAAATTGGCTCAATCTTGCTCAGGTATTGAGAGGCGAATTCTCAAGTTAGAGGGCACCTTGAATAAAGCCGTTCTGGAAGTTGCCAACTATCGACGTGAGCTAAGAGTCGCCCGTGCCCTGCATATCAATGGTCATAGTCTGCCCAAGCAGGTGGGATTGACGCAGCACTTTAGCCAGCTCAAAGAAACTCATGCAAGGCTTGTAGGCGTTCAAGAGTACAAGGAAGACTGTGACGAAGCCTGGGGGGAGATGTCATCAAGACTTGAAGGTAAAAGCCTTGATGCCCGATTGGAAGCGGTGGATCAGAGTGATCACCAGATTCGTATCCAGCAAATCCATAAGAGGCTTAAGATTGAGGCGGGTCAGACTTAGAAGATTTTGTCGTTCGGCTCCCGCCGGAGTTCTTTGAATACACTGAATTCCCAGGCGCGAATGGCAAGAACAAGGCTGCTACCAAAACGATCATCTAGAGGGAGATTGGAGTCCTCGGTTTGAAGTTCGTTGAACTCGCTGACTAGGTTCTCCATTTTCTTCTCAATGCGTTTATGAGATTCGCGTGAAAGCATACCGCTCATGAAGGAGAGCTTCTCACCCGCATTGGTGAAGCTTGAGCGGAAGAAATCCTGCTGTACCTCTGTTCGGAAATACTTTTGAACAGGGCCATCGTCCCGCCACCTGAAATTACTCGTGACATTTAAGCGAATGCGGTTAAGAGGTAACAGTTCGATCAGTTTCAGCCGATCTAACTGAGCCATCAGCTGTATACATTCCGTTTTACTGATCTTGTAGGTACTGACGATATCATCGAATGACCAGTAATGAAGGACACAAATACTGGCCAGCAGCAATTTAGGGTCACTGACGATGGTCTTTTCTTGCTCAACAGTCAGCTGCTCTACCTTGCTTTGGGAGAGCTCCATTTTCTTCACCAGCTCCGTGAAGCTGATTCCGGCAATGTCACACAACTGCTCAAGCCTATCCAAGGAGGTGTTCTGCTCTGAAAATAGGCGCTTAATGCTGTTCTCTGATAAATCCAGTTGAGAGGCAATCTGCTTATAAGTGATGCCGAGGGCCTTAAATTCCCTTTTTAAGGTTCCTAGTAGTGCTGCTGCTTGAGCCATTCATTCCTCACAAAAGGCTTAATTTTTGATGCCTGTGGGCCAGAAATATAGCCTATTTTGATTAATGGTTGCATCATTTGTGGCCGAATCGATATGTTTGAGTTGTAAATTTGACTGCTGGGCGACGCACTTCACACATGTGGTACTGTTAAGAAACTTGGCCGCTCAGTAAGGAAACCACCATTCACCGACTGGGTTATCACAATTTTGGAGGACACAATGAGCATATGGACTACCGCTCAATCCATGGCGGATAAGACGCCCGCTGATCGTAATCGATACGTCGATTTCTTAAGAGCACTATCAATCTTTTTTGTGATTATTGGGCATTGGCTCATTGCTACGGCCGTATTTGATGAAAGTACTGGGGCACTAGTCCCCGTTGATGTACTCAGCGCCATACCCGCTACCCAATGGTTAACCTGGTTGTTTCAGGTTATGCCTATCTTCTTTATCGTCGGCGGTTACTCCAATGCGATATCCATCGAAAGTGCAAAAGCTAAAAATCAGAGATACGGTGAATGGCTATCTGGGCGACTGCATCGTTTGTTGACCCCACTACTGTTGTTGGTGGTCGTTTGGGCTTTGCTTTCAGTAATAATGTACATCGTTGGCGCTCAACCGGAAACCATCACCTTTGCCTCTAAAGCAGCCTTGGTGCCTACTTGGTTTTTGGCCATCTATACGATGATTGTTCTCTTGGCTCCTGCCAGTTACGCGTTTTGGCGTCGTTACGGCTGGGCATCCTTGGCTGTGTTCATCGGCCTTGCCATAGTAATGGATGTGCTGTTCTTTCAATTTGATATCAAGTGGCCAAGCTGGAGTAACTACTTCTGGGTGTGGCTGGCTGTCCATCATCTTGGTTTTGCCTGGTTCGACGGCAAGTTGGGTAAGCCCGTTGTGATGTTGGCAATCGCCATAGCGGCTATCGGGATCTTGGGCTACATCATTTTTAATGGTCCATACCCGCTGGCCATGGCAGGCTCACCCGATAAAGCGGTCAGTAATTCGTTGCCGCCCAAGGTGTCTTTGATCATTCTCGGTATCGCTCAATTTGGTTTGCTTCACGCGATTCAAAAGCCCATGCAAAAGCTCTTAGCTGGCCGAACAGCTTGGTCGCTCACTGTGCTAGTTAACTCCATGATCATGACCGTTTATTTATGGCACATGACAATCTTGATTTTGGCCTTTGGTGCGTCTTATTTGAGTGATGGCTTTGGTATGAATTTGGTTGCAGGCTCCGAAGGATGGTGGCTCAGTAGACCTCTGTGGATTGGTGTTTTGGCCGCCTTCTTGATTCCGTTGGCTTTGGGTTTGTCGTTTTTGGAGCGCCTACCAAAACCTGATGGGCCGACACTTTCAACATTCCGATTGGTCTTTGGTGCTTGCTTGTCAGGATTGGGAATCGCCTTAGCATCTCTAAAAGGCTTCAATGGGGATCCAACATCCATCTTTGCCTGGTCAGCGATTATTCTCTTGATCGCAGGGTGTTTAACCTGTGGTATTCGATTACTGCCTAAATCCCAAAACTCTTCAATCCAGGCTGCTGAAAGTTGATCCGTGTATATCCCCTTTTGTCTCTGCTCTTTATTACTGCAGGGGCGAAGGCTTCCTGTGTGATTCTTCTGCACGGACTCTTGCGATCACCAGCTTCCCTGAATCAGCTAGAACAGGCTTTGCGCCAAGAAGGGTACATAACCGTTAACCAGGGTTACCCCTCCAGGGATTATCCAATCGAAGAGTTGGCTCCGATTGCAATTGATCCGGCCTTGGAACACTGCCCGGAAGGTTCGGATATCAACTTCGTAACCCATTCGTTGGGCGGCATTTTGGTTCGCCAGTATGCCAGCCTAAATCACATCCCCAATCTGAAGCGAGTCGTTATGTTAGGCCCTCCTAACAAAGGCTCCGAAGTGGTAGACGAGCTGGAAGGTTTTTATGGCTTTGAATGGATCAATGGCCAAGCGGGGCTTCAGTTAGGCACTAGTAAAACCAGCGTTCCCAACCAATTAGGCGCTGTGAATTTCGATCTGGGCGTAATTGCAGGCAACAGAAGTATCAATTGGATTCTGTCCGGCCTCATTCCAGGTGAGGATGATGGCAAGGTATCTATAGAAAGCACCAAAATTGACGGCATGAATGAGCATCTTGTCTTGCCTGTAAATCATGCGATGATGATGGATAACGAATCAGTAATTAAAGCCGTTATCCTCTATCTGGAACAGGGACACTGGAGCACTCAAAATGACATCTCTACAAGGACGTTGCCGTAAGGGCCTTCTCGCGGTCATTTTCTTTGCTATTTCTGCTGTTTGCTTGGCGGCCGACTCCGAACTCTCTCCAAGCCCATTTGACCGTCTGACCCATCAATTCGAAGAGAAGGCGGGTGTTCATCTTTTGGAATATGGTGAAGATGCCCTGATGGCTCGCGCGTGGCTGACCAGCCAAAGCACTAAGAGTATTGATGTTCAGTACTTTATTTGGAGTACGGACAATATTGGGATATTGGCTGGAGAAGCTCTGCTGAGCGCGGCGGATAGAGGTGTTCAGGTTCGAGTCCTTGTAGACGACTTATTAATCGATGCCGAGAATAAAACCATACTTGTTCTCGACGCGCACCCCAATGTTCAAATCAAAATTTATAACCCCAATTACAACGTAGGCACTAACGCTGCTGGACGAATGTTCAATATCCTCAAGGATTTTCGCGGCATCAATCAGCGTATGCATGACAAGGTCGCTATCTTTGATGGCGTCGTTGGGATCACCGGTGGCCGTAATATGGCCGATGAGTACTTCGATTACGATCATCACTACAATTTTAGAGATAGGGACGCATTAGTTGTTGGTAGTCCTGTTGCGGCCATGTCAGAGAACTTTAATGAGTTTTGGGGTAGTGAGTTTGCTATGCCTGTATCCGATATCTTTGCTGATATGGAGATTTCGACAAAGGATGTCGAATCACACTACCATGCGTTGCGAGCCTATTCGAGTGACCCAGAGAATTTCGAGCCTGAGATCAGGGCAATTATTGATGGTTACGATGAAGCCTTTGCTGAAACGCTGAGAAAAATCACGGTAGCGGATATCGAATTCATCAGTGATCACCCCGGTAAAAATAATTTCTCTACTTTGGGCGGGGGCAGCATCACCAGTGACAGGTTGCTAGCGGACATATTGGCGGCCAAGGAGTCGATACTGATTCAGAGCCCTTATTTGATATTGTCTGATGACTTAATTGAGGTTTTAGCAGGGCTTATACACAAAGGCGTATCCGTCACCATCTCAACCAATTCACTGGCATC
>NZ_BAABNJ010000015.1:0-13441 GCF_040362265.1 Candidatus Pelagadaptatus aseana
AGTATGTGATCTTCAGGTGTGGTCGAGCGTATAACTCATTGCCATAGCTGTAGCCTGAGACAGCTCCAATCTGCAGGTCGTCCAGCTGCTGCCAGTAACTAACCAGGCGACGATCTTTGCGGGTGAAAATATGAACAATTTTTTGATCGATGGCTTCAGTCCGGCATGCTTCATCAGGCATGAATTCAACCAATTCTGGGAAGTATCCCGTTATGTTTCTGCTTAGGAAATTGTGCTGGATTCGTCTGGTGGGCTGTAATTCAAGTTGCACGTCCAAATCCAACAAGCCAACGATCTCCTTAAATTGCTTGATGTATTTGCCGCTGGTTTTGTTTTCTACATAGCCTGGGACGAAGTATGTGCCAATGATTACTCGGTCGTCGTTCGCGGAGGCCAAAAGATGATACGGCAAAAGGAAAATCAGCAAGAACAGTTTTAATGCGGTGTCATAGATCAGACGGTTGCTGCTCATAACAATAAAATTGGGCCATCTGTTTAGTTAATGTCAGGTTCGATTTATAGCAATCTGCCCTCTACATTACAATATGATGTTTCGCATAATGTATATTATGTTAAATTGTAAATATTATTATCTTCCTAGTGTTAAGACCACCATCCCTTTTGCTTACTCAGGAACAAATGCCGATATAATGGCGTCATGGATTTACATACCCCCTTTCAATTGATTAATGGTTATTTGATCCGTTATCAGCCGTTATTCCAATACAGGCCGTTTCGCTCTTTAGCTAGTGGACGGGTTTCCTATCCGGATGCTTTTGATGCTTTGTTTAAGAGCCTACAAAGGATGACGGTGCAGCAATTGCAGTGTTGTGAGTCAAACCCGAAGGCTTTTGATGCTCTTTTAGCCGACATTGAGCCGGGGTTGCTGGATCTGTACATACAAATCCGTCAATTTGACCAGTCCCTTAGGCAAGATGATTGCGAATCGCCTGCCAATCTGACGGTTGATCGCTTTTTCCATACCGGCATACCCGGCCGCAAATGGCAGCAAATTAAGGCTTTTGCTGCACAGGTTGATACTGTTGAGCCGATTCTGGATTGGTGTTCGGGTAAAGGCCATTTGGCCAGGTTGCTGGCGGTATCGCAGCAGGTTGAAGTTGATTGCCTGGAGTTTGATCAGGGCTTGTGTGATGCCGGTGCAAAAATGGCTATGGATCAAGAATTACCCCTGAGCTTTCATTGTCATGATGTGCTCAAGCCCCTGCCAGCTGCGTTGCACCAGAAGGCACATTACAGCACTGCCTTGCACGCTTGTGGAAACTTGCACCTGGCGGTTATACAGCACGCAGTTAAGCATTCAATAAGTGGATTAAGCGTATCCCCTTGCTGTTATCACAAAGTGCCTGAACAAGTTTATATGCCCCTTTCTGCCATTGGCAAAAACTCGGGATTGCAGCTTACCCGTGATGATTTGGCGTTGTCTGTGGCTGAGACCGTGACCGGAGGTAACCGAGACCGCCTTGCACGGGAAAAAGAGCGCCTTTGGCGCCTGGGCTTTGACTTGCTGCAAAGGCAGGTCCGCGGTGTGGATGAGTATCTTGCGGTACCTTCAGTTCCCAAATCCCGTCTGGCTGGTGATTTTCAGTCGTTCTGTGACTGGTGCTTTACCAAGAAAGGCGTTGCAGCGCCCTCTTCTTCAATAGCTGTCGAAAGGTATTTAGAGCAGGCCCAGACAGTATTAATCGACATTCGAAAGTTTGAATTGATTCATCAGCCTTTCAAGCGCGCTATTGAGTTGTGGTTAATCCTTGATCGTTGCCTGTACTTACAGGATAACGGTTTCAAGGTTGGGTTGACGGCCTTTTGTGATCGACAATTAACGCCCAGGAATCTGTTAATTAACGCCCAGCGCCACCAGCATAGCCCTGCAATATAGCGGTTTAACCCCATATTAAGTGCGTCTCATATTTGACCTTTGTGTTATATTCGATACGTATAATAAAGAAACGTTTTACGTTGGACTTTCCATGCGAAAATTACTATTGCCTATGGTTTTACCTCTGGCATTGTCTGTTGCTTCACCTTTCTCATTTGGCAGTGCTCAGGAGCCCTCTTCAATCAGTTTTGACGCGGATCACGCACAAACAACCCGTGATATCGTTGAGTACCTGTCAAAGGCCCACTATGGCAAAAAGAATTTTGACGACGCCCTTTCCGGTCAGTATCTGGATAACTTACTGACCACACTGGATCCTAATAAATATTATTTCTTTGCCTCTGACATTGCCTCATTTGAACTCTATCGAACCCAGTTTGATGACCTGATGTCAGGTGGCAATCTTGATAAGCCATTGGAAATCATCCAGTTGTACTTTAAGCGAACTTCCGAGCGTTTGGAGCAAGCGATTGAGCTGCTTGAGTCTGACGATTTCCAGTTTGATTACGAGCGACAGGAATCCATAGGTTTCGAAGAGGATAGCCGTAGCTGGGCTGAGACTGAAGCGATCATGGATGACTACTGGCGTAAAAGGCTTAAGTTCAACGTCTTGAATCTGGTGTTGTCTGGCGACACCCAGCAGGAAGCTCGCGAAGCCATCACCAAGCGTTATCGCAATCAGCTGCAGCGATTGGAACAGCAGAGTACAGAAGATGTGTATGAGATTTTGATCAATGCTCTGGCAGAACTCTATGACCCTCATACCAGTTATATGGCACCGAGAACCCAGGAAGCTTTCAATATCAATATGTCCCTTTCCCTTGAGGGAATTGGCGCGGTATTACAGATGGATGAAGGCTATACCAAAGTTGTTCGCCTGATTAAGGCCGGCCCTGCCGATAAAACCGGTGAGCTGATGCCCGCAGATCGCATTGTGGCTGTCGGCCAGGGCTCCAGCGGTGAAATGGTTGATGTGATTGGCTGGCGTCTGGACGATGTAGTTGATCTGATACGCGGTCCCAAAAATACCGTGGTGCGACTGAAGCTGAAGCCGGCAAACAATATTGGCTCTGAAGATTTCAAAACAATTGCCATCACCCGGGGTAAGGTCAAGCTCGAAGAGCAGTCCGCACAAAAAGCGGTATTCGATCTGGTTGATGATCAGGGTGAATTGCACAAAGTGGGTGTAATACATATTCCCGCTTTTTATGTGGATTTCGAGGCTTACCGCCGTAAGGACCCTAATTTTAAGAGTACAACCCGGGATGTTTTCCGTTTATTACAGGAATTGGATCAGGAAAACATCGATGGTCTGATTGTCGATCTGAGGGATAACGGGGGCGGCTCATTGCAAGAGGCGGCAACCCTGACGGATCTGTTTATAGATCAGGGCCCGGTAGTTCAAATTCGTCAAAGTAATAATCGAATCCTGAGAAATTATACCTCTCGATTGCCCGCAGTTTACCGAGGGCCACTGGTTGTTCTGACCAATCGTCTGAGTGCCTCGGCTTCGGAAATCTTTGCCGGCGCTATTCAGGACTATCAGCGTGGTTTAATCGTCGGCACCCAGTCCTTTGGTAAGGGAACGGTTCAGGCGTTGGTTGGTGTGCATGAGGGGCAGCTGAAAATTACCGAGTCAAAATTCTACCGGGTATCCGGCGAAAGCACTCAGCATCGTGGTGTGATTCCGGATATTCTCTACCCGGCCCTGATTAATGCTGATGACGTGGGTGAAAGCAGCTATGAGACTGCCCTGCCCTGGGATCAGATTCACCCGGTTAATCATCGCGCGTATTTTAACATCGATGCGGTTCTGCCCGTGTTGCGTTCCAAACATGAGCAGCGAAAAATTGATGATCCAGATCTGGCTTTCCTGGTCCGGCAGTCACAACTGCTGCAGGAAAACAGGCAGGAGAAACAGATTTCTCTCAATCTTAAGCAGCGCCAACAGGAGCGTGCAGAGGCCGAATCTGAAGCACTGGCAAGCGAAAATCAACGTCGCCAAGGTAAAGGACAGCAGCCGTTCACCTCTCTCGAGCAATGGCGTGAAGACTCCAAGGCATCGGAAGAAGGTAGTGACTCTCCCTATCTGGACAATGCCATCTCGATTGATGAGGATCCCTTGCTATCAGAATCTGGTTACATCTTGCTTGACTGGCTCAACCTGAGTGACGGCAAGCGTGTGGCCCAACATTCAAAATAATATCTTATCTCTGGACTGTTAATGAAAGCCGTATCCTTTAATGTAAACAGCGTTCGTATGCGCCTGCATCAGCTGGCTGCTGTGGTTGAGAATCACTCCCCGGATTTTATTGGACTACAGGAGACGAAAGTCACTGACGAAGATTTCCCGGTGGATGCCATTAGGGAGCTTGGTTATGAGGTGGTTTTTCACGGCCAAAAAACCCACTATGGTGTTGCCCTGCTCTGTCGGACTCCGATCATTAGCTCGTTTAAAGGCTTCCCCGGTGATGATGTGGATGCTCAGCGACGAGTGGTCGGTGCCACTTGCGAATCGCCCTACGGTGGTGAGATAACCGTGATTAATGGTTATTTCCCTCAGGGTGAAAGCCGCGACCATCCCACCAAATTCCCCAATAAACGTAAATTCTACGCTGATCTCTACGACTACCTGAATCAAAACCACAGCCCCGATGAACAGATTCTGGTGATGGGGGATATGAATATCTCTCCCGAGGATATCGATATTGGCATTGGGCCTGATAATCAGAAACGCTGGTTGCGTACCGGCAAGTGCAGCTTCTTGCCCGAAGAGCGTGAATGGCTTGATAACCTTAAAGCCTGGGGCTTCGAGGATACCTTCAGACGTATTCACCCCGAGCGTAATGACCTTTTCAGCTGGTTTGATTACCGCAGCAAAGGGTTTGAGCGCGAACCCAAACGGGGTCTGCGCATTGATTTGATTCTGGCAACAGCCAGTTTGGCGGAGCGATGCAAAGACGCCAGCATCGACTACGATGTCAGGGCCATGGACAAACCCTCTGACCACGCTCCTATATGGTCAGAATTCAGCTAGGTACAGCAGGGGCAGGTTTACCTGCCCAGCCACCGAATGAGTCTTGCTTCCAGATCTTCGTAGCGCACCGGTTTAGCTAAGTAGTCGTCCATGCCTGCTGCAAAACAGGAGGCTTTGTCGCTGTCTTCTGTATGGGCTGTCATTGCCACGATGGGAATGTGGCGGCCTTCTTTCCCCTGTTTTTGTTCCAGCTCACGGATGGCCCGGGTGGCATCAAAACCGTCCATCTCGGGCATTTGGCAATCCATAAAAATAATGTCAATGCTCTTCTCTTCGACTATTTTGAGTGCCTCAAAACCGTTGCTGGCCAGATTAACGCCATAACCAAGTTTTTTAAGCATGCCTTCGGCTACCAGTTGATTGACCCTGTGATCGTCAACCAGGAGGGCTTCTTTGCCCTCGCCCATCTGGTGAAAATGCTCTTCGCTGGAGCACTGGCTCAACGGCTTTTGAAACAGCATATGGCACAGCAGTTCATGAATTCGAGAGCCGATTACCGGACGGTACAGATTGGCAATTTTGCTGTTGTTGGCGATCAATTGTGTCAGCTCGGAGTTGTCATCATCCGAATGACGGAGCAGGAAAATCTGATTAAGTGACTGATGCAGATCGTCGTAAAGCAGGCCCTGTGAAAAATCCAGCAGCTCCGGTGTGGTTCGTAAATTTTGAATCATTAACACGCTGAATGGGTGTTCGCTGTTGCCAGCATCATCCAGACGCAGCTGTGCCTTTTCGATTGAGTAGACGGTTTCAATTGAAATGCCCCAGCTCTCCACTTCCTTGAGCCAGTAGGTGTCGATTTCTTTGTCCGTGAGCAGCAGAGCTCGCTGACCATGGAGTTTTAGAAGGCTTCGTACCAGCGATGGCTGAGTATTGGAGACTTCAAGAGGTAATCTGACCAGATATTGCCGCTCATTGTGCTCGGTAACCCCTGTTTCCAGTGAGCCTGACATGCACTCTACCAGACCTTTGCATAGGGCCAACCATAAGCTCGAATCAGATGCCGACACCTTTGAGGTGGAGTGGTTGTCGGTTATTTCGGTACCGCTGAAGTATTGATCAATAATTTGAAATTCGAGGTATCCGGAGCTTTCCCCGGTACGCTCGAATTGTACCTTGGTAGTAATGTGGCCATGCTCTGAGAGCTTAATGCAATTGCTGACCAGATTATTAAACACCTGCCCAACCCGTTTCATATCGCCATTGACGCGTAGCGGTAGCTCACTGGTGAGCTGATAATCGAGCTCAACGCATTGCTGATGTGCTTCAGTGCTAAGTTCACTTACCCACTGCTCAATGCGGGTGCGCAGGTTGAAAATGCTGTTTTCCAGAACCAGATTACGACTGTTGATTTTGGCAAAGTCGACCACGTTATTGACCAGATCCAGCTGGCTCTCACCGGCTTTCTCCGCCAGCTTAAGTAGGTCCTGTTGCTCTTTGGTGAGCTTGCTGTCGGTCAATAGGGTCAATCCACCCAGGATGTCATTGAGGGACGCTCGAAACTCCCGGCCAAGGCCACTGAGAAATTCAGCGTTTAGATCGACCGATGCGTTTACGTTGCGTTTCTCTGCCTCCAGTACCTTGGTTCTTTGAGTCAGAGCGTAGTTGGCTTCCAGCCTCTGCCAGTAGTTGTCATGCAGGGTGTCGACCTGTTGGTGCAGCATGATGTAGAAAATGAACATCATCACGCTGTACATATAGCCGTCAAACCCACCCATCCAAAGGGCCGCAAGGGTCGGCGGGATAATTGAAATAAATTGGTACACCCGGCTGAATTTTTTATAGGGTGACAGTGAGCTGGTCACGGTCGCCTGAAATATCACGGTATACAGCCACAGAATGGGGGTTTCCCCCACCATGCCAAGGGTCAGAGTGACGGAGATCAGGATGACGCTCCACCAGGCGGCCCCCAGCAAAGTGAAGGCAAAATAAAGATTACGCCAGCGCTGTGGACCCTTGGCGTAAATAGGTTCAAATCTGAGCAGGAAGAAAGCCCGAACTACACAGATGATGAAGAAACCTACCGTCAGAATTACTGCCAGTCGTGGCTCCATGACGCGCAGATAGCCGTAGGCCAGACAAATGGTGTAGGCGATCAGGGCAAATACAATGCCACGCCGACTGTACTTGGCCAGCCTTGCGTCACTTTCTCTCAGGATGTTGCGGTCGCGCTGAACTTTACTGGACGGACTAAACAGCTGCATGCCTTTCCCTTGACGATTTTTTTGTCATTATAGTTTGCTGTCACACAGCCATCACTGATGACAGCAGAGTCAATTGCCCTAGAGGACAAATTCAATCAGTACGGTCTTGATAATAAAGCCCAACAGGCAAAGTCCCAGCACCAGAAACAGGATAAAGGTACCAAAGCGCCCTGCTTTTGATTCCTTGGCCAGATCCCAGACAATAAATACCATAAACAGAATCAGGCCGCCGACACCAATGTACATGGACCATTCTTCAAAGATTTCAATATCCATCAAATTTCCTTTAACCACAGGAATAGTGCCTGTTTTATCAGGCGGGTACAAAAAAGCCGGCTAAATAGCCGGCTTTATCTCCGAAACAGCGTTCGGATGGAATCAACAAGCGATTAAAGCTTGCCTTCCAACTCTGGTACCGCATCAAACAGATCGGCAACCAGACCATAATCAGCAACCTGGAAGATAGGTGCTTCTTCGTCTTTGTTGATGGCAACAATGACTTTACTGTCTTTCATACCAGCCAGATGCTGAATAGCACCGGAGATACCTACAGCAATGTACAGCTCAGGAGCAACGATCTTACCGGTTTGACCAACCTGCATGTCATTAGGTACGAAGCCCGCATCAACAGCGGCACGAGATGCACCAACCGCAGCGCCCAGCTTATCGGCTACCTTGTACAGCATTTCGAAGTTGTCGCCATTCTGCATGCCACGGCCACCGGAAATAACAACCTTGGCAGCGGTCAGCTCTGGGCGATCACTTACAGCTAGTTCTTCACCAACAAAGGCGGATACACCGGCGTCTTGGCCAGCGGCGTCTTCGATAGCGGCAGAACCACCTTCGGCAGCAACGGGATCAAACGCAGTACCACGAACGGTGATTACTTTGATGGCGTCAGAGCTCTGAACGGTAGCGATAACGTTACCGGCGTATACTGGACGCTTAAAGGTGTCGGCACCTTCAACAGAGATGATGTCCGAAATGGCTTGAACGTCCAGCAGAGCGGCAGCGCGAGGAGCGATGTTTTTACCGTTGGAAGTCGCAGGAGCCAGAATGTGGGTGTAGTTCTTACCCAGCTCGGCAACCAGCAGGGATACGTTTTCAGCCAGTTGATTGGCAAAAGCGGCATCGTCAGCTTTGATTACCTTGCTAACGCCTTCAGCAGCAGCAGCGGCAGTAGCAGCGCCACCACAGTCGCTACCAGCAACCAGTACGTCAATATCGCCACCAATGGCTTTGGCCGCCGCAATGGTGTTCAGAGTAGCACCCTTGAGGCTGGCGTTGTCGTGTTCAGCAATTACTAAAATGCTCATTAGATTACCTTCGCCTCGTTTTTCAGTTTGTCTACCAGTTCTGCAATGTCGGCAACCTTGATGCCCGCTTGACGCTCGGCAGGTGGCTCAACTTTCAGAGTTTGAACGCGTGGAGTCACATCAACACCCAGATCTTCTGGAGAGGTGGTGTCCAGAGGCTTCTTCTTGGCTTTCATGATGTTAGGCAGAGAAGCGTAACGTGGCTCGTTCAGACGCAGGTCGGTGGTAACAATCGCTGGCAGGTTCAATGCAACAGTCTGCAGACCACCATCAATTTCACGGGTTACGTTAACCTTGCCATCTTCAATGGCAACTTCTGAAGCGAAGGTACCCTGAGGCATGCCAGTCAGAGCGCCAAGCATCTGGCCAGTCTGATTGTTGTCGCCGTCGATGGACTGCTTGCCCATGATGATCATGTCTGGGCTTTCTTTTTCAACGATGGCTTTCAGGCACTTGGCAACAGCCAGTGGCTGCAGCTCGGCATCGGTTTCAACCAGGATGCCACGATCGGCGCCCAGAGCCATAGCGGTACGAATTTGTTCTTGAGACTGCTTAGGTCCCATTGATACGGCTACGATTTCGGTAGCGGTGCCCTTCTCTTTCAGGCGAACTGCTTCTTCAACAGCAATTTCACAGAAAGGGTTGATGGACATCTTGGCGTTGGCGATATCAACGTCGGTGCCGTCAGACTTCGGACGAACCTTAACGTTGTAGTCAACCACACGTTTAACTGCAACAAGAATCTTCATGGGTATTCCATTCGCTTAATCTAATTGGGGTTGAACGCCAGACTTATCTAAAAAGATAAATGGCATGGCGTTTCCAACGCCCGAAACGCTTGTTAGTTACCCTTCTTTCAGGGGGACACGCTTTCAGGCGGCCGATATGTTGCCGTTTTCGACCTGCAAAATCAATACTTCATTTATAAAGTCAGACCCATTCATGCGTTGTCTGGCGGCTTCGGGGCTATTAACGTCATTGCTAGAAGTGTTTGTATTTGCTGTATTTTTGTACATTTTCAAACGCTTGCTTGACATAATGCAAC
Organism: Candidatus Pelagadaptatus aseana; assembly: GCF_040362265.1. NCBI lineage: Bacteria > Pseudomonadati > Pseudomonadota > Gammaproteobacteria > Cellvibrionales > Cellvibrionaceae > Candidatus Pelagadaptatus > Candidatus Pelagadaptatus aseana. The sequence goes on from NZ_BAABNJ010000015.1 coordinate 9,500, forward strand.
AAGATCCTTGTTCTGCCGTGCCAAAGCGTCTATTAGACATTGGTACAAGCTATGATGTGTCTATATAATGGCGCCCACAAAATTGTCCCTGCTATTTGGGGGGTATAAAAAATTAGATCCTGTAAGTTTTGTTTTTTCGTAAAGAAAAACTTACGGAACACCTATTTTTAGAGCTAGATGAGGAGTGATACCTGTGGAACGTGAATTTATGGAATACGATGTGGTCATCGTTGGTGCAGGCCCTTCCGGCCTGGCAGCGGCGTGCCGTATTCGTCAGTTAAATGAAGAGCTCAGTGTTGTTGTTGTAGAAAAAGGCTCCGAGGTTGGCGCGCATATCCTCTCTGGCGCGGTGTTCGAGCCCAAGGCTCTGAACGAACTCTTCCCAGACTGGAAAGAGAAAGGCGCCCCCCTGAATACCGCTGTTAAAGGCGATGACATTTATTACCTGAAGAATGCTGAGGCGGGACAGAAGGTACCAGGTTTGCTGGTACCAAAAACCATGCACAACGAAGGTAACTACATTATCAGTCTGGGCAATCTCTGCCGCTGGCTGGCTGAGCAGGCGGAAGCGCTGGGTGTTGATATTTATCCCGGGTTTGCGGCGTCAGAAATTATCTATAACGAAGATGGCAGCGTTAAAGGTATTGCTACCGGTGATATGGGTATCGGCATGAATGGCGAGCAAAAAGACTCCTACATGCCGGGCATGGAGCTGCACGGTAAATACACCCTGTTTGCTGAAGGTTGTCGTGGCCACTTGGGCAAGCAACTGATTTCCAAATTCAATCTGGATGAAGGTAAAGAGCCTCAGCACTACGGCATTGGCATCAAAGAAATCTGGAAAATCCCTGCTGAGCAGCATCAGGAAGGTCTGGTAGTTCATACGGCTGGCTGGCCTCTGGCTGAAAACGGCGCTGCCGGTGGTAGTTTCCTGTATCACATTGAGGACAATCAGGTGGTTTGTGGTCTGATTACCGATCTGTCCTACACCAATCCTCACTTGAGTCCATTTGACGAGTTCCAGCGCTACAAGCACCACCCAGTGGTCAAACAGTATCTGGAAGGCGGTGAGCGCACTTCTTATGGTGCTCGCGCTATTGCCAAAGGTGGAATCCAATCTCAACCGAAGATGCACTTCCCCGGTGGTTTGTTGATCGGCTGTGACGCCGGTACTCTCAACTTTGCCAAGATCAAAGGCTCTCACACCGCCATGAAGTCAGGCATGATTGCGGCGGAAAGTGTTGTAGAGGCCATTACCAACGGTCACACCAGTACCGATCTGTCTGAATTTGGTGAAGCTTACAAGGCCTCCTGGGCCTATCAGGAGCTGTACGATCAGCGCAACTTTGGCCCAGCTCAGCACAAATGGGGTAACCTGGTTGGCTCTGCATACGCCTTTATTGATATCAATCTGTTTAACGGCAAGCTGCCATGGACCCTGTCTGATCCAAAACCGGATCATGAACAACTGAAACCTGCTTCTGAGTGTCCGAAAATCAGCTACCCGAAACCCGATGGCAAGCTGAGCTTTGACAAGCTGTCTTCCGTGTTCCTGTCGAACACCAACCATGAAGAGGATCAGCCCTGTCATCTGACGCTTAAAGATGCCGAGGTTCCTGTTAAGACCAATCTCGCGATCTACGATGAGCCTGCCCAGCGCTACTGCCCTGCTGGCGTGTATGAGATCGTTGAAAGTGAAGAAACTGGAGACAAGCGACTGCAGATTAATGCACAGAACTGTGTGCACTGTAAGACCTGTGACATCAAAGATCCTACCCAGAACATCGTGTGGGTAACTCCGGAAGGAACTGGCGGTCCAAACTACCCAAATATGTAATCATATTAATGGGTTGCAAGCCTTTCTTAATGTCGGGAAGGCGCAAAAAAAGGAGCCAGACGGCTCCTTTTTTTTATGAATTTATGGGCTTATGGATGCCGCAGCAGAGAGTTGATGAGGTGATCAGTAGCTGCCCAGACTGAACGAACAGTTGCCGCTTTTAACCATCAGTTGCTCAGTTCCGTCAGCGGCAACAACTGTTTCGGCATTATTGATCAGGTCATAGAATACCGAGCGCCCGATCAGGGCTTGGAACCCTCTTTGCACTATGGCTATTGGCAGCGGTTGCCCATCATCGGCTTGGGTCACGAAAATCGGATGCTGATCGTCAACGACGATGTCATTCCCGATGTTGGTCGTCAAAACCAGTTGCCCGTCTTTGTGATTGGCTGCAATGACTGTAAAAGGGGCAATATCCACCTGAATGCGCCACTTCTCCACCGGTGTAACCAGATAATAATCATTCCCTTCGTATTTCAGTATGCTTGAGAACATTTTGACCAGCGACTGCCGCTTAATCTGGCTTCCCTGATAATACCAGCGCCCCTCTCGATCAATGCGCATATCGAGATCACCGCTCAGCTCAGGATTCCATTGATCAACCGGTGGGAGCTTGTTTTCGAACTCCTGTTGCAAACGGGAGGCTGTTTCGATCAGTGATTCCATGAGAAAACCTAGGGTGAGACTCTAACGAGGCTTTGTGCATAAGCCTGAAACGAGTCAGCAAAAAGGTCAGAGGGATTTGAGCGTTCAAAAGACGCCAAACCGCTGCGGGCGCGTAAGTGAGTAACGTCGATCAGCTTACCCGTTTGACTGTCATAGAGCTTCATCAGCATTTCGATCCGATCAAAGCCAAGTTGGTCATAGTTATCGTTAAAGTCCTCGTCGATTTCCACAAAGCTGCTCAGCTTGTTGGAATATCCAGCCAGTTGTGGATAGACGACATAACGGGCCTGTAGTGCCTGGGCAGTGTATATGGCTCGATCCAGACTGACTTCGTCGTTGGGGTATTGAACATTAATGAAATAACGGTTCATGGCCTGCCCCAGCTCTGCGGTCATTTTCCGGCGTAATGGGATCGACCAGGGGCCGCCAGGAAAAGCCACATAAATGCTAGCGCTGTTGGGGATGACCCATTGGCGGGTGCTGTACAGCTCAGGGGTGTCAATGATGTAACTGTCCTGAAGCCCCTGCTTTACCAGGCTTTTTGTGTAATCAGCGGTACAGGCTGGCAGAGTAATGACGACAGCGAGCAAAAACTGCAGCTTTATTAGTTTGGGCATGAACGTCTCATATTAATTGCTGTAAAGGCCTGCTTATTAGCAAGTCAGGCACAAATACTACCGGATAATAATGACTGTGTCGGCTGCCTGAGACGTTAATTTAGGGCTGCTTTCGAGGCTTAGTGCTTGGCAAGATTTGGGTCGATGCCGATATGAACCCCTACATCCTGAATAAACTTCAGCAAGCCATCAAAGTCGTCAACCACGCTCTGGCAGTAGGGATTGTCATAGAGCTCAACCGCGCCCTGTGTGAGAGCCCAGTAGGTCATGTAGTAATAATATGGTGGGGCCTCGCGCAAGCGCCCCTCTTCGATTCGACGAGCAAAAGACTGATTGATTTTATCCAGTGCTTTCTTTCTTACGGCATCCAATTCCTGGCGCTTCTCTACTTCCTCATTATTTGCAACCAATCGCTCTTCAAGGCGCTGAAACAGTCTGGCTTTTACCGGATCCTGGACGCGATGAGAGAAATAGGCTCTTGCCGGTGCGTTGTAATCACCGCCCTCGGCCTCTTCAATGGCTTTTTCAAGCTTTTCCTTCAGGCCATTTTCGTAATCAAACAACAGGCGGATGTATATTTCAGTTTTGGAGGTAAAGTGTTTGTAGATGGTGCCCTTGCCAATATCGACTTTCATCGCTATCTGCTCTACGGTGACTTTGTCCTCACCCTGCTCTATCAATAATTCCAGGGCGGCATCCAGAATGGCTTGCTCTCGCTGACGAAATTGCTGGACTTTTAATTTGGCTTTATCCATTACACCCTCAAATTGAGGTGGTCAAGCAAACCTGTACACCCCAGTTAAGCAACTTTTTTCATCGCCA
>NZ_BAABNJ010000016.1:0-10506 GCF_040362265.1 Candidatus Pelagadaptatus aseana
CACCACCAAATCAAAAGCCCCTGTAGGATTTAATTTTACAGGGGCTTTTTTTATACTGATTCCGAACATCAGGCTACATACAAACAACAGCGAATTTAAGCCGGTCAGGAAGACCAATAATTCAAGGGATCGCCTTTCCATGTTCGAACAAACCTTCAAAAACATCGACGACATCCTTCATAAAGACGCTGGCTGCTCCAGCGAGCTGGACTACACCGAACAGACCAGCTGGATGCTATTCCTCAAATACCTCGATGATCTAGAGCACGAAAAGTCCCTTGAAGCCGAGCTAATGGGCGAGGATTACCAGTACATCATTGATACCCAACACCGCTGGAGCACCTGGGCCGCCCCCAAGAATGACGACGGCAACTTTGACCACAACAATGCCCTCACCGGCAGTGATCTGATTGACTATGTGGATGCCGAGCTATTGCCCTACCTCAAGGGCTTCAAGCAGCGAGCTGAAAACCCCGACACCATCGAATACAAGATCGGCGAAATCTTCGGTGAAATCAAAAACAAGATCCAGAGCGGCTACTCCCTGCGTGATGCCCTGGAGAAGGTGGACGAACTGCGCTTTCGCTCACAGGAAGAAAAGCACGAACTCAGCCACCTCTATGAAACCAAAATCAAGAACATGGGTAATGCCGGGCGCAACGGCGGCGAATACTACACCCCGCGCCCGCTGATTCGCGCCATGATCGATGTGGTACAGCCGCAGATTGGTGAAACAATCTACGACGGTGCCGCCGGCTCGGCGGGCTTTCTCTGCGAAGCCTACGACTACCTCAGACAAGGCGGTGCAGAAAAGAAGCAGCTGTCCACCAGCAATCTGAAAACCCTGCAGGAGCGCACCTTCTACGCCAAAGAGAAGAAATCGCTGGCCTATGTGATCGCCATTATGAATATGATCCTGCACGGCATCGAAGCCCCCAACGTGATGCATACCAACACCCTGGCGGAAAACCTGCAAGATATTACCCCGGCCAATCAGCATGATGTGATACTGGCCAACCCGCCCTTTGGCGGCAAAGAGCGCAAGGAAGTGCAGCAGAACTTCCCCATCAAGACCGGCGAAACCGCCTTCCTGTTTCTGCAGCACTTTATCAAGAGCCTCAAGCCTGGTGGCCGCGCGGCGGTGGTGATCAAAAACACCTTTCTCAGTAATACAGATAATGCCGCCATTGCCCTGCGCAAGGAGCTGCTGGAAAACTGCAACCTGCATACAGTGCTCGACTGCCCCGCCAAGACCTTCCTCGGTGCCGGAGTTAAGACCGTGGTGTTGATCTTCACCAAGGGCGAGCCGACTCAACAGGTCTGGTATTACCAACTCGACCCCGGCCGCAGCCTGGGTAAAACCAATCCCCTTAATGACAACGACCTGAAAGAATTTGTCAGCCTACAAAAGGGTTTTGAGGGCTCGGCCAAGTCGTGGTCGCTGGCAGTGGCGGATATTGATCAAGCCACTTACGACCTATCGGTAAAAAATCCCAATGCCGAGGAGAAAAACCCACTGCGGGAGCCGAAGGCGATTATCGAGGAAATTATTGCGCTGGATAAAGAGTCTGAGGCGATACTGGCCAAGATTCAGGAGTTGGTGTAATGGGGTGGACCACGAAAGGGTTAGCCGATGTCTTATTCATTCAAGAAGGCCCCGGCATTCGTAAATATGAATACGAAGAAGACGGCTATCCAATGATTAATGTTCGGTGCGTACAAGATGGGTATATCGACATGTCGAAATCCCGTAGTGCAAACTATGAACTTGCTACCGGAAAGTGGAAACATTTCCAGGTTGAAGAAGGCGATATTTTATACACCATCTCTGGAACAATAGGTCGCTCCGCGATTGTTAAAAAAGCAGATTTACCCTTGTTAATGAATACAAGTGTTGTTCGTTTTCGATCATTACTAGATGAACTTGATACAAAATTTGTTTATTACTTTTTTAAAACCCCAAGTTTTATCAATGAGCTTTTGGGGCATTCAACTGGTACGGCTATAAAAAATGTGGGCCCCTCTCATCTGAAAAAGATGTGCATAAGCTACCCAGCCCTCCCCGAACAAAAACGCATCGTCGCCATACTCGACCAAGCCTTTGCCGACATCGACAAAGCCCGCGCCCTGACGGAGCAAAACCTCAAAAACGCCCGTGAACTGTTTGAAAGCTATTTGCAGCAGGTGTTTAGCCAACGTGGTGAGGGGTGGAGTGAAGAACGCCTTCAGGATGTTTCCATTGAGTTCGGCAGAGGAAAGTCAAAGCACAGGCCAAGAAATGACCCTGTGCTGTATGGGGGCGAATATCCCTTTATTCAGACAGGGGATGTAAGGAACTGTGAACATCTCATAACCAGCTTTTCCAAAACATATAACGAGGCCGGACTTGCGCAAAGTAAACTGTGGCCTAAAGGAACTATCTGTATAACCATTGCGGCCAATATCGCTGAAACTGGCATTTTGGACTTCGATGGCTGCTTCCCTGATAGCGTAATAGGTATTGTTGTTGATCCCAAATTAACGACCATTAGCTACGTTGAATATCTGCTTCAGTCTTTCAAAATCATTCTTCAGGCTCAGGGTAAAGGTTCTGCCCAAGACAATATCAATCTGGGAACCTTCGAGAATATGAAATTCCCGTTTCCCTCTTTAGATGAGCAAGAAAAAATTGTTCATCAATTAAGTGGGCTAATGACTCATGTGCAGGAGCTTGAAAAGATATATCAGATGAAAATTGAACAGATAGATGAACTCAAAAAATCCCTCCTCCAAAAAGCCTTTACCGGCGAGCTGACCAACAACATAGATGGAGCAGCGGCGTGACAGAACGCGATATTGCCTTAATTGATGACTTGCTGGCTCAAGCCAACGAAAACAGCCTGCTTGAATTCAAAAAAGACAACACCGACCCCAAAGTTATTGCCAAACTGTGCTCGGCGCTTGCCAATGCAGCTCGCATAGACAATCAAGAAACAGCCTATGTGCTTTGGGGCATTGAAGATGGTAGCCGCAAAATTATAGGCTCAAACTTCGACCCCGAATCGACCAAAGGTGAAAGCAACACAGTGCTACAGCTTTGGCTGGCTCAGCGCTTGAAACCAAGCATCGCCTTTGCCTTTCGTGTCGTTAATCACCCGCTGGGTCGCTTGGTGTTATTGGAAATTCCCGCCGCCACAACAGCACCCGTCGCTTATGAAGATATAGCCTATGTGCGCATTGGCAGCGCCACCCCCAAATTATCGGACTACCCCGACCGCCAGCAAAAGCTGATCACCAATCTGCGCCCTTATGTATGGGAAAAGGGCAGTGCCAAAAACTACCTATCCGCCGATGAAGTATTGTCACTACTGGATTACCCTGGTTATTTTCGTCTAACCCAACAAAATCTACCCGACAATAAAGCAGGTATATTGGAACGTTTGGCCGCCGACAGCCTCATTCAAGGTGATGTAGGCGAACGCTGGAACATCTCTAACTTGGGCGCCATCTTATTCGCACACGATTTAAGCCAGTTTGATTCTGATATTGCACGAAAAGCCGTACGCTTTATTGCTTACAAAGGTAAAAACAGAGCCACACCGGTTACGCACAGGCAAGATGGACAAAAAGGCTACGCGGTTGGGTTTGAAGGATTGCTCGGTTTTATCAATGGCCTGCTACCCAGTAATGAACACATTGGTGAAGCTCTCCGGCAAGCGCGACCTGTTTACCCTGAAATCGCAATTCGTGAAGTGGTTGCCAATGCACTAATCCACCAAAACATGACAATCCAGGGGGCCGGGCCCCAGATAGAACTGTTTGAAGACAGAATAGAGATAACCAATCCTGGCGAACCTTTGGTGCAAACAGATCGCATGATTGACCTACCCCCGCGTTCACGAAACCCCATGCTGGGATCTCTTATGCGCCGTATGGGAATATGTGAGGAGCAAGGAAGCGGGCTCGATAAAGTCATTGCCAGTATAGAGCTGTATCAGCTCCCCCCGCCCATGTTTAAGGCAGAAGCCGAATCTATGCAGGTAACTCTGTACAGCCCCCGAACATTTGCTGAGATGACACCTGAAGAACGGGTTAGAGCATGCTACCAACACGCCGTGCTATTGTGGCTAAGTGGGCAAAAATTGAAAAATACTGGCTTATGTGAACGTTTGGGCATAGAAAAGTCCAATGCCCCACAGGCCACAAAAGTACTCAACGCAGCCCTAAAAGCTGGTGTGATCAAGCCAGCAGAGGAAGGCCGTCCACGAGCCGGTTATCAGCCGTGGTGGGCCTGACTTCTTAACTTTTTAAGTATTAGAAAGCTAATGCCACAGCCCAAAAAGCCAATAAACACATAAAAAACAAAGAGTTAGAAACAAAATTTATTTCTTAATCCATTCTTAACTGACCGGATAATTTTTGTACAAATAATATTTGCATACCAGGATGCCTAAGTAATGACGATGAATGAGGCGGACACCCGAGCAAACCTAATCGACCCAAAACTGGTTGAGGCGGGCTGGGGCAAGGCTGAAAGCAGCTATATTCGCCGTGAGGTGAGCATCACCAACGGCCGCATCCTGCCGTCCGGGGGTAAGGACGGTGGCAAGCGCGCCTCCAGCCTAAGCAGTGACTATGTGCTGGAATACAAGGGCCGCAAACTAGCGGCGGTGGAGGCCAAAAAAGAGAGCCTTAGTTATACCGAGGGGGTACGGCAGGCCAAGGATTACGCCCAGCGCCTGCAATGCCGCCTTGGTTACTCTACCAACGGCCATGCTATCTATCAGGTCGATATGGTCACCGGCAAGGAAGGCTTGGTTGACCGCTTCCTTAGCCCCGAAGAACTATGGCAACTGGCTTTTAACCCTGAAGATGGTGAGGCAGAGCCCGACTTCGCCCCCATCTGGCGCGAGCGTTTTGCCCAAATCCCCTTTGAAACCAAAGGCGACTGGCAGCCCCGTTACTATCAGGAAAACGCCATCAACAATGCCTTGGAGAGCATTGCCCAAGGCAAACAACGTATCCTGCTGACGCTGGCCACAGGCACCGGCAAAACCTGTATCGCCTTCCAAACCGCCTGGAAGCTGTTTCACAGCCGCTGGAGCCTAAACGCCCAAAAGAACCCCGGTACCGCCAAAAAGCGCCCCCGCATCCTGTTTCTGGCCGATCGCAACGTACTGGCTAACCAAGCCTTTAACGACTTCGGCCCCTTTGGTGAAGATGCCATAGTCCGTATCGAGCCGGGCGAGATCAAAAAGAAAGGTGCAGTGCCGAAAAACGCCAGTGTCTTCTTTACCATCTTCCAGACCTTTATGAGTGGCCCAGAAGACGACGAAGGCAATAAAACGCCGTACTTTGGCGACTACCCGGAAGACTTTTTTGATTTTGTAGTGATCGATGAGTGCCACCGTGGCGGCGCCAATGATGAAAGCTCCTGGCGGGATATTCTCAATTACTTCTCCCCCGCCGTGCAGTTGGGTTTGACCGCAACTCCCAAGCGCAAGAATAACGCCGATACCTACGCCTACTTTGGCGAGCCGGTTTATAGTTATACCCTCAAAGAAGGGATCAACGACGGTTTCCTTACACCGTTTAAGGTGCTTCCCATCGTCGGCACCATGGATGAGTATGTTTACACTCCCGGTGATGGCGTGGTTATTCAGGGGAAACCGGAGCCCGGCAGGGTCTATAAGGAAGGTGACTTTAACCGCATTATCACCATCCCCGAGCGCGAAGAAATGCGCGTGCGCTACTGGATGGATCGCATCAACCCGCAGCAAAAAACTATCGTCTTCTGTGCCACCCAAGAACATGCCGGCATGGTTCGAGACCGCATCAACCAATATGCCGTCGAAAAAAACTGGAGCACCAACCCAAGTTACTGTGTCAGGGTTACAGCCAATGACGGTGCTGCCGGTGAAAACGACCTGAAAACCTTTCAGGACAACGAAAAGACCATACCCACCATCCTCACTACCTCTCGTAAGCTATCCACCGGTGTCGATGCCCGCAATGTACACAATATCGTGCTGATGCGCCCCTGTAACAACATGATCGAATTCAAGTAGATAATCGGGCGCGGCACCCGCATGTACGAGGGCAAGGATTACTTCACCATCTACGACTTCGTAAAAGCCCACCAGAACTTTGCCGACCCCGAATGGGATGGTGACCCAATAGCCGAAGAACCGGGCGACCCAAGACCGAAACCAGAGGGGCCAGGTGGCGACCAAGAACCAGATGGTGGTTTACCGGATGGGCCGGAGCCAGAACCTCACCCCGAAAAAATCACCATAAAACTGAATGACGGCAAAGCCCGAACCATCCAGCATATAGCCTCAGCCATGTACTGGAGCCCGGAAGGAAAACCCATTACAGCTAAAGAGTTTGTCGAGCGTATGTTCGATGACCTGCCCCAGTTTTTTGGAAATGAAGACCAGTTGCGGGAAATCTGGAGCGACCCCACTACTCGAGAAAAACTACTTAGCGACTTGGCTGAAGCAGGCTATGACGCTGAAAAACTCGACAGCATGAAAAACCTTATCGACGCTAAAGACAGCGATGTTTACGACGTGCTGGCCTTTGTAGCTTATGCCGTTGAAACACGCACCCGCATGGAGCGTGTAAAACAGGCCAAGCCCGCCATCCGCCAAACCTTTGCCGATTACAAGCAACAGGAGTTTATAGACTTCATTCTTGAAAAGTATATTGAGGACGGAGTGCAGGAATTGGCTGCCAACAAAATGCGCAGCCTGATTGAGTTGAAGTACAACACTATTAGCGATGCAGCAGCAGAGTTTGGCTCACCAGCAGTGATACGGGAAACTTTTGTTGGATTTCAAAAACACCTATATCAGGACTTCCAACAAGACTAAAACTTTACCGCCTAGAGCGCCTAGGTCCCTTATAATGTGATCTTCGACGATCACGCAGAGCATCATCATTTTTCACAAGGAACTTATTCTTCCTGGCAGTACCCGTCCAGGAACTATCGATTTTTGTATTACCTGCCTTCATATTGATGACTTCGTATTCACCACTATGAGAACCTACTGATTGCACAATCACATCACCCATCTTTGTTGTAAAAAGCTGCACCTCATGCTTCTTTAACAACTCCCTAATATTCGGCTTTGGATGATCAAATTGATTACCATAATTCGACGAGGCTACAGCCAATGAAGGTTTCACTTTTCTAATGAAGCCTGAGGTAGTAAAGCCGTTATCAGCACCATGATGTGCCATTATCAACACATCAACTTCCTCATAGACTGTCCTGCTACTACGAATCATTGATGAAATATTGGCCGACTCAACATCACCCAGACTTAAAACGTTGAATGATCCTGTGCGAAACTGCTTGATCGTAGAATTGTTGTTTGAACTATCCGAATCTATAACCTTTGGGTGATACATAACATCCCGATAACCATATGATTTTGCCTTCGAAAGACTATCAATATACTTGGGCGTCACGGCAATCAGCGTAGGGGTCACTATATGGCTGGGCTTATAGTTTTGAATTAACTTCAAGCTTTCCTTGCCACTATCGGTATGGGGCTCATAACCGGGATACTCAATTTTATTCGGCTTTAACTTAGTCAAAATATCTGTCAGCTGACTAGGCGAGCAATGGTCTTGATCCCAGGACGTAATATGCAGCGTTGAAATAGTAGTTCGGTTGCATGCCTTCAGCTCCGCCGCAATGCTTGCCTTATTTTCATCGGTATAACGGGCCTCTATCAAAGTAAAACTCGTCCCATCAAAATATGAAAATGATGATCCAGATGTTTCCAGGCGGTATGCCCTGAAGCGAGTTTCTATAGACTTAACTGTCATGCTCAACCTCACTTGCACCTGCAGCATGCTTCTCAACACGCGAGGCCAGATACCGAAGTTGTTTCAAATATGTGATAAGAAAAAGTAAAAACAAACCCATCAACTCCAAAACGGAGGAGTAATCAGCCAACAGGGGGTGGACTTTTATTTCGGTCCACCCCCATATGGCAGCCAGGCAGATAGCAGTCGCCACCATACTTCGATACAGGTTTGCAGTCTCTAACAGCGGTGAAATTTTGGGGTCAGACCTCTCAGCAGCAACATACTTATGATGATCATAGGGTTTGAATAAACCCACAAACTCCAAAACCGGCTGAACAATTAATGACCCTACACGAGAAACGATCATGCCCACGACATAGTAAACAACTAGAGCCACGACAATGTCATTAGGAACAATAACTAGGCTCAACTTGGTCTCAGCAATGAAGCAAAACAAAATTCCGGGCAGCAAATTATTCAACAGGTTATAACCTGAAATTTTCTCAATAAGACTTTCCATATCAAAAACCAAACCGTGAGGCACCAACCAAGCCCACAATGTTAATTATTAATTTGATTAACTGGTTGACTGGAAAAAGTTATGGGGGTTAATTTTAAGTAATCAAGGAGGCCGCCGTATTACACAACTCTACTATATGATGCACACACCAAGAACATGGGAGCACAAATAAAAACCAAAAAGATTTAGCTCTTATATTTCAACAGGTTAAATCGACCCCGGCCCACCATAACCAAAAGGCCAACCCTCACAGGTTGGCCTTTTTCATTACAGAAAAATTCCCACCTTCCTCCAATAAAATCAAACCCCCAACAATTTAACCAACGCCACACCCACCCCATGGGCCGACTGAGGATTCTGCCCAGTTATCACGCGCCCATCGACAATCACATTTTCCTGCCAGGGACCGGTCTTCTCATAACGGCCGGCATTGCGGGTCAGCGCTTCTTCAAGCAGAAACGGAATGTCATTGATGGTGCCGAAATCCACTTCTTCTTCGCGGGTAAAGGCCGTTACCCGTTTGCCATCGATCAATTTGGAACCATCGCTCAGAGTGATCGGTAACAAACCCGCCGGGCCGTGGCAGACAGCGGCAACTGCGCCGCCTTGTTCGTAGATGGCGGCCGAGAGTCTGGCAACGGGTTCGTGGCTGGCGAGGTCACTGAGCAAGCCGAAGCCACCAGGGTAGAACACGGCGTCGTATTTGTCGGCGCTGATCTGGGTATAGGGAATGGTGTTACGAATGCGATTCTGAAATTCGTCATCGGCCAGTACCGCGTCATTGACCGGATCGTGTTCAGCATCGGTGCCGTACAGAGGGGCGTTGCCTCCCTGGATCGAGGCAATGTCGTATTGGCAATTGGCTTGATTCAGCTCATGCAATACGTGGGTCAGTTCAGGCGCATAAGTACCGTTGGCACTGTCGGTATCGCCCAGCGTGGCGTGGTTGGTCACCAGAATCAGTACGTTTTTCATATTCTCTCCAAGGGGTTGGATGGCTCAAGGCCATTGGTTAGCTTGGCGACCAGATTAATTGACAACCATAAAACTGATAATAGAGCTAAAATGCAAATTACTATTGCCGTACAGCAACAATAAAGCGTTCAATGATTGGAGAGGCCTGTGTCTGCTTTTCAGGGTATCGATGAATTTATTGCCGTAGCCGAGGCCGGCGGTTTTACTGCGGCTGCCCGCCGCTTGGGGGTATCCACCTCTCATGTGAGCCGGCAGATATCGCAACTGGAGCAACGCCTGAAAACCGCGCTGTTTGCCCGATCCACCCGCTCGGTAAAGCTTACCGACCCCGGCCGCGACTACTACCAACGCTGCTCGGAATTACTTTCCGGATTACAGGAAGCCAATGAAGGGCTGAGCGATGTTCAGGTCAACCTGAGCGGCACACTGAAAATATCCGCCGGCGGTGTGTTTGCCGAACAGCACATAGCACCAGCGCTGGTGAAGTTTGCCGCGCAGCATCCGGACCTCAAGATCGAGATGGATTTCAGTTCGCGTCTGGTCAATTTTGTCGAAGAGGGTTACGACTTTTCCGTACGCTATGGCCGCCTCCGTGACTCGGGGCTGGTGGCGCGCAAACTGGTGGATCGCAAAATGGTCGCGGTAGCTTCACCCGGCTACCTGCAAGACCATGGGCAACCCTCATCCCCTGAGGACCTGTCACAACACCAATGCATTGTCGTCAACAACGACAACTGGCGCTTTCTGGACGACGGCAAAGAGTTAACCACTCGCGTCTCTGGCCGCTGGAAATCCAACAACGCCGCGGCCGCGGTGTCGGCCTGCAAAGCCGGTCTGGGTATCGCCTACATGCCACGCACCAGTTTCGCCGGGGCCATCGACGAGGGTGAATTGATCCCGGTGCTAGAGCCCTACTGGAGCAACCGGCAATCCACCTGGATCGTCTACCAGAACCGGCATTATCTTCCAGCCAAAGCGCGACTGGCGATTGATTTCCTGTTTTCTGAGTTCGCAGACTGGCAGGAATAATAACCGGCCTATTGACACTGCATGCATATACATATTAAATATCTACATGAACAAACACATCCCAATCGATCAGTACGGCCTCGAACCCTGTCTGGCACTAAGCCTGCGCAAGGCCAACCGCGTATTGACCCAGTTATACGATCACGATCTGACCGGGCATGGCATCAAGATCACCCAGTTCG
>NZ_BAABNJ010000017.1:0-8197 GCF_040362265.1 Candidatus Pelagadaptatus aseana
GGGCTTCAGAGGTTTTTGCAATATATGGAGGCAAAATCCCTAGGACCCCATATTGGACGAAGTACGCAAGCAACTGCGTGAAGAAGCCAGCTATCTGCAAGAAGCGCAATACCTCGAAACCTATGGTAAACACCTGGCCGGCGATGAGCGTTTTATCCTACCCGCGCTGATCAAGAACCAGTCTCGCGACAATATTCTGGCGATGAGTTACATCGAGTCTTCGCCGATCGACCGTCTAAAGCAACAGCCCCAGTCCGTTCGCGACCAGGCTGTGAGTGATCTGTTCGAACTATTTCTACGAGAGCTGTTTGAATTGCGCCTAATGCAGACTGACCCGAATTTCGCCAACTATCGGTATCAGGTGGAGAGTGGGAAACTGGTCTTGCTGGACTTTGGCGCAACACGAAAATTCACCGCCAAATTTGCCAACGGTTATCTGCGGTTGATTAAAGCCATGGTCAGTCGCGACGAACCCAGAATTCTTAAAGCCGCACAAAACATCGGATATCACTCCGAGGGAATAAGTGCCGAGTACGAACAATTACTGCTGCGAATTTTCCTAATGGTGGGTGAGATCTTCGAGTCCACCGATGCCTACGATTTTGAGCGATCGGATTTGGTGGTACGCCTGAACCGATTGAACGACGATGTCATGCGTCTTCAATCTGAATGGAAAGCGCCGCCGGTTGATTGCTTGTACGTGCATCGCAAGCTTGGCGGTTTGTATTTGATGGCGCGGCGATTGCGTGCGCGTGTAGCCATTGGGCCACTGCTGGAGAAACATCTATAAAGAGAGACATCGAAAAATGCCGGGACGACTGTAAATGCTCCCTGAGCCAATAGAACTCACAACGGAAAATCTATGACGACGAACTTCATGTATTTTGGCCCTCCTCCTTGACTCTGTGCGGCGGTGAATACCGCTCATGCCGGATCGATTGCAATCGGCTTGATAGTACTTCGCTTACCCTCAGGATTCGGAAGGGCACACAATGGCAGCCGAGATCATTATCATCAATTACCGCTCCATGGATTATTTGAGTTGTCGAAGGGCCTCAATAATGGCAGCCCTCTCGCTGGGGTCTTTAACCCCACTAAAGCCCATAGTAGTACCCGGCACGGTACCTGCGGGGTCTTTCAAAAATCGATCAAGATTAGTTTCGTCCCACGTGAGCTCACTGTTTGACAAGCCAGAAGAATAATTGAAGTTGGCGTCCGACGCCGCGGATTGTCCGTATTTCCCCCTAAGATTTGGGCCAACACTGGCTTTTCCGGATACGTCTATACTGTGACACACAGTGCATTGATCTAGGGAGGTATCTTTGCTAGCTCCGGCGACCAATTTTTCTTTTTCATAATTTGGTGTCGAACGTGCGTTTAAGAGTCGCGCAACTTTTTGCCCGACCTGGTTGCCAGTTGCAATGGCGCCATCGATAAATCCGCGCCATCCCAAGTCAATATCTCCCCCGGCAAAATGTACTCGCCCCTGAGATTCGCGCAATGGAACTATCGAATCCGCCAATTGACCTTTCTTCAAAACGCACCAGGTACCTTGTGAATATGGATCCAAATGCCAATCGTAATGGAGGGTATCCACAACATCTGCATCAGGTATAAAGCGACGTAATAGTTTTTCTACTTGCCCATGGTCATTGGGATTGATTTGTGACGGATCGGTGGAAAATGCTACCAAATGAGTGCCATCGCCCGGGCTGGCCATGGTCATGATTCCGCTAATAGGTTCCTGCTCTGCGGCCAACATCAAAGTGGGCTTTATATTTTGACGGATACGAATGTAGAACTTCACTCCGGAACCGGCATGTCCCTCCTCAGAGGCCTTAATTTTTTGCGGTGCTAGCGCTGGGGAAAATTGAATCTTGGATAACACATTCATCGGCACCGCACTGATGGCGGACTGACAAGTGTATGTTTTTCCTGTCTCAGTTACGACTTTTACATGATCTCCCAGATCGTGAACCTCTTTCACCGGTGTACCTAACTTTACGTCCGGGCGACCATCGTCGAGCATGGCATCTATTAGACTCTGCGTCCCATGCTTGAAACTATAGCGAGAGACGCTGTCACTGTAGCGGGTAAAATCGCTGCCAACCAAGGACCACCAACGCAGCATTTCTGCGTAACTGGCTTGATCAAAAGCTCCATGAACGGCTGACCCCAATAATCCCTCAATAATCGGCGACAAAGAGGGAGACAGGTTCATCTGATCCAGGCGATCGCGTACCGACATGGCATCAGCATTGCGCCAATTGTCAGTAACATAGGGATCATAGGGCAGCGGAAATGCGTCAACAGCACCATCGTGAAATTGATGCAATTGCTCATTGGCTATGGCAAAACTTTGATAGGTAACCAAAGGTGGGGAAGGCTCAACTTCCGGACTTCCGTTCTCACAGAGAGCCATCTTTAGAAGTGGCGCGATACCGCTCATGCCGGCATTTCTGGCTTCGACGCCGTCCCACCACAGCAATTCAGGTATCGTACCGGGAGTGGAGTCCACCAGCTGTAAATCATAGCGATTAATTTCCGCAAAAACATTAGGCTGCGTAGAGTGCACCCAGGCACCGCCAAGCTCGAACAGCTTGCCATCGCGCTTTACCGTAAACGTACGTCCACCAAGACGATTACGGGCCTCCAATATAAGCACAGACAATCCCGCTTGTCTGAGTTCACGGGCCGCCGTGACCCCGGCAAAACCACCACCAATAACAATAACATCATAGTCATATGTGTCATCGGTTTTACCTGTGGAGCCTCTGCTCGCCATGGCACTTACACCAGCGTTGGCACCGGCTGTCGTTACCGCCACGGCACCTAGAGCTCCCAAACCACTTTTTAAGATGCTGCGTCGGTTCAGGCCTTGCTGACTTGTCTGATTATTTTTCTTGTCCACGGAGAGCACCTTTTTATAAATATTGCATAATATGTTTACACACATTATTAATATTGGTCAATATTTAATATAATAAAAACGTTGTATGAGCTGTTATCGTATTATAGGTGTAAAAGAACATGCCAAAAATCCTAGATCACGAAGAAAGACGTACGCTCATCGCTCGCGGGGCGGCTGAAGCCATCAGCAAATACGGAATTCATAAAGTGACCATGATCAAGCTTGCCGAAGAAGTCGGCTGCACCGAGGGCATGGTTAATTATTATTTTGACAATAAGGAACATGTGCTTCAGGCGGCACTGGAGCAGGTAATCGAATCCACCAAGGATCGCTTAGAACATGCGAAACAGGCCAATCCGAGAGATTTAGAAGGGTGGTTATTACAGACTCTACCGCTCAACGAAACTGTGCAGAAAGAGTTTTGTGTCTGGAGAGATTTTTGGCAGCGAACCAGAGATTCTCAAGCCTTGCAACAGACCCAGGCGCGCTGGATAAGGGATTGGGTAATAGGTATTTCTGGTTTCATCGAAGAAGCCCGGATTGCAGGTGAACTTAGGCAGGATCTGGACGTGCAGATAGAATCTGAAATGCTGGCTACCTATCTAGATGGCCTAGGATTAAAGGCGTCACTGGCACCTGATGATTGGCCCGCAAAGCGACAGAAGCAACACGTGACCGCGTATCTAACACGACTCTATTAACGGGTGATTCCAAGTATTATCTGTGTATCACCGGAGCGATTGTCGCCGCACGCCAGCGCCACAAGAGCAAATACTGCCGCAAGGCATTTGAAGGAACGATACTGCTGAGCATCTCTAAAGATATTCTTATATTTTTGGAGACACTCAAACCCGGCTTGAAGTCGTGATCAAAAATCGTGCTGATTGACATTTCGATATTCCCTTGGTGTATAGCCACTCATTTTTTTGAAGGCACGATCAAAAGCGCTGGATTCTGAGTAGCCTAATTGCTGGGCAATGGCACTGATGGATGAACTGGTTTCCGCCAGCGCTTGCTTGGCGACCTGCTCCATGACCGTATTTCGGAGCTCGCGAAAGGAGGTTCCACGTATCGCCAGTTGTCGCGTCAGGTTTCTGCGAGTCATGAAAAACTGCGCTGCGGCTTCGTCTGCCGAACATATTCCCGTGCCGATTGTTCGAGCGATAAAGAATTTAACTCGACCAACAATATCATCAAGTTGCATTATCTTATCGCGAAGCTGATCGGCGTGCTCGCGCAACACTTTCAGCGTACTTGGATCTGCTTGGGTGACTTTTACGTCCAGATCAGCATTATTGACAATTGAATAGTTCACCGCCTGTTCAAACTTTACATTTTCTCCAAAAAAGCCGTGGTAATTCTCAATGGCGGAATTTGGCTTATGACTAAATCCAATCTCTACAGGATTCCAGTCACTGCCTAATTGCTCGCGCAATAGTCGCACAATTAACGCCAATGCCATTTCAACTTCTTGAGAAACATCAAAGATGGATGCAATGTTAACTCGATACTCAAGTCGACTTTCATGTTTACCTTCAATGAAATCGATAACAATTGCTTTAGAAATCGTTTGATCGTATCGAGATAGGCACAGGCAGGCGTCCTTCAACGTAGCCGCGTGAAAGACTGTCAGCATAGCGTCGCCGAAGTCAGAGTTTTTGGTGATCTTTGACAGCTGTAAGCCCAGCAGCGGCTCATCCAGGTGCTCCGCCATCCAATTAATGAGCCGGATATAGTCTTCCATTGAAAGGTATCGATAGCTGCCACTCGAATCCTTTTCCAAATCCAGTGACCGCTCAATTTCGTGAGATGTAATGCCCCTGGAATGGGCAAAATCCAATAACCATTGATAGTCGGGTTTTGGTAGCTTCTTAAATTGAGTCACGTTACAAACGTTCCCATCTGCCCATTTAATTTCTACCTAAAATATCAACTATGTTTCCTTAACTGTCAATTATTTACATCTCTCTCTCAGTATATTCTTGCTGTCCGTACGACCGTGATCTGCGGCTGATAATAAAAATCACAATTGATAATTGAGGAAGAGCAATGGCACCCCCCAACAAACCCAAAAAACGTTTGCTAGTGCAAGCAGTGGCCTTGTCGCTCGCGAGTGTTGTCGTAGGCGCGCAGGCACAAACCTTGCAGCTGGAAGAAATTGTCGTTACAGCCCAAAAGCGCTCTGAGAGTGTTCAGGATATCCCGGTATCCGTTTCCGCTCTCGGCTCTGGAGACCTCGAAGGTCTGAAAATTCGAGCCAGTACCGAAATCGCCGCGCAAGTTCCGAACATGCAAATATCCACGCCCTACGGTGATGGATTTCCGGTGATATCAATGCGTGGAATATCCATGAGTGATTTTTCCCTGAATCAGTCGAGCCCCGTAGCTCTGTATGTGGATGAAGTTTACAAGGGTAATCCAGCCTTACAAGGAGTCCAGCTCTATGACCTCGAGCGCGTTGAAGTGCTTCGTGGTCCTCAAGGCACGCTCTACGGTAAAAATACAACAGGCGGCGCTGTCAATTACATTACCAAAAGCGCCACTATGGAAGATGAATCTTACCTGACATTGGGCGCTGGAGATTACCAGCGAAGAGAGGCACAAGGCGCTTATCAAACCGTGCTAATTGATGATGTTCTCGCGGTCAGAGTAGCGGGGACTGTGGTAAAAGCCGACGGCTGGAAAGAGAATAAGCTTGCAGGCAAAGACGATGCCAATGCTATTGATGAATGGGGCGGACGAGTTGCCTTCACCTATCAACCTGCTGACGATCTTGAAATACTAGGAAGATTTTCCTCCAGTAAATCCACGCCAGTGAACTTCGGCGTTACGGCAGAACCGGGAGCACTGGGTGTTGGCAATTCACTCTACGAACTTTTCGCAGCGTCCGGTGCTGCAGTCGGAGGTTCGAATGGAGGAAGTTCGGCGTCCTACTTCCGCTCTCATCTGGATGACTTTGAAATCGAGAGTAATCGAGACGACAAGCGGAAAATTGAAACGGATTCCGCGGCGTTCACGGTTAATTGGGACATGAACAGTGAGTTAACTTTGACCTCGATCACATCGTGGGACAAGGGATCTTTCGAATCTATTGAAGATGCTGACGGCAGCCCCCTTAGAGTTCTGAGCCTTAGTGCAAGTTCTGAGGCGGAACAGATTGCTCAGGATATCCGCATTACCAGTGACTTCGACGGCGACTTCAATTTTATCTCGGGACTGTATTACGCCAAGGAAACCATTGATATTAAAGGTGACGTCAATCTGTACAGCGATTTGGATCTCAATCAGGACGGGAGTCTTGACGCCTTTGATTGCCTTGATCCACTAGTGGGACCTGTGACTCCGGCAGGTATGGCTATGGACGGCGCTTTAACCGCGGCGACCGGCGCCGGTTTAGGGCAGTTTGCATTGTTCGGATGCGGCGTCGACCGCGAACTGGAACAAACCAAATCCAGTATAGCGGCCTATTTTGATGGCAACCTTGCCGTTAATGATGTAACGACACTTCGATTGGGCTTGCGTTACACCGAAGACAAAAATGAACTGGACAACCTCCAAACCCGGCTGAAGGGTAACGATGGCAGCGACCTGGGTCCCTTGATTCCCTTAACGTCCAGAGAGTTTATTGATCGAGAATGGACAGGAAAGATTGGCATTGACTACTTTACCGACAACGGCACACTTTTATACGCCAGCTTCAGTAAGGGGTATCGCTCCGGTGCATTCAACGCACAAGGCCTGGTAGATATCAGCGAGGTCAACAGTGTCGATCCCGAGTACGTTGATGCCTATGAAATTGGTTTCAAAAGTGATTTCCTAGATGACCGCGTTCGCCTGAACGGCGCATTGTTTCATTACGCCTACGAAGGGCAGCAGTTTCTAAATGTTGATACGGCTACGTTGGTGCAAACTTTGGTCAATGTTGATGAGTCCAACATTTCAGGGGTTGAGTTAGAGCTGACGGCCAAGCCAACGGAATCTTTGTTGGTTCGAGCCGGGCTGGGCTGGTTAGATACCGAAGTGAAGAAAGGAACGCTGAGCGGCGTTGATTTGGAAGGTAACGAATTGATCGCGGCTCCCCGGTTAAACATGAATGTGTCCCTGGATTACGATATACCACTTGACGACACAGGTGTATTGACGTTGCACCTGGACGGTTCCTTCGTTGACGATCAATACTTTGATGTATTTAACACTGATGGAATTCAAGGCCGGGATTACTGGGTCAGTAATGCGCGAGTTAGTTTTGAATCACTCGATGGCGCATACACCTTAGCATTCTGGGCAAAGAATCTTGAAGACAAAGTCTACGTCACTCAAGCATACGACCTGCAGGCGGGTTACGGTTTGAATAATCTGCATATCGGTGCTCCGAGAACTATGGGTTTTGAAGCAACGCTGCGTTTCTAGGCAGAGCCCACCATCAACTCTCTCGTGCTTTGGCAAGCCATTGGCTTGCCCTTTTTTTGTTTCCGAGTGATCTTTAACTCTGAGCGGTCCACATTTAGGCCGTGATATTTTTCACAACTTGACAACCAATCTTTAACGCCCCCCATCAAATAGCAAATCTCATGAAAGTACTTCTTGTGTGCTACGCCCATGGCAATTCATCGATAACCTGAACTGCTTAACTTCCGGAAGACAGCAATGACCGATTATTTAATTTCCCATTTCCAACCTAGAAAACCTAATATACAGGATGCGCATACAGACCGAGCAGGCGAAAACTCCGGCGTGCAGCAATTCGGTAATCGGGCGTATTGCGTTCAGATATTCCGTCAACGAGTGAGTACGGCCGACGAGCTGAAGAAGTTGGTGATTTATATCATCATTAACAAATTAGAAGGCCAACTTAAGCTATCCTCTGTAGCAAACTATTTGTGTTTATCTGAGCGAACCGTTACGCGCCGCCTTAACAATTGCGACCTCAAGTATCGAGATATTATTGAAGAGGTTAAGTTTTACCTATCCGTGAAGTACCTCCTTGCTTCACCTGTGAATATCGCAGAGATTGCAAGAATGGTGGGTTACGCCAACCCCTCGAACTTTTGTAAAGCCTTTAAGCGTTGGAGTGGCGTTACGCCGTTGAAATATCGCATTCTAAATCGTCAGCTCTAGGATTCTTCTTTTTTTGATTCCTCGGCATAGGTTAAAGAAATAAGAAAAGGGAAAAAGAAGACATCCACTCTCCATACCAACGACCGACATTGCTGATGCCCAACTTGATCTTCAATAGAAGAAAAGAGGACATCCACTTTTCATACCTATCACTTTTCATACCAACGA
>NZ_BAABNJ010000018.1:0-4633 GCF_040362265.1 Candidatus Pelagadaptatus aseana
CGGCTTGTGCTGCAACTCGGAATTGATTGGCACCAGCACCCAAAACAGACCAGCGGAAATCATCTCCAAATAATCGGTCGGCTGTCCTCTTCATGTGCATAATGTCTTCATGGTGTGCGCCAATCCCGCCGAGAAGTCCAAAAACAGATTGCACGAAGAAAGGAGCTTTTACCAAACCGCGATCAGCAAAATGAGCAAGGTTATACAAGTGCGAGATATCATAACACTCGAACTCAAACCTGGTACCGTTGCCGTAGCAAGTTTCCAGCACATATTCGATATCCTTGAAGGAGTTACGAAACACAAGATCTTTGGACCCTTCCAAGTGTTCGCGCTCCCAATCGAATTTGAATGTTTTGTATCTGTTCAGCATCGGATAGAGGCCGAAGTTCATAGATCCCATATTCAGAGAGGCGAGTTCGGGCTTGTGATTTGCTGCTGGAGCAACGCGCTCTGCGACAGTCATATACGGGCTCCCTCCCGTGGTAATATTTATTACAGCGTCAGAACTTTGCTTAATCCGAGAGAGAAATGGGGAAAATCCTTCTGGTGTTTGATCTGGACGACCATCTTCTGGGTTACGAGCATGGAGATGTAGAATAGCTGCGCCAGCTTCGGCCGCAGCGAGACTATCTGTAATTATCTCTTCGGGCGTAATGGGCAAATGTGGTGACATGGACGGCGTATGTATCGCGCCTGTAACTGCGCAAGAAATGATGACCTTTCTATGATTTCTATTGTCTTTAGTCATTTTCGATTTTCCATTTTGTTCCCAATTTTTCATGTTTTTCAACGGCACGAATTAGTTCAACAAGTTTAGAATTTGAACAATTCATAGTTAGATTTGAGGTATTATCGTCCATGGTATTTTCACTAGTTTCCGAATGTCGCTTCGGGTATCCAAAGCACCAACCCAGGCCAATCAGGTCCAACCGCCATTCTATTCCGATCTTAACGTTGCCTTCCCCAAAAAGTCCCAATCCTCAGTAACGTATCAATTTAACAATAGCGTTACTATTGGTGGCCAAATTAACAGGACGGCTAGCGCACATAGCTGGATACCAATAAAGGGAAGAAATCCTCTAAAAATATCTGTAAGGCTAATATGCGGTGGAGCAACTGATTTCAGGTAAAAGGCTGCCGGACCAAAAGGAGGGCTTAAAAAGCTTACCTGCATATTCATGCAAAAAACGACCCCAAACCAAATCGGTACATATCGTGGCTCAAGCTGACCAAATATGCCGATTTCTTCAATGGGCAGTTTCTGTACAATTGGCAAGAATACCGGAATTATCAGAAGCACTATGCCGACCCAATCCATAAAGGCGCCCATAAATAACAGGATCAACATCATGGCAAGTAAAACGCCCATTGTTGGCAATTCTGATGCGACTATGAAGTCGGCTACATAGGCTGGGCCGCCAGCAATCGTATAGGCCCCTGCGAGCGCAGCAGCACCGATAGTCACCCATATTATCGTCCCGGTAGACTTTAGGGTGCGCATTAAACTTTCCCAAACCAGATTGGCAGACGCCTCGCCGCGAATGATAGCCATGAATAAAACTGCAAAAGCCCCCATGGCGGCAGCTTCTGTAATACCGGTAATCCCGCCATAGATGGAGCCCATGACAACCCCGATTACAACAACAGGCGGAACCAGCCCCTTGCCCATCGACCAGCCTTTGATAACGCGCTCGCGCCCCAAAACGACAAACATGATCACCAGCGACGCGATGGTAACACCGCCAAACCATGGAAGCCAGTCAGCGGTTCCAAACGCAAAGGGATCAGCCGTATTCGCTGCATTCTGGCCAGAAAGTTCAAAAAACAGCGCACGCAAGAATAATATAGTGGAAAACCCTGCAGTTAGGATCGCAACAAAGGCTGAAAAAAGTTTGAATTTTTCAACGCCTTGTGGCTCACCGGCAATTGGCTCGGGTAAAGGTGCATCTTCGGGCTTCAGCTGAGTTCTGATGATAATATACGTAATTATAAAGGAGGCCAGCATGAAGCCTGGCAAAAAGGATGCGGTAAATAACGCCTTGATAGATGTTTCGGTAATTAATCCATAAATGATAAGGACAATGGAAGGGGGGATCATGGTGCCAAGAGAACCGGAGGCACAAATTGTTCCAACCGCCAGATTTTGATTATAGCCCAGCCGTAACATCTGGGGCAGCGCTATCAGACCCAAAAGCACAACTTCGCCGCCAATGATACCCGACATTGCGGCCATTATCACCGCCATGATTGACGTGACAATCGCGATCCCGCCACGGGTTCGATTAAGCCAAATATTTAATGAGCTATACATGTCCTTGGCAATGCCGGATCGTTCCAGCAAGGCCGCCATAAAAATAAACAGTGGAATGGAAATTAGAACATAGTCTGTCAGCAACCCATATATTTTCTGTGCCAATATGTTTAATGGACCAGATCCTGGCCTACCGGTTAATATGCCATCACCAAAAGCCAGAGGGTTCAGCAAAAGCTGTGGCTCAAATTTCATCACAAGCACTAAAACGGCCAGAACTGCCGATGCAAAACCGAGCGGTACGCCTGCGGCAAGAAGCAACATAAGGCCTAATAATAAAATTATTGAAATTGTTCCAATATCCATCAATTTTTCCCTGAGAGTTGATTTTGAGTGGTACCACGGCGTGATGAACTCTGAATTGAGGCTTCATCTTCACCAATAGATGCCTTCAGGCGAGCAATATCATCCTCACCAATATCATCAGCTGCTGAATGAACTACTGTCTGTTTGTTCCAG
This sequence comes from Candidatus Pelagadaptatus aseana, assembly GCF_040362265.1. NCBI lineage: Bacteria > Pseudomonadati > Pseudomonadota > Gammaproteobacteria > Cellvibrionales > Cellvibrionaceae > Candidatus Pelagadaptatus > Candidatus Pelagadaptatus aseana. The sequence goes on from NZ_BAABNJ010000018.1 coordinate 2,774, forward strand.
TCTGAAATCAGGTTGAGCAGGGCCTGTGCGGCAACCAGAACGGTGATGAAAAGAACCAGCGGTTTCACTGTTGCAGGAATTGGCGGGTCAAAGGCGGTGCCAAATGTTTCCCAACGGTAAAATTTATCAAACGCCTCTCTGTAACCGCCGTAACAGAGAAAAAAGGCAAATGTAACGATCACCAAAGTAGACAAAACATCACAAAGACGCTGCAGGCTTTTAGGTAGTATCTGATAAATAATCAGAATACGGATATGGCTTCTTTGCTGCATGGTATAGAGACCAGCGCAAAGAAAGATAATACTTGCAAGCCACAGGGATAATTCATTTGCCCAAAGAGTGGGCGCCTCAAAAACATATCTGAGCAGAACTTCGTAGAGCATTACAAAACAAAGCAAGACAATCAGCATCATGGTCAAACGTCCTACAAATACGGCCAGGCGGTCTGCTGACGTCCAATCTTCAAATTCCATTGACGCGCGACGCACAGTCTTTACACCGATATATCCCAAAATTGGCAGTAGGATAAGACATCCCCAATCCAGGAAATCTGCAAAACCGCCAAATAGCTGATAAAAATTAGGGGTAAGGTCAATACGTTGGAATAGCGCACTTAGCTTATCATAATCTGAAACATCTGCAGGCGGAAAACAGGTAAGAATGAACGCCGGCAAATGCCAGGTGATCCAGCCAGCGCAAAAAATAAACGCAAAAGGAACCACCCATTCAAGAACATTATTGAATTTATTCTCCAACACCATTTCCCTCTTCATTCACTTTGTAACCTAAGTGATGCGCACACATTTCATGTGCGCATCTCTCACGGGGAGGCGTGAGATTGTTATTTAATTATGCCAAGCTTTTTCATGAACTGCTTATGAGACTCAACAAGGTCTTTTGCTTCTGGTGTATCCGCAAATTCAACCCATGCCTCTGTTGCAGCGGCTCTAAACTTTGCAAGCTCTTCTTCCGACCAGGAATAGATAGTCACGCCATTATCAGGTGCAACAGCCACCGCTTCAGCATTTCTTACTTCAAACGCCAGAGAATTTCTAAGCGCGAGTTTTTCAATAGCTACCAGCATGATACGCTGATGCTTTTCTGGCATATTATCCCAAACTTCTTTGTTACATGCTAAATGGTCAGATGGCATTGAATGGAAACCAGGATAGTTTGAGTGTTTCCCTAGGTCATACAGACCAAGTCCGACATTGTTAGCAAAGCCTGAAGCATCGGCCCCGTCAATGATACCGGTTTCGAGGGCTGTAAAAATCTCGGTGAAATCCATCACAATTGGAGACGCGCCCAATTTATCAAAGATTTTCGTGATCATGCCTGGAGGCGCTCTGAACTTAAACCCTTGCAGGTCGTCAACCGTGCCGATTGGTCGGGTTGATACCAAAGACTCCTGACCATAAATGAACCAGCCAATTAACTGCATCCCGTATTTGTTATAAAGTGGCTGTGTTTTCTCAAGGCCACCCCCATAATACAACCAGGAAAGCTGCTGATATGGGGTTGAATATGCGCCTGTTATATCCGAGGCAAACTGGAATGCAGAATTTTTGCCGACCTGATATAGACCACCGGTCATATCACAATCAATAATACCGCTGGCAGCAGCATCAAATGTTTCAACTGATTTAACAACTGATGAAGAATAATAGACTTCTATTTCAATTTCCCCGCCAGACATTGTTTGAACATCATCAACATAATCCGCGATTAGCTTACCCGATAAGGTTTCAGGTCCATAATGCGTCTGGAATGTTAATTTGGTGTTTTGTGCTGCAGCCACCCCGGATAATAGCCCAAGGGCAATTATGGATGTTGCCGCCGTTTTCAAAAATTTCATAATTT
>NZ_BAABNJ010000019.1:0-4587 GCF_040362265.1 Candidatus Pelagadaptatus aseana
ACCGTCGTGTGATCAACCGTAACAACCGTCTGAAGCGCCTGTTGGATCTGAATGCTCCGGACATTATTGTGCGCAACGAAAAGCGTATGCTGCAGGAATCTGTGGATGCGCTGCTGGATAACGGTCGTCGCGGTCGCGCCATTACCGGTTCCAACAAGCGTCCTCTGAAATCTTTGGCTGACATGATCAAAGGTAAACAGGGTCGTTTCCGTCAGAACCTGTTGGGTAAGCGTGTTGACTACTCCGGTCGTTCCGTAATTGTTGTGGGCCCGACCCTGAAACTGCATCAGTGTGGTCTGCCCAAGAAGATGGCGCTGGAACTGTTCAAGCCATTTATCTTCAGCAAGCTTGAGCTGCGTGGTCTGGCGACCACCATCAAGGCTGCCAAGAAGATGGTTGAGCGTGAAGAACCCGTTGTTTGGGATATTCTGGATGAAGTGATTCGTGAGCACCCTGTCATGCTCAACCGTGCACCGACTCTTCACCGTCTGGGTATCCAGGCGTTTGAACCTGTATTGATTGAAGGTAAAGCCATTCAGCTGCACCCATTGGTTTGTGCGGCCTATAACGCTGACTTCGATGGTGACCAGATGGCGGTACACGTACCCCTGACGCTGGAAGCCCAGCTGGAAGCCCGTGCCCTGATGATGTCCACCAACAACATCTTGTCACCTGCTTCCGGTGAGCCAATCATTGTTCCTTCTCAGGACGTGGTATTGGGTCTGTACTGGATGACCCGTGAGCGTGTAAATGCTCAGGGTGAAGGCATGGTATTTGCGGACGTGAAAGAAGTTTCCCGTGCCTACAATGCTCAGAAAGTTAATATCCAGGCGAAGATCAAGGTTCGTATTACCGAGACCGTTAAGAACGAAGACGGCGACAGCGAAACCCGTACTTTCCTGGCGGACACTACTGTAGGTCGTGTGCTGTTGTGGGAGATCGTTCCCGAAGGTATGCCGTTTGAGCAGGTTAACCGTCCGATGGTTAAGAAAGCCATCTCTCAGGTGATCAATTACTGCTATCGCATCGTCGGTCTGAAATCGACCGTTATCTTTGCTGACCAACTGATGTACATGGGTTACCAGTACTCCACCAAGTCCGGTTCTTCTATTGGTGTAAATGACTTTGCTATCCCTGATGAGAAACATGCAATCGTAGCCAGTGCTGAAGCGGAAGTGAAAGAAATTGAAAGCCAGTACGCCTCCGGTCTGGTTACTCAGGGTGAGAAATACAACAAGGTGATCGATATCTGGTCTCGCGCTAACGATTTGGTAGCCAAGGCCATGATGGAAGGTATTACTACCGAGACTGTGATTAATAAAGACGGTGAAGAAGAGCAACAAGGTTCTTTCAACTCCGTATTTATGTACGCTGACTCCGGTGCTCGTGGTTCCCCTGCTCAGATTCGTCAGCTGGCCGGTATGCGTGGTCTGATGGCCAAGCCAGACGGCTCCATTATTGAGACGCCAATTACCGCAAACTTCCGTGAAGGTCTGAATGTTGGTCAGTACTTTATTTCTACCCACGGTGCCCGTAAGGGTCTGGCGGATACCGCACTGAAAACTGCGAACTCCGGTTACCTGACTCGTCGTCTGGTGGATGTTGCGCAAGACGTGGTTATCACCGAGCAGGATTGTGGTACAGACGCGGGTCTGACCATGGCGCCTGTTATTGAAGGTGGTGATGTAATCGAATCCTTGGGTGATCGTATTCTTGGTCGTGTGATCGGCGAAGATATTCTGGTTCCAGGCTCTGATGAAGTGCTGTTCGAAGCCGGTGTTATGATCGACGAGAAGATGGTTGCTCAGATTGAAGAGGTAGGTATCGATGAAGTGCAGGTACGCTCGCCGATTACCTGTGAAACCCGCCACGGTATCTGTGCCCAGTGTTACGGTCGTGATTTGGCCCGTGGCCACTTGGCCAATCCAGGTGAGGCTGTCGGTGTTATTGCTGCCCAGTCCATCGGTGAGCCGGGTACCCAGCTGACCATGCGTACCTTCCACATTGGTGGTGCGGCGAGCCGGGCTTCTGCGGTAGACAGTGTTCAAGTTAAGCAAGACGGTACTGTGCGTCTGATCAACCTTAAGGTTGTTGAAAACAACGATGGCAACCTGGTTGCGGTGTCTCGCTCCGGTGAGCTGGCTGTTGCCGATGACAGTGGTCGTGAGCGTGAGCGTTATAAGCTGCCTTACGGTGCCGAGATTACTGTTAAAGAAGGTGACAAGGTTGAAGGTGGTCAGTTTGTGGCCAAGTGGGATCCCCACACTCACCCGATTGTTACTGAAGTGGCTGGTAAGGTTGTGTTCTCCGGCATGGAAGATGGCCTGTCCATCCGTCGTCAGACTGATGAGTTGACCGGCCTGACTTCTATTGAGGTTCTGGATCCGGCCGAACGTCCAGCGGCTGGTAAGGATCTGAAGCCTACTGTGACATTGGTTGACGAAGCGGGTAACGAGCTTTGCCTGGCCAACACCAATGTGCCGGCGCACTACATGTTGCCAGCCAAGGCTATTCTGAGCATTGGCGACGGTGATCAGATCGGTGTGGGTGACGTAATTGCCCGTATTCCTCAGGAAGGCTCCAAAACCCGTGATATTACCGGTGGTCTGCCGCGCGTTGCCGACCTGTTTGAAGCACGTAAGCCAAAAGAGCCGTCCATTCTGGCGGAAATCTCCGGTACTGTTTCCTTCGGTAAGGAAACCAAAGGCAAACGTCGTCTGGTAATTACACCTAACGATGGTCAGCCTCTGGCCGATGGTAGCACTCACTGGGAGCAGCTGATTCCGAAGCACCGTCAATTGACTGTGTTTGAAGGTGAGAAGGTAGAAAAGGGTGAGGTTGTATCCGATGGCCCGAGCAACCCGCACGATATCCTGCGTCTGCAGGGTGTAGAGGCTCTGGCTCGCTACATCACCAACGAAATCCAGGATGTTTACCGTCTGCAGGGTGTGAAGATTAACGATAAGCACATTGAAGTTATCGTTCGTCAGATGTTGCGCAAAGTTGAGATTACCGCAATGGGTGATTCCAGCTTCGTGAAAGGTGAGCAGGCGGAATTCAACCGCGTACTGACTGAAAACGAAGAATTGCGTGACAGCGATAAGCAGCCCGCGACCTTTGATCGTCAATTGCTGGGTATCACCAAGGCGTCTCTGGCGACTGAATCGTTTATCTCTGCCGCTTCGTTCCAGGAGACCACTCGCGTACTGACCGAGGCTGCGGTAACTGGCAAGTCCGATAACCTGCGCGGTCTCAAAGAGAACGTGGTTGTTGGTCGCTTGATTCCTGCTGGTACCGGTTTGGCGTATCACAAAGAACGCCGTCGTCAGCGTGAAGCTGAGCTGAGCATGGAGACTGAAGGTGTAAGTGCAGCAGAAGTAGAAGCTGCTCTGACTGAGGCTCTGAAGTCCAGCGCCAGTTAATACTGGTTGTGCTTTGTGATCTCTGGGTCACGAGCTGACAAGAAAAATCCGGTGTCAGAAATGGCATCGGATTTTTTTATGTCCTGCGTATATGTGAAAGCTAATCTGTAGGCAGCTTTCAGAGGCAGAGTTATAATGAACAGATTGGGTCATTACCCGTTTTTTGTGATTGAGATAACTGATGAATGAGAACAGCAACGAAAACCAAGATAAGGTTGCGCATATTAATTCGGCGGCTGACGATAAAAGTAACAAGTCGGAAGAAAGCTTTATCCCTGTCGATGAGCACATTGAAGAGGTGCATGTTGATGGTAAGAAGGTAAAGCACAAGGGTATTTACTTATTGCCTAATTTATTTACCACTGCGGCGTTATTCAGTGGTTTCTATGCCATTATTTCTGCGGTGCATGGCAATTTTGAATTCGCTGCCTTGGCAATCTTTGCCGCTATGGTGTTCGATGGCTTGGATGGACGAGTGGCGCGCCTCACTGGAACCGCCAGTGAGTTTGGTGTTCAGTACGACAGTCTGTCAGATATGGTGTCCTTTGGTGTTGCGCCTGCGCTGGTGATGTACTTTTGGGCTCTAGTGGATCTGGGTAAATTTGGTGTCGGGGTGGCATTTGTGTATGTGGCGGGTGCGGCATTACGACTGGCACGCTTTAATACTCAGGTTGGTGAGGTCGACTCACGATATTTTATCGGCCTGGCAAGCCCTGCAGCGGCAGCGGTAGTCGCTGGTATGGTTTGGGTCGGCTTTGATGTTGAAATGGCTGGCAGGCCTTCTGTGATTGCCGGAATCATAACCGCGCTTATGGGTCTGCTGATGGTATCCAATGTCAAATACAGTTCTTTTAAAGATCTCGATCTCAAAGGTCGTGTCCCTTTTGTGGCAATGTTGGGTATGGTTTTGGCTTTTGGTGTCATTGCAGTGGATCCACCCAAGATACTTTTAACCCTGTTTTCTCTTTATGCCGGTTCGGGCTTGGTTATGTGGCTGTTGTCACTTCGAAAACTGTCGCGTAATAATTGAACTTTTTCAGGCTGTTAGTTTCTCAGATCGGGCGCTTTTTAAGCGCCCGATTTGTTTTTGAAAATTATTTTTAAAAACCGCTTGCAAGCGTTCAGGGTCGGCCGTATAGTTCGCGCCCTCCTGTTGAGGAGCGCA
>NZ_BAABNJ010000020.1:0-4180 GCF_040362265.1 Candidatus Pelagadaptatus aseana
TCCCAATATCGGCAAAACACCGGTGAGCCGGGTTGACCAGCTCAAGTTGGTAAATCTGTTTAATGCAGTCACGAAGAACTAATACTTTCTTTGACAGCCTCAGAAGTCGACTGCCTCAAGCAGTTGGCTTCATAGGCCTCAATATCTTTCTCCCGATACATAACTCGCCCCTGTAGTTTCAAATACCTGGGGCCAATCCCTTCGGAACGCCACCGCTCTAAAGTCGCTTCACTCACGCCCCAGCGATTCGCCAGCTGCCTCTGATTCATGTGTATTACCGTCATAAAAACTCCTGTGTTGGACTATTTGGTAACCACCATGAACGCTCAAAACTACGGATCAAATCAAGCTAATTAGGGCTGGTTAGGGGCATAAATATCGATAGCTAATCGCAGGTATTTAATGGACTTGTTCGGTTGCGAGTTAGGGAACTGAACCCGCGTCCCGTCCCACCACCATCTTGTAAATAGCCCTAATGAGCCCTCACCAGCCATTAGGGCTTTTTATTAACCCGCAACTTTACTATCAGGAAATTAGGGCTGGTGCGGGAACTTGCGTACTAGCACTCCCTCAAAAAGCTTCAAACGTACTTTTTATTAAGCAACTGGCCTCATATTCCAGTACATCTTCTCGCCTGTACCTGACTTGCCCGCCCAGTTTCAAGTCATTCGGATGACACTACGAGAAATCGGAAATTTTTCTGCTTCGTTAGCGCATTTCTGTGAGTCCTTCCCGATTAACCGCTTGGAACAGACGTCGACAAATAAACCTCAAACCAAACAGTTTTAAGAAATCCCTATCTCAACAACAAGCTACACCTACTCCAAACCCGCGATCATATTCCGAAACCATCGGTGAACCGAGTCGTTATCCGAGAAAGACGCCCACGACAGGTAAATAGGAATTGGAGGCACTTCTTTAGGAAAAGGTTTGAACACCAGATCATACCCTTCACACAAGATACTTGCCATACGCGTTGGTATCGTACCAATCAAGTAAGACTGTTTAATCGCCATTACCATCGAAGATACCGAACTGACACGGGCACGAACGCAACGGTTTTCGTTGAAACCACCGAGAATCACATCAAGCTGATTCGCATTTCCAGAAAGTTTTGGCAGCACCACATGTTCCAAGGCGATATAGTCCGTCAGACTCAACTGCTTATCGGCATAAGGATGATCCGCGGCCATTAGAACAGACATACTTTCTTCAAATAGTTTGAGCGTCGGCAACTCGTGAGCGATTTCTTTATCGTAGTGCAAACATAAGTCCAGTTTTCCACGTTGTATCAGATTAAGAGATTCCTGAAACCCATGTATAACCGATTCAACTTGCACCTTTGGCGCGCTTTCCCTCAGCATGTTCATCAGTCGTCCCATAAAAACCATGTCAAAATAGTCGCCTCCTGCTACTTTGAAAATACATTCGCAAAACAAGGGATCAAATTGATTCGCGCGTTCCATTTCGCCGCGCAATGATTCAAGTAAGTGATGAACGACGGGATACAACTCCAGCGCACGAGCAGTCGGCTCCAGTCCCCGCCGCGTACGCACAAACAACTCATCCTTTATGGTCAGCCGAAGTCGTTTCAGTGCCGCGCTTGCTGCGGGCTGACTCATCCCCAGATGGCTCGCGGCCATGCTCAAACTGCCCTGCTCCATGATGGCCTCAAACACGGGAAACAGGTTCAGATCAACCGACTTTAAATTCAGCTTCATAAATATCTTATATATATTTTATTGATTGGATAAATTTTACTTGGCACTTTAAACTCCTTGCAATCTTTTTGTCCACTCCATCAAGGCTAATGAAATATGAAGAGTATAAAATCCGCAATCATTGCGACCTGCCTAATCGGACTGTCCGCAGGATGTTCCGAGCATATTCCCTTGGAAGAAGGTGCCAATCAGAACGGCCACACCGCGCCAACCGCGGCCACTGCTAAAGCAAACCAGAAGATTCTCAGCGAGCGCCCCTTCGCCAATACGAGCGATTTTACTCACGCGCGTAAAGGTTTTATTGCCAAACTAGACAACCTGGAATTACGCGACCGGGATGGCAATCTTCTGTTCCGGCCAGATGATTTCTCCTTTGTGGACGCAGACGGCACCAATGCACCCGCGTCCGTCAATCCGAGCTTGTGGCGCCAGGCGGCACTGAACAACATCCATGGTTTATTCGAAGTTTCGAAGGGGATCTACCAGATTCGGGGAACGGATCTGTCAAACATGAGCATTATTGAAGGTGACACCGGTTGGATATTGGTAGACCCGCTCACCGCCAGAGAACCGGCAAGCGCTTCGTTCAAACTGGCGCAAACGCATCTAGGCAAGAAGCCCGTTAAGGCCATTTTGTTTACCCACTCTCATATCGATCATTTCGGCGGGGTTGACGGTATTCTTGAGCATTTGTCTGCGGACGAAAAAGCCAACCTGAGAATCATCGCACCCGAAGGTTTCGTCGAAGAAGCGACGAGTGAAAATATTATTGCCGGCATCGCCATGGGACGTCGTGCTGAGTTCATGTACGGCAAGCGTCTATCCAATGACATCCGTGGGCATGTTGACACCGGTCTGGGCAAGCTGCCTGTCGCGGGCAGCTTCACGTTTAAACAACCGACTGAAATCGTCACGCACGACAACCTGAACTTTGTCATTGACGGGGTGCCATTCGAGTTTCAGATTGTATCCGGTTCCGAGGCCCCCTCCGAATTCACTTTCTACTTGCCTGAGCACAAAGCATTCTGTGGTGCCGAATTGGTGAGCCGGAACATGCACAACCTCTATACACTTCGAGGTGCAAAGGTACGTGACGCGCGATTGTGGACAAGCTACATCGAAGAGGCCAGGGTAAAATTTGCGGACGCAGAAACGTATTTCGCAAGCCACCATTGGCCACTGTGGGGTAAAGACAACATCAATAACTTCCTGGAAGTTCAGCGCGACACCTACAAGTATATCCATGATCAAACGGTGCGTATGATGAACCAGGGTTATACGCCCAATGAAATTGCCAGTCAGATAAAACTGCCGGACGCGCTGAATCAGGACTTCCACAACCAGGGTTATTACGGCACCGTGCAACATAATGCAAAAGCGGTGTACCAGTTCTATATGGGTTGGTATACCGGCAACCCGGCCAAACTACACCCCTTGCCTGAATCGGTGTCTGCAAGTCACTATGTGGACATGATGGGTGGTATATCCTCAGTGGTCGAAAAAGCACAAAAACAGTTTGAAGAGGCCTCGAATGCCGATGCAGAAGCCGGTACAGAGCGATACCGCTGGCTAGCAGAACTACTTAATCAGGCCGTATTCGCCGCGCCAGACAACGCCGATGCCAGAGCGCTGCTGGCCAAGGTTTATGACCAGTTGGGCTATCAGGCCGAATCAGGCCCTTGGCGAGATGTTTACTTGAGCGCCGCCTATGAATTGAGGCATGGCTCACCCGAAAAAGGCATTATCTCGCCCGTCTCGATGAAGGAAATACTCAAGGCAACGCCTGTCGAAGAGTTCCTCGCGAGTATGAGCGTGCGCCTGAATGCGGACGAAGCTGAGGGCGAAGCACTCACCATTCTGCTGAACTTTACCGACATTAACGAAACGCATTTGATCTCGGTGAAAAATTCCGTCATGCATCATAAGCAAATCGCGGCACCAGTGGCAGCGGACGCCACCTTGAATTTGACCTTCACCCTTTTTGTCGATATCGCAGTGGGCCAAGCCAGTCTCAAAGATTTACTGTTGGGTGATGAATTGAGCGTAGAGGGTAGCTCATTGGATTTGCTGAGTTTTGTGGGGATGCTGGATAAACCTGCCGGCACGTTCAATATCGTGACTCCGTAGCGCTTGCAAAGCTATTAGTTCTATATACCTTGATAGGAAATTACTGAAAAGCGCCATGCTGCAGCACATATTCATAAAGCGAAAACTTCGCTATCAGGCGATTGGTTAACAAAATGGAGAAGCTACAACGCAAAGCCAATCGTCAACCAAGTTCCTGCTAGCTAATGACAAACAGAGTTCCGAAGCTCCTGCGTAAGCATAGATCCGCATTGGCTTACTAATGCAATTGAGGGACTAATTCAGTTCCTATTGAGGGAACCAAACCGGCGTCCCACGGCACCACCAAATCAAAAGCCCCTGTAGGATTTAATTTTACAGGGGCTTTTTTTATA
>NZ_BAABNJ010000021.1:0-3686 GCF_040362265.1 Candidatus Pelagadaptatus aseana
TAAATGCCATCAAGGATGTAGATTTCCCAGTTTTAGAGCTGGCACAAAGCAATATTGTCCTGCTGGACCGAATGAACGAACTGATGACTAATGCGGCCAGTACCGGTGAACAGGATATGCTGGACCATGCCAAGGGCTTGGCCGATAAGATTAAACAGAACCTGAAGCAGCAACAGTCGCTGCTGCCAGACGCAGCCGGTAGTCTTTCTGCTGTCCAGACCAATCTCGATCAGTTTACGGCCATCTCATTCAAGCTGACCCAGGATATGATCGATGGCACCATGGATTTCAGTAAAATAGCTGAAGTGGCTGGCAAAAAAGCCAGTCTGCTGGAGGAATTGACCAAACAACTGAAAAATTTCAATGCGGTCAGTCATCAAAACTTTACCACCACTGTAGCCGATGCCATTGAAACAGAGCAAAGCAACTTATCAATGGGTGCATTGATTGGGTTGATTACCGTGACCGTTACGGTGCTTATTTCCATAAGTATCATCTTATTGATTACTCGTGGTATCGATATGATTGTTAGTTCGCTGAGGGATATAGCGGAGGGTGAAGGGGATCTGACTCGTCGAATTCAGCTGGACAGTCGTGATGAATTGGGCGTTCTGGTCCACTGGTTTAACCTCTTTATTGAAAAACTGCACGCTACCATTGGTGATGTGGTTAATGTTATTTCCCCGCTCAGTAATGCCTCCCGTGATTTAAGCAGTCTGTCTCACGAAACCTCAGAAATTTCTTCTCAGCAACGCGTTTCTACCGAATTTATCAGCTCGGCAATGGAAGATATGTTGATCAGTGTGTCGCAGGAAAATGAGAAGGCCAGAATCGCTGCAGAGACTTCAACCGAGGCGAATAATGATGCTCAGGAAGGCCTGCAGATCGTCAATAACACCGTTAACTCAATTAATGAGCTGGCTGCAGAGGTTGAACGAGCCTCTGAGGTTATCGTCAAACTGGAATCCGATACAGAAAGTGTTGCCGGTATTCTCGATGTGATCAGAGGTATCGCAGAGCAAACCAACCTGCTGGCTCTCAACGCCGCCATCGAAGCCGCAAGGGCAGGTGAGCAGGGCCGTGGCTTTGCCGTAGTCGCTGATGAGGTAAGAACTCTGGCTTCAAGAACCCAGGAGTCAACACTGGAGATCCAGAATGTGATCGAGCAGCTGCAAACAGCCGCTCGTTCTGCCGTAACGGTAATGGAGCAGGGCAAGTCACAGGCTCAAAACAGCGTCACTCAGGCTGGTACTACCGGTACTACTCTTGAAAATATCACCACCAAAGTGGCCTCAATTACTGAAAACAGTCTGGAAATTTCCGAGGCGATGGAAAAACAGCGTGAATTCGCTTTGTCCATCAAAGAAAAAGTGGTCGATGTGCATGACGGTGCTCAGATTGCTGATAAGAACACGTCACAGGTTTCAGATCTCAGCGGCTCTCTGAAGCAGTTTGCAGAACAGCTTGAGAAGGTGTCTGCACAGTTTAAAGTATAGGTTGAAGCTGAAACCGCAAAACAGGTAGAGAAATATGCCGGATATAGGTCCCATTTCAAAACCAGTCAATGTGCCTGCCAAACCTGTCAGGCAGCAGCAGGTTCGCAATCGTGATTCTGCTGTTGCCAAAAAGCTCCCCGAATATCGCCCGGATACTGAACGTCGCAAAGGCCAACGCCGAAAAAAAAATAGCCCCGTGTTACTCAATCTGCGGACCGGGCATGATCGGCGCAGAAGTGCGGGTGGTATAGATTTATCTGCCTAAATTGATTGCTGGCTGGCAGGTGTCATTAGGATCCGTGCGGCACTGAATAGCCTCCTTTGATGTTGATCGGTTTTATCTATTACATCCATCGAAACAATTATTCCCATTTCTGTTTTTGCTTCTATAGAATCTTTTCCATACTTTGAACGTTGTAGAAGGAATCAGTCGTGTCCAACTTTGATTATGATCTGTTTGTAATAGGTGCCGGTTCTGGCGGTGTGCGCGCCAGTCGTATGTCAGCAGCCAAGGGAGCCCGGGTGGCCATCGCAGAAGACCGCTATATGGGTGGCACCTGTGTCAATGTTGGTTGCGTTCCAAAGAAACTTTACGTCTATGGCTCGCATATCCACGATGAAATTGAAGGGGCCAAGGGGTTTGGTTGGAATATTTCCGGTGTGGACTTTGACTGGCCAACTCTGAGAGACAACAAAACTACCGAGATCAGTCGCCTGAATGATGTCTATCGCAACATTCTCTCGTCCAATAACGTCGAACTGATTGAAGGACGGGCGACTATTACCGGGCCTAATCAGGTTGTGGTGGGTGATAAGACATACACGGCTGAACGCATATTGATTGCCACTGGTGGCTGGCCCATGATTCCTGATATCCCCGGGAAAGAGCACATTATCACCTCTAATGAGGTGTTTGATCTGGATGTATTGCCACACAAAGCCATGGTGCTGGGTGGTGGATATATAGCAGTGGAGTTTGCCGGGATCTTCAAAGGGCTTGGTGTTGATACTTCACTGATCTACCGTGGCCCCATGTTTCTACGCGGTTTTGATAACGAAGTGCGAAATTTTGTTAAAAACGAGTTGGATCAAAAGGGCATCGATTTACGTTTTGAGACCAATATTGTCGCCATTACAAAAACATCGGATGGGCGTCTTGAAGTTGAATTGACCACTGGCGACAAAGACATCGTCGACTGTGTACTGGCTGCTACCGGCAGGGTACCCAATATTGCCTCTCTCGGACTTGAAAATACGGCCGTAACTCTGGATGCCAAAGGGTTCATTGAAGTGGACTCAGGTTTTCAAAGCCGCGAACCCAGTATCTATGCCGTTGGCGATGTGATTGGTGGTCCGGCGCTGACTCCGGTTGCTCTCGCAGAGGGCATGGCGTTGGCACATAATCTCTATGGTAATGACTCGACCGTGAAGCAGGTTGATTATTCCAACATAGCCACCGCGGTTTTCTGTCAGCCGAATATAGGTACTGTCGGCTTGTCGGAGGAAGAAGCGTTAGAGCAGGGTTATGGGCTCAATATCTATACCACCGATTTTAAGCATATGAAGCACACTCTGAGTGGTCTCAATGAGCGAACGTTTATGAAGCTTATTGTGGATAAAAATACCGACAAGGTCCTGGGCTGCCACATGGTTGGCAGCGAAGCAGGGGAGATAATTCAGGGTATAGCCATCGCGATGAAGGCCGGTGTGACCAAGGCTCAGTTTGATGACACTATCGGCATTCATCCAACCGCTGCTGAAGAATTCGTCACCATGCGTGAGATAACGCGAACTGCAGGTTGATTTATCCAATAAAAACAAAGAGCTATAAGCAATTTATAATGTTGTTTATAGCTCTTCTTTGGTGTCTATACCATCAAAGAACAGCACTCCGGGCTTATTCGCCTTCAGGCTGGATATGGCCTTCGAGACAGATCGACACAGCTCAAGACCCTTAGTGTCATTTTGAAAGACCCAGAATACATCCATAACAGCCAGCTTAAACTTCGGATCATATTTAACATAATCTTGAGCCTTGAGACTCTGTATGGCCTCCAAAGTGGTGGCGTGATCGCCAAGAACCGCATCAATGCGTCCGGCAATCAACATTTTAATATTTGCTACATCATTTTTTGAGTATGTGATCTTCAGGTGTGGTCGAGCGTATAACTCATTGCCATAGCTGTAGCC